>DAOUGD010000101.1:0-63258 GCA_034429475.1 Anaerolineae bacterium
TTTCGTTGGCGGGCGCAGCCCGCCAACGAAAAAATACCTTCCTGAAAGCGGCTTTAGCCGCAAGGCCTGGCGTAGCGGTACAGCATCGCCATAATTTTCGGATAGGTTCTTAGTGTAGGACCGACGTGACATAGCCGCACAACTGGGCCTGTCCGCAACTTGGGCGACACCTACAAGAGAGAATGGGCAAAAACTTGACTGAAACCACATCAATCACATTGGCCGATACCGGCCTGGGCACCACTTATGAGCGGTGGGCGCTCAATCGTGTGTTGCAGCATATCCAAAAAGCATGTCATATCCAATCGGTCCTGGAAGGCCCGGGGGATGGTATGACGGGGATTGCGGGGATCAATTCGATCGTATTGGGCCGTCAGGGAATCCACGTAACGCTGCATTTGACCGATTCAGCTCAGGCGGCCTATGCCGAAAGGGTGTGGAAAATCCACGCGCCGCAAGCATCTCTCGAAATTTTAACTACCCCCAATATTCGCTTTCCTGACCGGTCGTATGACCTAGTGTGGAATTTCAACGTCTTGCCTCGCGCCGCGGATCCTGAGGCGCTGCTCGCCGAAATGGCTCGCGTCAGCCGGCGTTACGTGTTTTTTTGTATGCCCAATGCCGGTAATTACTCGTTTTGGCTCCACCGCTTACAGCATAGGGTTGCTCATCACCCTTGGGATCATGGGGATATTATCTGGATGCGACCGGCTGTGTGGCTGGGGTTGCTGGCAGGTAAGGGGTTGCGTCTCTGCGAGTTCTTCTATCTGGATTGCCCCTGGTGGCCTGACATCGTAGACCCGGCTCAATTGATAATGGATTTTTTGCCTTTTCTTAAGCGTGCGCCGCAGAAAGCCAAACCTGAGAATCGTATGAAGTGGGAACCGGAAACACTCCCTTACTACGACTCAAAACGCTATCCTGAAGTTCACCAGAAGCTGCGGCGCCTGGCGTTTTTCGAGAATAGCCCATGGCCATTTCTTAAGCGTTTGTTTGGTCATCACATTGGAATTCTGGCGGAAAAGCTATGAACTCAATGCTCGGTGTGCTCGCCCGCATCCCATTTTTCAAACTGTATCGCCGGTTCAATTGGCCCAGAATATTGCCGGTGAATCTTACCCTGACCCCATCGCCGCGTTGTAACTCACGTTGCCTTACCTGTAATATTTGGAAAAAGCGTGAAACTGAACTGACGTTGGACGAGTGGGAGAAAGTGCTCCAATCTTTAGGCAAAGCGCCTTATTGGTTCACGATCAGCGGCGGTGAACCATTCTTGAACAGTTTGACCGTCGAGTTGGCGCAGATGGCCTATCGGGTCTGTCGTCCGGGCATCATCAACATTCCTACGAATGCTATTCTTGACATCATTCCCGAACGGGTGGCGCGGATTGCCGAAAGTTGCCGCAAGGCGCAGATCATTATTAATCTTTCGCTGGATGGCCTCGGCGAAAAACATGATCGAATTCGCGGCGTGCCGGGTAATTTCAAGAAATTTGAGCACACCCTCAAGGCGCTGCTCGAACTACGTCAAGATTTGCCGAACCTGGCAATTGGCATTCATACGGTGGTTTCCGTGTTCAACGTTGGTGATTTGGGCGAAGTGACCGCATACGCCGATGCGTCGGGAGCGGATCAGTTCATCACAGAGATCGCTGAATCCCGTGTAGAACTCGACACCATCGGGTTGCCGATCACGCCTGCGCCGGAAGTCTACGCGGAGGCCATTGATCGCTTGATAGGTCATGTCAAGCGCTGTCACTATCGGGGAATAGCCCGTATTTCGGAGGCATTCCGGATCGAATACTATCAGTTGGTCAAACGAATTCTCAACGAGCAAAAGCAGGTCATGCCTTGCTACGCCGGTTGGGCGAGCGCCCAAATTTACGCCGACGGTACGGTGTGGCCTTGTTGCGTTCGCGCTGATAATCTCGGCAACCTGAGAGAGGTCAATTATGATTTCTCGGCGATTTGGTTTGGCAAGAAGGCCGAGGCGGTACGCCGCAGCATTGCGGCTAAAGAGTGTTATTGTCCACTGGCCAATGCTTCTTACACTAACTTGCTCCATGACATTCCCACATTGGCGCGAGTGGCGACGAAAGTCATGTTGCCATGACCGAGCCTGCATAGGATAAGACATGTTCACGACGAACGACCTTTCTGTAGTCATTCCTTGTTATGACAGCAAGCAAACCATCTTAGCCTGTCTGGAGTCGCTCTATCGTCAGGATGAAGCGCCCGGAGAGGTAATTCTGGTGGATTCGTCGGAAGACAATACGCTGGAAGTCGCGCGGCGCCATTATCCGGAGTTGCGCTGGTTCCATTTTCCCCATCGCGCCTTCCCTGGGCCGGCGCGCAACAAAGGTGTCGAAATTGCTAAAGGTGAAATCATCGCCTTCATTGATGCTGATTGCATTGCCGCCCCCGATTGGACGGCCCGCATCGCAGCGCAGCATACCGCCGGCCATCAGATTGTGGGGGGGGCGGTCGAATTGGGCAACCCCTATAACTCGCTGGCCTGGGCCGGGCATTTGATGGAATTCCGGGAGTTCTTGCCCACCGGCTCATCTCATCCGGTCATGCATGTGCCGACCTGTAATATTTCTTATCGGAGAAATTTGATTGAACGCTATGGGGGCTTCCCCAACGCTTACTATCCACAGGAAGACTTGTTGTTTAACTATCTCCTATACCGTAACGGCTTTGCGGTATGGTTTGATCCTGCGATCCGCGTGAAGCACTTTTGCCGGGATAGTCTGATAGGCTATCTTTCACATCAACACCGCATCGGACGGGTGACGCGCGTAACGTTGTCTCGTACTCAAATGCAAGGATCTGCCATTGCGCATCGTCCATGGTTGGCCTGGCTTTCGGCGCCTTTTCTGGGCATATTCAAATATCTGCGTACCCTCACGGCTTTCTTCGGTTTTGCGCGGTGGGAGGCGCTAAAAAGCCCTGGTCTGCTATTGATATTGTTGCTCGGTTCAATCTGGTGGGCGCGTGGTTTTGCGGCCGGGGCGCGCACCGGTTTGAGCGGTATTCGTGGCGTGATTGACCCCGAAGAGAACATCTTTATCCTGTTGAACCAATGCGCGAAAGGCCAGTTGGGCGAGGGATTGGGGAATTAACCCTGTCAGATATGGGCAAGAACAGTTTTCACTTGCGAAGGAGGTAGCTATGACCCAATGTAACCATCCGTTGATTGTGCTTCCAACCTATAACGAAGCGGACAATTTGTCTCCTCTCATCCACGCTGTCCTGGTGCAGAATATCCCTCTCGATATCCTGATCGTTGACGATAATTCGCCTGACGGTACAGGTCTCATTGCGGATGACCTGAGCCGCGCGTATCCTAATGTCCACGTACTCCACCGTCCTGCCAAAGAGGGGTTGGGGCCGGCCTACATTGCCGGGTTTAAGTGGGCCTTGGCCGGCAACTACGATTGTGTTTTTGAGATGGATTGTGATTTTTCGCACGATCCACTTGACCTGCCCCGCTTCCTGGTGGCGATCCAGGACGCCGACCTCGTCATTGGCTCGCGTTACGTGAAGGGGGGCAGCACTCCCGATTGGGGGCTGAACCGGCGTTTTATCAGCGTGGGGGGAAACTTGATCTCGCGCCTGCTCTTGCGGCTCAAAACCCACGACTGCACGGGCGGTTACCGTTGTTATCGGCGTGAGCTACTCCGGCGTATCCCGTGGGATATGATCTCGGCTCATGGCTATGGCTTCCAGGTCGGCGCTGTCTACTACACCGAGCGGCTGGGGGCCAGGGTGAAGGAATTCCCCATCAAGTTTTGGGATCGACAGGTGGGCCGTTCGAAGATGTCAACCGCCATCGTGCGTGAGGCGTTGAAGTATGTGTTGTGTTTGGCGGTCTTCGGCAGTGACTTGCATAGGAAGTCTGGCGTAGCTTTAACCTCGACGACTTCCAACCCCACCGGGCTGGAAGTCGCCTCTGGCTTTGACGTCCCGGCGATTCCAGCCCTCCATGCTGTGCAGAGAAATGCGCCGCGATGAGATCGTGGCCGAGGCCTTCGTCGCCACGACTGCGAATACTGGTCAGCGGCGCCACCGGTTTCATCGGCGAGTACCTGGCATGTCACCTGGCCGTCCAAGGGCATCAGGTGCGGGCGCTGGTGCGTCGCGACGCGCCGAAATTGACCGAGCGCGGTGTGACGTTAATTCGGGGGGATGTTAACAATACCCAGGCGTTGCGCCTTGCGTTGCAGGGTGTTGATGCCGTTTTCCACCTGGCGGCAGTGCGGGATGTGTGGGGTACGCCGGAGAGGGTTTATCGGCAGGTTAACGTTGAGGGAACGCGTGGCCTGCTTGAGGCCGCGCTAGAAGCCGGCGTGCAGCGATTTGTTTACTGTAGCTCGGTCGGTGTGGCGCGCTATCCGGGCAACTTGGCCGCCGACGAGACGCTGCCCTATTCAAAACCGACCAGTCAGGTATTCTACCATCGCACCAAGACTCAGGCAGAGCAGATAGTGCTCGACGCGCAAGCCGTCGTAGTGCGTCCGGTCATCACCTACGGGCCGGGAGACGAGAACGGCTTCTTGACTCGTCTGATCACATTGTTGCGCCAAGGGCAATTTATAGGGATAGGAAACGGACGCAACCACGTGGATCTGGTCTATGTGGATGACCTGATTGCCGGGATGTGGGCGGCTCTGGAAAGGGGTGTCGCCGGACAGGTTTACATTCTCTCCGGCCCGGCGCCGATTCAGGTGCGAGCACTGCTGGATGAAATCTGTAAGTTGTTGGGACGGAAACCGCCGCAGGTGTACATTCCGACGCCCATCGCGCTGCTGGCCGGGTGGGGGATGGAGATGTTTTGGAAGGGGATACTCAGTCCGCTGGGACTGAGTACCCACGCTCCTTTCATCACGCGCGACAAGGTGGCTACGTTGACAGTGGATCGCGGCTTCAGCCACAAGCGCGCCGGTCTGGAGCTAGGGTATCAGCCACAAATCGGTTATAGCGAAGGATTGCGGCGCACCCTGGATTGGATTTTGGGGAAGAAAAAATCATGAAGCAGACTGAAGATGGCGCTACTCAAATCACGGTCACGCTCCACGGCGTGCGGCTGACGCTGCGCTCTGAGCAGCGCGATTTTATTGCCTTTGCTCGCGCCTATCTGGCGTCGCTGGTGGACAATGTCACCCCACCGGAGGATGAGGCTACATCCCATATCCATGTCCAGCTTACATGGGATACTCATCCCCCGGCATGGGTGCTCAGTGGATCATCTGACGGCATGGAACAGTTAGGCCGTCGCCTAGAGGCTGGGCCAGGGCAACTCCGATTTACCGAGATCTGGCAGTTGCCGGGATTGGCGTTGAACGTGACGTGGCGCGATGGCTCGTCAGCTCTCACCACGGGAGAAATGTTAACCATTCAAGCTGCGTACACGTGGTCATCATGGCGAGCGCGATGGCTGACGTCGTGGTTGCCGGCTGCGCGGGAACGACTCTTTCTGGGGTTGATCTATTACCTGATCTACTTTCCATGGGCGTGGTGGTTGGAACGGGAGCGGGGGTGGACGCTGCTACACGCCGCCGCAGTGACGGCGCCGGCCGGATCGGGGTCATGGGGGCCACAGAACGGCGTACTTTTTAGCGGGTTGCCGGGCTGCGGCAAGTCCACCACGACATTGGCCTTTCTGAACCAGCCGGAGTGGCAAATTGTGTCGGATAACCTCCTGTTCACCGATGGTCAGCGGGTTTTTGCCTGTGTTGAACCGATTCACGTGGATGAGAGGACGCGCGCGCTTGTCGGCGACGCAGGGGATTTAAGCGCACGCGTGCGCCCGACCGGACGAGACTTTTCTCATGGCAGGCAGGATTACGAAGTGCTTGCGACGGCGCGCGCGCTATCCACCATTCCGCGCGCGGTGGGATTCCTCCATGTGGGCCGCGCGCTGGCGATCCGTCGTCTTGATCCGGGCGACAGCGCACGGCGGCTGTTGGCGAACGACCCCCTGGCCAAAGAGTGGTCGGCTTATCAGGAGAGCGCGGCCGCAATGCATCAGGTTTGGCCTGCCGTCGGCGACTATGAACGGCGACGGGCGAATTTATGGGCATTGGCGCAGTCTGCGCCGTGTTACGAGGTAACCATAGCTCACGATGAGAACGTGAGTCGCGCGGTTTCCACTATCCTTCAGACCATAGAGGCTGACCTTTGAACGCGAACAGCCGCGAGACGCCGAATTCTACGGTGTTCGTTCTGGCCCCGCCGGGACTGCCGCCGAACCCTGTGGCGATGCAGACATTGGAACGGCTCGGGCAATCGGGCATGCTGGCTATCCCGCCGGTGGCGCTGCCGGATTTGCACGTCAAACCGCGTTTGGAGACGCCATCCAGCACGGCGACGGCAACGCGGGATACCCTGGTGCTGGGCCTGACCAGCCCATCGCCCAACTGCGGCATGGCGTTGGCCCGCACGGCGCTGACTGTGGACGATCTGAATCCTGCATCAGTAGACGCGCTGTTCGGTGGGCTGGCGCAACGCCTGACGTTGGGGGTGCGCCCATCGCCGGCGCTCACTCTGACCGAGATGCTGGATGTGCTGCGGCGCGGCGCGGCGGCCGCCGTCGAGCGGTATGGATTGGATCCCGTCACGCCACGGTATATGGATCAAGCGGGAAATGCCCTGTCGCCAGAGATGGATACTGCCTCTGTGCCGCGGGCTATCCCCTCGGCGCTGATAGAGATCGGCCGGCGGGAATTTGGGCAAGTGGGACGCGGGAATCATTTTTTAGAACTGCAAGTGATCGAGAAAATCTGTGACGCGGGCGTCGCGCGCGCGTGGGGATTGGCAGAGGGCCAGGTCGTCGTGATGTTTCACGCCGATTCCGGCCATCTGGGCGCTTTTGTGGGCCGGCTCTATGCCCACCGGTGGAAAAACAGTTGGCGGGGCCGGTTGTACGAGTGGCGAGTCAAGTTGCCCTTCCAACTGACAGTGGGACGCCCCGGTCGCCTCTGGCAACGAATCATCTATCATCTGCTTCCGCGCCGTTGGGCGCCTATCCCGGCGGATTCGGAAGAGGGGCAACGGGCGCTGTTGGCGCTCCAGGCCGCGGCAAACTATGCCTACGCCAACCGGATCGCTGTGTTGGCGGCGCTGCGGGAGGGTATGCAGGCGGCATGGGGTATCCATTGCGCGCCGCCGGCGCTGCTCTGGGATGCGCCGCACAACGGCATCCGCCGCGAGCTGCTGGAACCTGACGGACAAGCGTTGTGGGTGCATCGTCACAACGCGGCCCGGGTAGCGCCGCCCGCTGCTCTACCGGCCGACAGCCCCTACCGGGGAATCGGTCAGCCGGTGCTCATGCCGGGCACAGAACGGATCGCGTCGTATCTGTGTGTAGGGGGGGCGGGCGCCGTGGCCTCTCTCTATTCGGCGAATCATGGGGCAGGGCGATTGGCGATGCTGATGGGCAAGCCGCTGCCCGACGCCGCGACGACGCGCGTCTATGGCTACGATGGTCAGCCGCCTGTTGAGCGCCCGCATCTCTCGGCTGAGGGGGTGACAGCAGCGGTGGCGGTTCTGGCCGCCGCCGATCTCGCGCGCCCGGTGGCCCGGTTGCGCCCGGTAGCGGTGTTGAAAGGGTAGGGGCCGGTGTGACGTTTTTCCGTAACGTACTGGGAACCTTTGCCACCGAGATCCTCACCGTCGGGCTGAATATGTTGCTGGGCATCCTGACGGCGCGGCTGCTGGGGCCAGAGCAACGCGGTATCCTGACGTTGCTGATGACGCTGCCCCTTACGTTGGTTCACTTTGCCGACCTGGGCATCTCGCAAGCCAATATTTATCTGATCGGACGGCGCAAACGCCCGGCGGAGGTGATCCTGACCAATTCGCTGGCGATTGCCCTGGGCATTAGCTTCATCATTGTCGCGGTACTCTGGCTGTTGCGCGATCTGGTGCTCAGCACGCTGCTGCGTGGCTTGCCAGCGCCCTACTTTGGTGTCGTCCTGCTGTTGTTGCCGTTGCTATTGCTCTATACCTACTGGATGGCAATCCTACGCGCCTGGGAGCGCTTTCGCCTGGTTAATTTGCTGCTGTTGCTGATGCCACTCGCGCTGTTGCTGTGTATGACGCCGGCGCTGTTGCTATCCGGGGGCGCTTTTAAGTGGGCGGTGGCTGCTTATCTGGGCGGCAGTCTGTTGACGATTGGCGTGAGTCTGTTGGTTGTCGGTCGCCAGGTGCGTCAACAATCGGCCGGCGGTCATAGACTCTTTGACGCCTGCCTGGCGCGTGAGTCGCTGAGCTTCGGCCTGAAATCTTACGTTCAGAATCTGGCGGGTCATTTGGCTTACCGGTTGGACATCTATCTGATGGCGTTGTTCCTCGCTCCACGCGATGTGGCTTTTTATTCCATTGCCGTTTCTATCGCTGAACTGGCGTGGTATATTCCCAATTCTGTCGGCATCGTCTTGTTCCCTAAGCTTTCCAATGAGGCCGAAGAGCGGGTTCACCCTTTGACGGCGGAAATTTGTCGCCACACCTTTGTCATCACTCTGCTGGCGACTGTGGGGGTAACGGCGGCCGGCATCATTGGAATTCCCCTGCTGTACGGTGTCGAATACCGGCCGGCCATTTTGCCATTGTTGGCGTTGGGACCTGGCATTGTGCTGATGAGTCTGTACAAGGTATTGACCCGCAACTTTTCCAGTCGTAATCGGCAGCAAGTGTCTGTGATTGTCGCACTGATAGGTCTGGCGCTCAATGTGGTCCTCAACGTGTGGTTGATCCCTCGCCTCGGCACGGCGGGGGCGGCGCTAGCTTCTTCAATCGCCTACACCGTGATGAGTGTGATGCTGTTGATCGCCTTCCAGCGGGAATCTCAGCTCACATGGCGTCAGATTGCTTTGCCTGGAAAGGATGACTGGAAACGGTACACGCAGCTCGGATTGCACCTCCGGGCCAAATTGCAGCAACGTAGCAAACCGCTTGACGGACGGGTCGGGGGATAAGGCCACCACTTGGGACCATCGGACTGTATGACTAAGAATATAGATAAACTGGCGCAATCGTCGGGAAACGTAGACCCGTCTACTGTCTACCGCTTACCGTCTACTCTTCAGTATCTGTTACTTGGGCTGATTATCCTCGTGGCGGCGGCGTTACGTTTCCACAAACTGGGCCAGTGGAGTTTCTGGATAGATGAAATCTGGTCAATGACGACTGCTCTTGACTTGAGGGCCTGGAGAGACGATCTATTTGAGTTTCACACGCTCTTCTATTTTATGCTCAAGCCGGTTTTACTGTCTGTGGATATCAACGAATGGAATGCGCGGCTCGTGCCGGCTGTGATTGGCGTTGTGTCAATCCCCATTCTCTTCTTTCCTACCAGGAAGATGTTTGGGCCGTGGGTGGCGAACTTCACGGCTGTTCTGTTGGCGATTGCTCCGTGGCATCTTTTCTGGTCTCAGAATGTCCGGTATTACACCCTCTTACTTCTGCTGTACAGTTTGGCGTTGCTGTCCTTCTATTGGGGGCTGGAGACGGACCAATTCGGACACATCCTCGTCTCTTGGATTACTTGGACTCTTGCCTTGCTGACAAATTTGACGGCGGCATTTCTGCTTCCTACCATCCTGATTTATGTGTTCTTATTGAAGGCACTGCCTGTCGAGAGGCCGCGCGGACTGCGCTTAAAGAATTTGATTCCTTTTGTTTTACTACCAGCGGTATATTTGCTTTACGAGGGTTACAGAGTTGCATTTGCGGGGAAAGACCTGACTGTTTCCAAGCTGCTCTCTTTCTTTTTCGTCGGTCAGAGTCTCGGCCCTGTGCGCCTGGTGGCCGGGGTTGCTTATTATATCGGCGTTCCCCTTGTGTGTCTGGCCTTGTTTGGCGGAATCTGGTTTTTGCTGGAGAAGCAGCGCTCTGGCTTGTTTCTGCTGGTGGGCGTTGTGGCGCCACTGCTCATCGTGATTTTCCTTTCGCCGTTTGCGTATGTTCACGACCGCTATGTCTTCTTGACGTTGCCGCTGTGGATCATCTTGGGAGCGTCAGCGGTAAAGGGAATCTTTTCTTTTGTCGGCGGACGTGGGCGCATCCTGGCGGTGGGCGTTATCGTCCTGCTTCTGGCAGACCCGATCGCCCAGACTTGGCTGTACTTTGGCTACCAAAATGGCAACCGGTGGGATTGGAAGGGGGCTTTTGCCACCGTGCAGCAGCGGAAAGTCGAGAACGATCTGGTCGTTACGACCTGGTGGGAGTTAGGGAGATACTATCTCGGCGAGGAGGTGCTGACGATGCGCGAACTTGACCCCCTGGCGGTTGTGGCGCGCGGTCAGCGGATGTGGTTTGTGGATGATGGCTGGGTCAATCCCACTCTATCGAAGTGGCTTCAGGAAAATGGTGAGTTGATTGAAGTACGGGATGTGCAGATGCCGGGCAAGGTCTTTCCGATGCGGGTGTATCTTTATGATCCGGCGCGGTCAGGGATGCGCGCGCCATGAGCGTCGTCATTCATGGGTATGACTCTGCTGAAGAAGCCAACTATTTCACGCAAAGGCGCAAAGACGCCAAGGAAAATGCAGAGCCATCTTCATATTCTTTATTGAAAATCGTGGTTTACGTTATAAAATTTAGCCCAATCTTAAAAATCTTTGCGCCTTTACGCCTTTGCGTGAAACTCCCCCCTTTTTCGGGGGAGTCATCTCTGCTCATAACAAAGTATGGGATGGAGATGATGGAGGATAAAGAACAATGTCCAAGTGGTTAAGCAACATGGCGCATTTCATCCGCTGGCGCGATTGGGGGCCTGGTAAGATACCAGTGCTCTGCACCGTTTTGCTCTATGGGGGGCTGGCCAACCGTCAGGTTTCGGCGGCGTTCATTCGTGATTTTGTCCTGTTTATCTTCTTTGCCGCGCTCCATTCCGCTATGGGATACGTGGTCAACGATTGGGGGGATCGTGAACTCGACGTTCTTCACGGCAAGCCGAACGCCTTCACTTCTCTCACCCGCGCCCAGGGACTTGCAGCGCTGGCAGGTTTGTTGTTTCTGGCGCTGCTGTCGGGTCTACCCTTTGTCCGGCGCCCCATGGTGTTCCCTCTGTGGATGGGATGGGCTTTCTTCGCCCTGGCTTATTCTCTGCGACCCTTGCGACTGAAGGAGCGGGGTGCGTGGGGATTGACCGTATCTTCCCTGGCTCAATGGGCCTTGCCCATTCTGCTGGCTTTTGCGGCCTTGAGCAGGTTCGGCGGCTGGGATATGGTCGTGTTCGTTTTGGCTATTACGATCAGTGGGGCAACGTTGGAGATCGCCCACCAACGGTACGACCGAACGCGTGATTTGAGCACCCACACGGGAACTCTGGGTGCCCGAATCGCGGCTACGAAACTGGACCGGATATTTTCTATGGCGCTCTTGATGGACAAAATCGCCCTGGGAGCCATCATGAGTATCATCACAGTGAAACTCGCGCCGGTAACGGTTGGCTTCTGGTCGCTCTCACCAGGTCTTCCGCTCCTGGGGATTTACATTTTTCTGTTTGCTGCCACGCTGTATGAGACAATCCGCTCACAGCAATCAGGTGAACTCCTGGACCCTTACTATTCCTCTCGACGCAGTGCGACCAAATTCTTGCACGAGACCCTGCCGAATTTGATTGCACCTACCTATCTGATGGCCTTGGCGACAGTTTACTACCCCCCCAATGGAATTTTGCTGTTAGCTTTTTTATTCTGGCGATTGGTATTGGGACAGGCTGATTGGCAATGGCTGTTGCGAGCGTGGCAAAGATTGCTATGAGCAAAGATAGTGTGCTACAGAAATTTGATGCAAAATCCTGTCTTATCGCCATTTGTATCATGGGCTTTCTTCTGAGGCTCTTTCACATCTCCTACGAGAGTATGTGGTTTGATGAGATAGCCAGTTTTGTGGCGGTGAGGCAATCTACGCTTGCTGAAGTCATAGAAACCACCTATGTGACTGAGAGAACTCCCCCCCTCTACCTGGTTCTGCTGCATTGTTGGACAAAAGTGTTTGGGTTTTCGGAGTTCTCAATGCGGGTTCCTTCTGCAATATGCGGGCTTTTGACGATACCGGTGATGTATATCCTGGCCAAATCCTTATTCGGCAGTAACGTGGCGATTCTCTCTTCCCTGCTTCTCTCTATCTCGCCATTTCACATCTGGTACTCTCAAGAAGCCCGTAGTTTCACTATGCTGGTTCTCCTAACGTTGTTATCCATCGTGTTTTTTTTGAGACTCTTCCAGGGGAAAACCAGGCCATCCCGGCTTGATTACTTGTTGTACGTCTCGGTCACATGCCTGGCCATGTACACGAACTACCTGGCGCTTTTCACCATCATCGCTGAGAACATCATTGTGTTGCGCAAGTGGCTTAAGGAGAAGGCGCTCCCTTGCCGATGGTTCAATGCACAGTTACTCATAGCCCTGTTGTCCATTGTTCCCTTATCCCTTTTCTTGACAAAACAGGTGTTCACAGGCTATGAAATGGGTTACAGCCGTGCCACAGACAGCGGATTATCTGCAACGACTGAGCAAAGTTCAACCGGAGAACCACTTGGTGTTGTAGATGTTACTGCCACAAGCCCACTGTCAAAGGTTGACTATATCGTTAGGCTGATAAAGGAGCGACTAAGCCTTAGTTTCGCAAATTCACTGAAGTTACTGTTGATTCACATTCCTTACAGTTTTGGTTCTGGGCTGAAATATGTCAATCGTTTGCCCTATTCCTGGAGCAGCCCCTTTGTATACTTATTGATCTGTCCTTCTGTACTATTATTTGTATTACTGTTTTTCTATGGGGCCTGGACCACAAGAAATGACCACCTCTTTTCATTAGTGCTCCTATTGCTTGTTCCCATTCTGGGCGTCTTTCTGATCGTGCTCTTGGACTTGAGACCTATTTACCCCAGACATACCCTCCAGTCATTACCCTTGTTCTATATTTTTGCAGCGCGAGGTCTTTGTTGTCTGCCGCGTCCAAAAATTCGATCAAGTCTTCTTGCTGCCCTGATTGCCTCTATGATGATACCGTTGTCAATCAATACCTTCGATAAGAAGGTGTATAAGGACGATTGGCGATACATTGCCGGCTATGTTTTGCACGATCTGACGTCGGAGGATTTCATCATCTTCCATGGAGAATTCCCCGATAGTTCCTTTTACTACTATGTTCTCCTGAACCCGAACTACAGAATGCGCTGGGAAACGGCAAGACCGGCTACTATCACGATAAGGACAAGAGACGGGTCTTTTGATCATTTCTTGAATAACGAAGAAAACGCCTATGACCGTATGTTGGGCGAGAGTAAGCGAGTCTGGGTTATCACCTACTATGCGCAGGAAGAAGAAGGGCGCGAGCTGCGGGAGCGATTGGAACAGGATTTGACGCTCAGCCGACGAGACGAGAATCTGGGAAGGAATCTGCTTTTTGAACTATATGCGAACCCTCAGGGTTCCCGTTGAGGCCATTGATGGACACTTATGACATTATCGTTGTCGGTGGAGGATTGGCCGGTCTTTCGGCAGTGGCGGTCATTGCCCAGGAAAGTGATGCCGCTATCGCGCTCGTTGAGGGGCGCGGCATTGGCAGTAACAATCCCACGCCGTTGACTTTTGTGGATGTGGTAGAGCGGTTTGATCTGAATGACCATATCCAGGCTCGCTACCGCCGATTTGCTTTCCATAGTATCCTGGGTAACAAATCAGTCCATAGCTATGACTCGCCTATGTTGGTCGCGCTTAACTATTGTGGTGCCTGCGCTGAATTGTTGCGGCGAGGGCAAGCCGCAGGAACTGTCACGCTCATTCTGAGTAAAGCCTCCCAACTGCAACGGACAACTCGCGGACACTGGCAAGTGCATACTGCCGACGGGCGAATTCTTACTGCGCCTCTGCTGATTGACGCCTCAGGGCGTGGCTTGTTTGCCACACGTGCGTTGAATTTGCCCAGACCGCGCATGTTTAGTCACTGCCTTGGACAGACTCTTGTCGGCTGCGCCGTGTCTGACCCAGAGGAAGTGGTTTTTCTGGCGCCCTCCGAGCGCTTTGGGGATGGCGGCGGCTGGCTCTATCCGCTGGGCGATGGTCGAGTTAGCTTTGGCTATGCTACGTTGAGTCCCAACATAGACTATCCTGAGCCGCCATTACGCGAACGTTACGATTGCGCCCGACGTGAATTTCACCCTTATGCTGACTGGTTAACCGAGGCTAAAACTGAGCACATCGAAATGGGGGTGATCCCTGTATGTCCGCCACGGCGCTTTGTGTACGATGGATTGATGCTGATAGGAGATGCCGCCGGGCAGGCGACAATCTGGTCGTGTATGGGCAGTGAGCCGGCGTTGATCGCCGGGCAGTTAGCCGGTCAGGCTGCTATTGAGGCGCAGCGCCGTAAGGATTATTCCCTGGCTACGTTGGAAAGCTATCAGCGGCAATGGGATCGAGCCTACCGCCGCATCTACTGGCAGGGGGCACTGCTGGCTCCCGTTAGTTGGAGACAGGGTGAAGTGAATTGGAACCGACAGATTCCGTTGGTTCAACAACTTAGCTCTCAACAAATGTTGGCAAGGCTACGCACCAACTGGCCCTTGCTTCCCTGGTGGAAAATCGCCTTTATTCGCGCCTACGATTGGGCCGGGCGCGTTCGACGCGGCTTGATGAGCCGACTTGGACATCGCCAGAGGCGAGGATAACCGTGAATCGCTTATCGGCAAGTTCGGTTCTCTGGCTTGACCAGATCACTTTGAAGCAGCGGCCTCAAGTAGGGGGCAAGGCTGCTGCTCTGGGAACGTTGCGGCAGGCCGGACTACCTGTGCCGGATGGATTTTGTCTTCCCATTGAAGTGACGCCTGATAACATCAACACATATTGGGAAGCAATTGCAGGAGCCTATCGCCAACTGGCCTCCGGCGCTGAAGTTGTGGTAGTACGCTCGTCCGGTCTGAGCGAAGACTCACCCGCAGCCTCGTTTGCCGGGCAATACGAGACCGTCCTCGATGTCCGAGATGCCGAGGCCCTCCGCTCTGCGGTTGAACATTGCTGGCAGGCCGCCCAGTCCTCCCGTGTACAAGCCTACCGGTCACGCTACAAGCATCCGCATGACGATGGACGAATACCCTTGCTCGTCCAACGGCAGGTGCCCGCGACCATCAGCGGCGTCCTTTTCACCTTAGACCCTGTGTCCGGCAGTGATGGCGAGATGTTGATTGAGGCTGTTCCAGGGCCGGGCGAGGGTCTGGTCTCCGGCCACGTCGCCCCTGTGCGCTACCGTGTCAGCCGCCATGGACATGTCCATGCTCCATCCTCCCCGGCGTTGTTGTCGCCTGAGCAATGCCGCGCACTGGCAGAGCTGGGCGTTCGGATAGAACGTATTCTCGGAGCCGGACAAGACATCGAGTGGGCCATCGCCGGGGAGCAAGTCTATATATTGCAGGCGCGTCCCATCACCCAGAGCGGGGCCTCCCTGCCACTGTCTCAATTCTGGACCCGGGCCAATATCGGCGAGGTTCTGCCCCACGTCATCACGCCTATGACGTGGGCCGTGTTCCAGGCCACGCTGTTGAATGACCCCGCTTTTATGCTGGATGAATCTGGTGGCGCACACGATCGTGGGGGCGTCACATGTATCCATGGCCGTGCTTACATTCGCCTGGACGGTATCCTGGATTCTTTTTGCTATCTTCCTTTGATTACGCCTCAGGTGATGAGCCAGGTATTAGGCGTCAAGCTGCCGCTGTCTGTGCAATCTTATACTCGCCCGGCGGGGTTGCCGGTTCGGCTGGCGCAGGGCGCCTTCATCCTGGATGCGCTGGGCTTTCTGCCACGCCTTTCCTGGATGATCAAGAAGATGCCATCTCCACCCGCCGCCGTCCCCGAAAACCTAGTGAGTCTGGTGGCCTGGACGACCCGCTGCTTCCAATTACATCTCAAATGCACCGCCTATGCCATTGGGGCGTTCGGCCTTCTGCAACACCTCCTCAGTCGGTGGGTGGCCGGCGACGCCGAGATGCTTCTGTCTCAACTCCTTACCGGGAGCGAAGACCTGCAAACGGCGGCCCAGGGTATTTCTCTTTGGCGTTTGGCCCAACAAGTACAGGAGAATCCTGCCCTGCGACAGGTGCTGGAATCCAATCCGAGTTGGCCTGTTAACGCGCAGCAACTGCTTGGGATAGCTGGTGGGCCGGAATTTACCAGGACTTTTCAGGGTTTCCTGGAGGAAAATGGCGCCAGAGCTGCGGGCGAGTTTGAGTTGGCTACGCCGCGCTGGCGAGAGGCCCCCGCCTTTGTCTTGGAGGTATTGCTCAAGTTTGTACAGGCCCAGCAGACAGCGAATTTTCCCTCTAGTTTCACCCGACAGTGTCAGCGTGAAGCGGCTATCGCGCAAATCCGGGCCACATCGAAACCGGTGCGGCGCTGGATTCTTACTCGCCTCATCGCCTCATACAGCTTCTATACCGCCGCACGCGAGAACGTGAAGTACCGGTTGATGGAGGGCTACGCGCAGTTGCGTCACGTTTTCCTGGGGATAGGCGCCGATTTGGCCTCCAGGGGGGTGTTGAGCAATGCCAATGACGTCTTTTTCCTCACGCCCTCGGAAGCTTTGGCTCTGGCGCGGGGAGACGAAGCTGCGCAGCAGACACCTGCTCTGATCCAGACCCGCAAAAAGCGCCATATCTATGACGAATCTCAAGTTGCTCCAGACCTGGTGCTGGGGGATGGGCGGGAGTTTACGGGTTCTCAGGAAGGTGGATTAACCGGTATTGGGTGTAGTCCCGGTACTGTTGAAGGTGTCGCGCGCGTGCTTTTCGACATCTCTGAAATGGCTACGCTAAAGCCGGGAGAAATACTGGTTGCTCCGCACACTGACCCGGGCTGGACGCCTCTGTTTTTGGTTTGCAAGGCGATAGTTACAGAAGTGGGCGGATTTCTCTCGCATGGGGCGACCGTCGCCCGCGAGTATGGCGTTCCCGCTGTCGTCAATGTTAAAGGGGCGACGGCACAGATCCACACCGGCGATTTTATCCGAGTAGATGGGACTGGCGGTCGGATTACCCTCTGTAGTCAAGTGAACCAGTGATAGGAAGTGAGACGTACCCCTATGCGCGCTTTATTTTTCCCTAGCTATCGCGGCAGTGGCTTCGGTCACATTGGTCGTTGTCTGGCTCTGGCCGAGGCGTTGGCGCGCCAGGGATGGGATGTAGCTTTCTTCCTTGGCCCGCCGCACGCTGATCGGGTGGCAAAAGATGGTTGGACGGTTTTTCGTCCTCCTACGCCGCCGCCCCCTTCCCCTCTCCGGCGTCTGGTGAAAACTGCCCTGGCCCGCCTGCAACCTACTTTCACTTATCTCTTCTTCTCCGATCTCAATTTTCAGGTCGTGCGAGACGGTTTTCACACTCCCCAGGCTGTGCAGCAAGAGGTGGCGTGGGAACTCGACGTGGTGCATCAATTTCGGCCCGACGTGTTGATCGGCGACGTGTGGCTGCCGACCTCCATTGTCGGACGATTGACCGGGCTGCCGGTGGTGCAAATCGTGCGCTCGGCAACCCACCCGGCCGGCCCACAACTGGTTTGGTGGCGTGCTGTGCCGCCTGTGGTCCATCCGCCGGAGATTGCCTCAGTCTTTAATCCGGCCTTGGCGCAGTGGGGCTTGCCGCCGATCCGGCGCGCGGAAAACTTACTGGACGGCGATCTGATCCTCATCCCTAGCATCCCGGAACTCGATCCGCTGCCAACGGGGGCCGAACGGAGTCATTACGTCGGCCCATTAATTCGCTCCGCCGCGAGCGGGCAGGTTGAACCGGAGTGGATGACAACGCTGCCCGAGGATCGTCCCATCATCTATGTGACGGTAGGCGGCGGCTCCGACGCCGTGCGCGGGTTGGATTTGTTGCCTTTCTGGGAGAAGGTTTTTGCCGGCGCCGATTGGGAGGTCGTGATTTCCACCGGCGGCAAACCGGTACCCCGCCGGCAGTATCACAATATGCACGTTTTCTCCTGGCTGCCCGGCGCTGCCATGGTCGCCCGCGCGGACGTTGTTCTCTTCCACGGCGGCTATGGCACGATGATGGAGACGATACGGGCCGGCGTTCCCTCGGTGGTGCTGCCCTTTCACACGGAACAGGAGGGGAATGGTCGCCGCTTGGAGCAGAATGGAGCCGCCCAGGTGTTGGCGCCGGTTGACGACGATTTAATCCCCCTGGAAACCCGGTGGGGTGGGGGGCAGTTTACGGCCCTAGCCTGTCGCCAATGGTGGCTCCAACCGCATCAGGTGCGGACCGTCGTTGCCGCCGCCTTGAGCGATCCGCGTTATCAAACCAATGCCCGCCGTCTCAGTCACGCCCAGACCGCCTACGAGGGTGCCTCACTGGCATCAAAAATGATCACTGAATTAGCAATTTCTTAGACCGCACAGTAGTATGCGGAGAGCCTGTCCCCACAATCCGGCCGACCCACGAACCTAGCCCGCGACCAATCCATCCCGCGCCTCCGTTCCCCGTTGGTTAATCCTTCCGGGAAGTCATGTTTTGCAGATCCTAAAGAGGGTTGTCCCATTTGTAGCGTAGCAGGGCATGATCCAATAGCCATGGCGACCAACATATCAGTCCCCCTTTTCTAAGAATCTTTTTATCTTTGTTTCATAAATATACGACCCTTTTGGCTTAAAATGTTAATAGGCCAACTGGGAATTCACAAAAACATAGATCTGCACCTTATGCGCAGATTTTCTTGAGATGTTCAGAGCGATAGCGCGGACTTTTTATTTTACAGACCACCGAAACTCTTCGACTGTTTTGAAGGGGGGAACTAAAATGATCAAAAAACTTATAAGGAAGCTTTTACCGGCGTGCATCCTTGCGGGAGGGTTGCTGTTGGGTGTGATGGTCATGGTTGCTCGAGCCGACAGTCCTATCGTAGATCTTTTTGCGGGTGAAGAAGACCTTCGCGTGGTGGGCGAGAGCGCGCTGGATTGGATGGGTGAGATGACCACTGGCGACATCAATGCCGATGGCATCCCAGACCTGATCGTTGGGGCATCCGGTTATGACGTTCCCGGCTATGCCGACGCTGGTGCGGTTTATGTGATCTTCGGCGCATCGGACTTGAGCGGGACCGTGGATCTGAATAATTCTGGTGAAAACGCCGATATTGTTATCCATGGATACCGGGAATCTGGCGGCGCCGGTCACGTCGTTGCCAGCGGCGACCTCAACGGGGATGACTATGCTGATCTTATCATCGGCGCCAGTACTTTTTCTCATGATGGTCGTGTGGGCACTGGCGCCGTCTTTGTGATCTACGGCCCGATCACCGAGCCAGTGACCGCGCCGATCCCTCTGAATGACTCAGAATGGGTCGGCTTGACCATCTATGGTCAGCTTGCCGGCGA
Source organism: Anaerolineae bacterium (assembly GCA_034429475.1). Taxonomy (GTDB): domain Bacteria; phylum Chloroflexota; class Anaerolineae; order B4-G1; family SLSP01; genus JAKQHY01. Next base: position 19,381 of record DAOUGD010000101.1, read on the forward strand.
TCGGTTTGGCCGGGCGGTGGCAGTCGGCGACGTGAATGACGACGGTGTGGACGATCTGATCGGCGGCGCTTATCTGGCCGATCGGACCGTGGGCGCCAATTGTGGCCGGGTTTACGTCTTCTATGGGGGTGGGGATTTGACCAGCACCCTTGACCTCAATACCACCTCCGCCGACGTCATGATCGTTGGCGCAGCGGGAGGTAACCGGTTGGGCCGCTCGATAGCTACGGGTGACGTGGACGGCGACGGGGTTGCTGACCTCATCATCGGTATGTACGCTGGTGGCCCGGGAGAAGTGGTTCTCATCTACGGCAGCGATGCGCTTCTTTCGACTATAGATTTACGAAATCGTAACATCATCGCGCAGGGATTAGGGCTACGGTTTCAGGGTGTCAATTATAATGATGGCGTTGGTTTTTACGTTGCAGCCGGGAATATCAATGGTGATCGGAACCCGGACAACGGCGCGGGGTATGCCGACATCCTGGCGGGCGCTTACCTTGAAGATTTCCAGGAAGATGGTATCGGCTATATGTTGTATGGCGGGTCGGAGATTACCGCCGGTGTGACCATCACCTCCGACACATGGACTGTCCCCATCTCGGCCTGCGCCGACCTTACTCTCTACCCGGCCGCGTCCCAGGATCGGTTGGGCCGTTCCGTAGCCAGTGGGGATTTGAACGCCGATGGCTACGATGACTGGGTCATTGGCGCGTCCCGCGCTGATCCCGACGAGCGCACCAACGCCGGTGAGACTTACGTTTTTTATGGAAGCCCCCATCTCTCAGGTACTATCACCGTCAGCCCGACAGACAACACCGATCTGACGGTGCTAGGGGATCGGCCCGACGATGAGGCCGGTCGCTCTGCCACTGTTGGCGATATCAACGGTGATGATATACCCGACTTGATTATCGGCGCGGTGATGGCTGTTAGCCAAATCGGAGAGGCCTACGTTGTCTGGGGGCCTAGCGCCACTGGCATCTCCATTACAGCTTCCACCGACGTGATCACTGCCGGTCAACCGATCACTTTCGTCGTGACGGCCAGCAACCGTTACAGTCAAACTTGGGATGTGACCGGTTACGCCACTACGTACACCACAGCGCTCGCCGCCGGCGGCGCGTGGAGCCAGAATCACTACACCGCCGAAGTTGCCGGCGCGTGGGTGATTACCGCCGCCCACCAGGGACTGATTGCCACTACGGTGATTACCGTGACGCCCGACGCAGCGACGACGCTTACCCTGGCGCCGGCAGCGGCCAGCATCGTGGCCGGGGAGGATGTCACCTACACCGTGATCGCCACCGATGCTTACGGCAACGGCTGGGATGTAACCACTGAAGCCGGCTACGTCATTGCTCCTGACGCGGGGGGCAGTTGGGCAGCCAACGGCTACACCGCTGAAGTCGCGGGGACGTGGACGGTGACGGCGACCTACGGGCTACAGATTGCTACGGCGCGCCTGACGGTGGGCGCTGGGGCGCTGGCGCATCTCGCGCTGACGCCGGCGACGGCGAGCTTGACCGCGGGGGACACGCAGGCCTACAGCGTGGTCGCGTTCGACGCTTACGGCAACCCCCTGGGAGATGTGACGGCGTCTGCGGAATACACCATCACCCCGACGGCGGGGGGCAGTTGGGCAGCCAACGCCTACAGCGGCGCAGTGGCGGGAACGTGGACGGTGACGGCGACCTACGGGCTACAGATTGCTACGGCGAGCCTGACGGTGAGTGGCGGGGCGCTGGCGCACCTCGCGTTGACGCCGGCGACGGCGAGTCTGACCGCGGGGGACACGCAGTTGTACAGCGTGGCCGCGTTCGACGCTTACGGCAATCCCCTGGGGGACGTGACGGCGTCCGCGGAATACACCATCACCCCGACGGCGGGGGGCAGTTGGGCAGCCAACGCCTACAGCGGCGCAGTGGCGGGAACGTGGACGGTGACGGCGACCTACGGGCTACAGATTGCCACGGCGCGCCTGACGGTGAGTGGCGGGGCGCTGGATCACATCGTGCTGAGACCGAGGGCGGCAAGCATTTTTGCGGGACAGACTCAGGTTTACACGGTGAAAGCGTTTGACGCTTACGGCAACTGGCTGGGGGATGTGACGGCCTCCGCCGCGTATACCATTACTCCGGCGGCGGGGGGGAGTTGGGCAGCCAACGTCTACACTGCTGAAGTGGCGGGGACGTGGACGGTGACGGCCCGTGTGGGGGGCGTAGAAACCAGCACGACCCTGACCGTCATTTCCGGCGCCCTGGACCACATTGTTCTGTTGCCTGTTGCGGCAACCATCGCGGCAGGACAGGGGCAGACCTATACTGTTGAGGCCTTTGATATTCACAATAACTTTCTGGGGGATGTGACGGCCTCCGCTGAGTACACTATTACCCTGGCGGCGGGAGGCAGTTGGGATGTCAATGCTTATACCAGCGCGATCTCCGGTACGTGGATGGTGACTGCCTCCTATGGGACGCAAACTGCCAGCGCGACGCTGACCGTTACGGCCCCATCCCCAGTCACCTATACCCTACACTTCAACACGGGATGGAATCTGATCGCACTGCCGCTCAATCCGCTGACGCCATTCTCGGCGCAAAGTCTGCTGAATACTATCAATGATCACGGTGGAAGTTGCATTGAGGTCAATCGCTGGTTCAATGGGGGATGGGATGGTCATATCGGCGGCGCGCCGTTCAACGACTTTGATATTGAGCCAGGCGTAGGGTATTTCATCAGATGCAGCGACGCCAGCGATTGGACTATGACGGGGATGGCGCTAAGCGAGGGGGTGTCAGTGCAATTGCTGCCTGGATGGAATCTGATAGGGATACCTTATCCTGCCACTGGCTATGTTGCGGAATCTGTGCTGGATGATATTGTCAGCCAGAGTGGAGCGTGCAGTGACATCAATCGTTGGTACAACGGGGGATGGGACGGCCATATCTATGAGGCGCCATTCAACAACTTCGGTGTTGTGCCGGATCAAGGCTATTTCGTGAGGTGTTCAATTGCCAGTACATTTGTACCCGGGGAGTAAAGTTTGAGGAAGGGTCAAATTCCAAGGAGGCAAAAGATGAAACGAACAAGCATTCAAGCGTGCGGCGCGGTGCGCTCGCTAGGCGTGGGGATGATTGCGGGACTGGTATGGGTGTGGTTGCTTATCAGCGCTGTCCCCTTAGCGGCGGCGCCGCTGCGACAAGCCCTCAATCGAGTCTACATTACCGATGTGCGAGATGTCATGTTTGTGGTGAGTTGGACTACTGACGAAGCAAGCGATGGGTACGTAGACTGGGGGACGATGCCTGGCTCCTGGACCACTACCTCAGATCCCGCAGGCGATACCACTACACACCATGTAACTATCAGTGGACTATCGCCCGAAACGTCCTATTACTTCCAAGTGCGGTCTGGAGGGGAAACAGATACCAATGGGGGTGTCTATTACAGTGTGACCACCGGGCCAAGCCCGACGCCTGATCCGCCGGGCAAACAGATTTGGGGGTATGTATACAACTCACTGGGTACGGCTGTGCCCAATGCAATCGTCTACGTTCAAATCCAGGGGGGGGTCGGCAATTCACAGTGGGTGAGCTCACGCACGGATCTCAGCGGGGTATGGTACTACGATGTGACTAATATCCGTGTGGCTGATGCCAGCGCCTATTATCCCGAAGTGGATGGAACCGACAATCTGCGGCTGGTTGTCCAGGGGGGCATCCTGGGGTGTGTGGGGGAAAACGGCAATGAGCGTATTTTCTCGTTGCCAACAACCTATGGTCTTCCCGCGCGGTATGATACCACGCTCGACGCTGCACCCACCGCCGTCACGCTGACCAGATTGGAAAATCAGAATACAGCTTTGTTTTCGGGTCTAAGCATGTTGGCGACCGGGACGTGTGCAATGGCGGGATTGGTCGTGTTGTGTTCCCGCAAAAATTGTGAGAGGTTGATGAAAAATGGAGTGTAGTTAGTTCGATGACGATATGGAAGTAAGCGGCTATCGCAGGAGGGTGAACATGTTGCGCTGTTGTATTGCGACGATGGCTTATAACGAGGAAGTTTGCATTGGCCGGATGATGGAGGCGGTGTTGACGCAACAGTTGAAGCAGGTGGAGATTGCTGAGATCATTGTCGTCGCCAGTGGCTGTACTGATCGGACTGAGGAGATCGTGCTTGAGTTTGCCCAGCGCGATCCCCGTATTCGCCTGGTGACAGAGCCTTCCCGCAGCGGGAAAGCCTCAGCCGTCAACCTGCTGCTCCGTCAGACGACGCAGGAGATCATCGTCTTCGTCAACGCCGATACCGTGCCGGCTCCTAATGCGATTGAGCAATTAGTACTACCCTTCCATGACCCGGCGATAGGGATGACCGGTGGTCGGCCGATTCCTATCAACGATCCGCACACGTTTATGGGATATGCCGTGCATTTGCTGTGGGCATTGCATCACCAAATCTCACTTCGCCATCCGAAGATAGGGGAATTGATCGCGTTTCGGAATTTTTTCCACCAGATTCCGCAGGATTCGGCGGTGGATGAGGCCAGCATCGAACCGTTGATTCGCGGACAGGGCTTGCGGCTGCATTATGCACCCGAAGCCATCGTCTACAATTGTGGCCCAGAGACAGTCGCGGACTTTCTCCGGCAGCGCCGACGCATCTACGCCGGGCATATTTATGTTCGCAAAACGTTGGGGTATGGGGTCTCGACAATGAAGACAACGCGCATTCTGAGCCTACTGTTGTTCTCGCCGGGCGTGAAGCGGGACTGGCGGTTTCTGATATGGGGCTCGGCCGCCGTGATACTGGAGGCGTATGCGCGGATGTTGGGGGCGACCGACTACCATTTGCATAAGCGTAAACATACTGTCTGGGATGTCATCAAGACGACAAAAGGGGGCGTAAGTGTCCCCATCCCGTCTTCATCAGCTCCCGAGCGTGGTGTGCCGTCGTCTCGCTAAAGGCTCAACGCGAGTTGCGGTACCTTCTTTGCGGATGCCGCCTCTCTTTTTAAGAATATTTTTGCTTTTAGTTGATAAATATACGACTCTTTCTGGTTAGAATACCAGTATGCTAAGGACGTATAAAAATATGACTTTCAGAGGGGGCATTGCACGTTGAGCGAGTCACCGTTGCGTGGCCGGCATTCTAACGCCGGGTTAAGCCTTTACCTGCGGCGTCAAGCCGATAACCTAGCGCGTTACATTCTCGAACAATTGCTACAATTCTTTTTGAGTTGGATCCCCACGCCCGTGGGACTGGGAACGCGGGCACTCTTTTACCGCCTGATGCTGAAGATGGATGGGCTGGCCGCCATTGAACCCGGGGTGAGGCTGCGCTTCGCCAATCACTTGCAGCTTGGTCACGGTGTATATCTTGATCAGGGTGTCTATATTCACGCTTGCCCGCAAGGAGTCACAATTGGCGCGGGCACGCTGGTGATGCACGGCAGTGTGCTGCACGTCTATAATTTCCGCGACTTGCCTTATGCCGGTATCCGTATTGGGTGCAATAGCCTTATCGGCGAATACAACGTGATCAGGGGACAGGGGGGTGTTGTGATTGGAGATCGGGTTTATACTTCTCCTATGGTGCAGATCATTGCCGTCAATCACGTCTTTGACGATCCGCAGCGCCCTTTTGTGGAACAGGGCATTACCGCGGAGGGGATTGTCATTGAGGATGATGTCTGGATTGGTTCCGGGGCGGTCATCACCGATGGGGTCCGCGTCGGCAAAGGGGCTGTGATTGCTGCGGGAGCGGTGGTGACGAAGGATGTAGCGCCTCACACGGTGGTGGGGGGCGTGCCGGCGCGGCTTCTGCGAGAAATTGATGGTCTGTCGGCTCCCCGACGGAACGAGGTTTACCTGGCAACAGGATAAGTACGTGTTTTTCAACTGTATGAGCGGGAAAGTGAGGGACTGATGGAAGCGGTTTCGGCAACGGCTAAGACGAATCTGACCCCTACGGAAGCTTGTGCTTTGGAGCCTTCAGAAGGCTCCCGGATGCTCTCGGTGGTCATTCCGGCCTATAATGAAGAGGATGGTATCGCGGAGATTGTGGAGCGCGTGCTGGCGGTCGAAACGAAATTATCTGGGATCGGCGTGGGCTTGGAATTGCTGGTCGTGGACGACGGTTCTAAGGATCGCACGGCAGAGATTGTACGCGGTTATCCTGCGGTGCGTTTGCTCCAACACAACCCTAATCGAGGGTACGGCGCGGCGCTCAAGACGGGTTTTTGTGCCGCGAAGGGTGATTTCCTGGGCTTCCTCGACGCCGACAGCACCTATCCGCCAGAATCATTCCCGGAACTCTGCCAGGCAATCCTCAATGGCGCGGATTTGGTGGTCGGCTCGCGGCGTTCCGGCGCGGAGAGCGGTATGCCGTTTGTGCGCAGGGTGGGGAACTTTATCTGGGCGAACCTGGTCACGGTGCTGAGTGGGCGGCCCGTGGTTGACCCGGCCAGTGGTATGCGCGTCTTTCGGCGCGAAACGCTGAATCAGCTCTATCCCCTGCCCGACGGGCTGAATTTTACCCCTGTCATGAGCATCCGCGCGGTTAATGAGGGCTTGAACTTTGCTGAGGTTCCCATGCCTTACAAGGAACGCGCCGGGCGCTCCAAGCTCAATGTGGTACGTGACGGTATGCGTTTTCTTCAGACCATTATCTGGACCACCCTGATGTATAATCCGGCGCGCCCCCTGGGAGGGATAGGCTTTGGTCTGTTCTGTGTGGGGATGATCCTTGCCCTGATCCTGGTAGGCGTGCGTTTGAGCGGGGTGGAGTATCTTGGCCCGTGGGGGGTCGCAGGCATTTTCACTGCGATGATTTTCGGGATGACGGGCTTCGATCTATTCGCTCTGGGCGCGACCTTCAATTATATTGTGGGACTATACAACAAAGATGTTGTGCAGAAAAGTCTGTTTGGACGCCCTATTTTCGATCCACCATTGGATCGTCATTTTGGGTGGATGGGGGTGCTTGCCGTGCTGGGCGGGCTGGTGTCAGGCCTCGTGAGTCTGATCCTCAGCCTGAGCGGTTGGAATATTGACCGTCTGTGGCTCTACCTGACAGCCGGGGCGATGCTGGTGCTCATGGGGATGCAGTTGGTCATCTTCTGGGTGATCATGCGTGTACTGGATGAACTGAATCAACGTGAGCGGCTCATCCGTGCGGATATGGAACGTGAGTATATTTGCTGAAAAGGTGTGCCTGTGGTTCAACAGAGACTTGTAGTTCCTGATTTTCCGAATACGGATGCGCTTCTGACCGAGCAACTCGCCAAACGCCCGCCGAGCGCCGTGGATATCTTGCTGGTCAATCCGCCTGCTCCGGATGGGGGGATATGGATTCGCAGCCAGCATCGGGTGGGACGCCGCTCCCGGGAGGGGATGATCTTTTCGCAGGTGGACCTGGCTCAGATGGCGGCGCTCTTCCCCGATTTCCGCGTCGAAGTCGTGGATGCGATATCCAAAAGGATGTCGTGGCGCGAATTTGAGCACTTGCTGGATGAAAGGCGCCCCCGGTACTACATCACCCAGGTCACTGCGCCTACGTTGCAAAATGATATGTTCGGCGCATTCCTGGCGAAAGCGCGCGGCGCGGTCACGATGGCCTTCGGCACTCACGTTACCCCCATGCCGGCCTCGACGATGAAGACCTACCCGGCGCTCGATTACGTGCTCCTGGGTGAGCCGGAGCTGACCTTGCGCGAACTGGTGGACGTTTCGGAGGCGCGCAATCGAGAGGCTGCGGCTCCTACACACCAGGAAGAAAGCGGGAATTCCTGGTGGCCGGCTGTCACCCTGGAATTTTCTGACCGCTTGAAGCGCCTGTTTACCACCACCGATCCGGAGTGGCAGCCCCTCTGGCGTGACCCACAACGCACGACTCATAACCACCAACTTGCCCACATCAAGGGTCTCGTCTGGCGGAACGCTGCTGAGATCGTGCTCAATCCACCACGCCCCTATATCGCCAACCTTGACGATCTGCCGCTGCCGCGCCACGACCTCTTGCCCGTGAAGACCTATCGCGCGCCGTTGGTGGGAGGGCCGTATGCTTTTGTCGTCCCTAGCCGGGGGTGTCCTGGGGGCTGCCGCTTCTGCATCAAGCACGTTTCGTATGGCGCATCGGTACGTTACCGCGACCCCAAGGGTGTCGTGGATGAGCTGGAAACGTTGGTGGGCCTGGGCGTGCGCAAGATTCATATGTATACCGATCTGTTTACCGTGAATCGTGAGCATGTGGCGGGGATTTGTGAGGGCATCCTGGAACGTAATCTGCCCGTCAAGTGGACGTGCAACAGCCGGGTGGATTTCGTGGATTTGGAGATGCTGAAACTCATGCGGCGCGCCGGCTGTTGGATGATCTCCTGGGGCATTGAATCGGGCGATGACGCCATGCTCAAGCGTATGAAAAAAGGCATTACGCTGGAGAAGGTGGAGCAAGCATTGCGGTGGGCCAAAGAGGCTGACATTATGAACTGGGGCTATTTCATCATCGGTTTGCCTGGTGAGACTGAGGCCAGTATCCGCAAAACGATTGACTTTGCCAAGAGGTTGCCCCTCGATCTGGTGCTCTTCCACATCGCGGCGCCGCACCCCGGCACGCCTTTCTTCTTTGAGGTGGTGGAAAACGGATGGTTCCGCCCCGGCACCCGTTGGGAAGACGTGGATATGGATCGTTCCACTGTGCTGGATTACCCCGATCTCAAGGCTGAGGATCTGGAACGGTGGGCCAGGCGCGCTTTCCGCGAGTGGGCTTTCCGCCCCGGCCCTATGCTTACCTATCTCAGACTGCTGCTGGGCGATCTGGGCCTCATCAAGTCGGCGGTGCAAATCGGACTTGAGACTTTGGGTTGGAAGTAGCCACGCAAGCGAGGGAGCGATAAAACGGGTGAGTCCCTTAAAAACCCAAGCCCAAGACTTAACTCGGCACCTCCTATTTCCCTACATTGAATTGGGATGCGCACTGCTTGCCGGTGCGTTGTGGTTCGGAGGGAGAGTGTCGGCTCTTTGGCCGCTGCTGCTATTAGCATTGATGTGGAGCCTGTATTGGCTGCGTACCGGATTCTCGCTACGCCCAGCACTCTTTGATGTACTCCTGGGACTCTTTGTGCTATCTGCCTTGATGGGGACCCAGACGGCCTACGCGCCGGCTCCGGCATGGGGCAAGTTCTGGCTCATTGTGGGCGCCTGGGGAATCTACTATGCCCTGGTTCACCAGCCGGATAGCGTGCATCTTTACGGGGCGCTTTCCGTTGGTGGACTTTTGGGTGTGGCGCTCGCGGTCTGTTTCTTTATGGTCAACCCGTGGGATGCTGTGCCCATCAAGGTGTCGGTATTAACCGCGTTAGGGAAGGCGATCGCGACGTTGCTTCCCACTTTGACAACACAACAGGTCAACCCCAACGTGTTTGGTGGGTTGCTGGCGATGATACTGCCCTTTTATGCGCCGCTCATCTTACTGGCCCATAAAGAAACCTCTCTGCGGTTGCCCAACGAGGGGCGGCGCACCCTGCTTCCATTTCTCTGGTTGGTAGCGGCGGGGGTGGTGCTGCTGAGCCTGCTGGTGACCACCACACGAGGGGCATGGCTGGCTGTGTTGGTGACCGGCTCCCTCTGGGGATTTTGGCTGAAACTGGAACGCCAGTTCCCACCCCAGGTGCGCCTGAGATGGTTGATGGGATTGCTTCTCTTTGGCGGTGTACTGACCGGGGGCGCGACTTATGTAATTTTGACGTATAACTTGCCTGGCGCGGGGGCATTGACCAACCGATTGACCTTGTTTACAAATTCGCTGCCTCTGGCGCGGGATTACGTTCTCACGGGGGCGGGATTGGGGACGTTCCAGATGAATTTCTCCATCTACACGTTGCTCATTCATGTGGGTTATATCATTAACAGTCATAATCTGTTTGTCAATCTCCTTGTGGAGCAAGGCGCGTTGGGACTGGCGCTCTATCTGGGTTTGGTGGCGCTCTGTATCGGCCAGGGAGGGCGGGCACTGCACCGGGCTTCCCCGCAACAAAGTCGGATCATTGAGGCCGGGTTAGCCTCGCTGGGGGTGCTTCTCCTCCATGGGCAAGTGGAGGACATCCTTTACGGAAGTCAGTGGTTGCCATTACTTTTCGTCCCTTTTGCCATCGTGCGAGGGGGAGGAATGATGGTGGGTGAGACGAAGTCCCTTCACACCCCCCTGACGTGGCGGCGGACGGCCCTGGCGGCAGGGATGGTGCTGATTTTGAGCATTGTCTTTTGGCGTCCGCTCTTGGCGCAGAGCTATGCCAGTCTGGGGGCGATGCGCCAGGCGCGGCTGGAACTCGCGCGTTATGAGTTCGGGCGCACTCCGGGGTTCATCATGGATTCTGTGCGGCAGCAGGAAGATTTGGGAGAGGTCATTGCGCTTTTTGAACGCGCCATTGCCTTCAATCCGGCCAATGTGACGGCGCGGCAGCGGTTAGCAGGTATTCAGCTTTCGCAAGGGGAGTATGCCGCTGCCCTTCGCCACCTCGAAATTGCCTGGAAGTCGGGATCCCAGGATTCTGTGACGCGGATGTTGTTGGGGGATGCGCTGGTCGCTCATGGGCGGGTAGACGAGGCCGCGAAGATCCTCAACGACCTTCCCTGGGCTAAAGTTCGTCTGGAAGGTCAGGCTTGGAGCCGTTACGGGGAGCGCGATGATTTTGCACGGGCCGCTCACGCCTGGCGCACGATAGCGCTGTTGGAGCCGGAGTACGCAGAAGCGGCTCTGCAAAGGGCTAACGAAGCCGAAATACGTATGATGCCGTAGTGTCAATCGGGAATTGGAGGAAGTCCATTTGAACAGGTCTAGGCGTATCGGGATAGTCGGGCTGATCGTCTGCCTGTTGTTGGGGAGTGGCGGCGAAACGAGCGTGGCGCAGGTAGATAGCACGCTTTGGTCGGAGCCGCTGAACCTGTCGTACTCTGGGGCGGCGGAAGCGCCCGTGTTGGTGGCCGGCGCTGAAGATCAGCATCAGGTCTTTTGGTGGGATCGCTTCGACGGCATCATGACTTCCTATACGACGGATGGGGATCAGTGGTCTCCTGCCGCAGCCGCCCCCATTCAATGGGTTGAGGTGGACGAGGGCGCTGGGGCTGAGGTAATCACTGCAACGGTGGCTAGTATGCCTCAGATTGTGGGGGGGGACGAGGCGGCTCTCGCGTTGTGGCTGGGGGAGGCTGTGGAGGGAACAGAAATCCGGCCTTTGCTCTACAGTCGCCTTAGCCTTGGTACGGCCCTCTGGACGGCGCCCGAACCACTGGCCGAATCGGCTGCGGATTGGGAAATAACAAGAGACCTTCAGGGCGCCTGGCACCTGGTTTATCGTCAGCCCCAACAGTTGGAAACTTTTCCGGCCGGCATCTACTACCAACATTCTATGGATGGCGGGGTTAGCTGGTCAGCCCCGACGGCTGTGTATACGTCGCTCTACGTTCGACTTTGGCCGGTAGAGACATCCTACCTTTCTGTCGCTGCTGACGGGTTGGGTAACGTGTTGGTGAGTTGGGATGATCCGAGGCAAGAGCGCACTTTTTATACGCTTTCAACTGACGACGGCGTTTCTTGGAATGCCCCTGTCGAATTGCGCGATGGTGATACCGTCGGACAACACGCTCGTTTTGTGGCACTGCCCGCCGCGTCGAGGGGAAAGGAACATTCGGAGATTTTGATGTTGTGGCAGCAAAGAGGGGGCGCCGCCGCCTGTGTTCTGATGCAGCAGCGTTCGGAGGATGGCGGGAAAACATGGGATGTTGCATCGCGAGTCCTGACAGATCTGACCTCATGCTCCGCTCAAGTTGCGACGATGTCAAACCCTGCGGGTGAGGTGTTTCTGAAACAGGGAGAAGGAGCCGAGAGTTTGCTTCTGGCAGTATGGAATGGAGCGCAATGGTCGAGCATTCTTCCTTTGAATTTCAGTTTTGAGAATCCGGCGACAGGTGAGATGAATTACCTGGGAGCGCTCCAGGTCCAGGTGACGCAAAATAATGCGTTAATGATGGCGGGGCAGGGTCAAGATGGTGAGATTTGGGTGCTGCAAGGCCAAGTGGATGCAGCGGCGTGGGCTTTTGCGCCGCCATCACCGTGGTCAAAATATGAGATTGTCTCTGACAAGGCGATGTTGGCTGACTTACCGGCGGTTGCGTTGGATTCTGAGGGGCGTGTTCACCTATTGTGGAGCGCGGCTCTCGCTGCGGATCGGCCCGAGACCGCGCTCTATTATAGTTGCTGGGATGGGGAAGCCTGGAGTCGCCCCACGGTGGTGCTGGGCGTTGAGGATGGGATGGCCCGGTCGCCGGCGTTGGCATTGGTGGATGGAATCCTTCACGCGGTGTGGAGCGGTGGCGCGACGGGTACTGTATTCTACAGTTGGGCCTATCCGCGTGACGCCTATGCGGCCAGTAGTTGGAGTGCGCCCTACCGGTTGGGTGAGAGCGATGTGGCCAGTTCTCCGACGATTGCCGTTGATTTGTGGAATCGGTTGCACGTGGTTTATGCTGTGCCGCTCAACGAAGGTCGCGGAATCTATTACACGCGCACGGACGATAATGGTGAATCGTGGTTAGATGTTGTGCGGATTTTTGACGCTGCTACAGATCATTGGACTGGAGTTGACCACCCAAGTGTGACGGTTGATGAACGGGGAATGTTGCATGTGGTCTGGGTGCGCACGTCGTTGCCCGACTATGGACCGCCTCAAGGGGTATACTATGCGCAATCCACCAATAACGGTAAAACGTGGTCAGAGGCTAGAATCCTCACCGATGGCGCCTATGATTGGCCGCAGTTAGCGACAACCTTGGCGGGGCAAATTATTGTGATCTGGCAGGATTTGACGCGCTATGTTAGTCAATATCGCGTGTCAGACAATTATGGACAGACTTGGGGGTATGTTTCCCAAATCCGTGGCTTGGAGGCTATGAAAGGCCGCATAACCCTGAGCAACGACAATACGGGTGGCGTGCATCTAGCGGCGCTCGATATAGAAACTGCGATAGGCGTTGAATTGATACACCTTACTTTTGTTGATGGACAATGGCTCCTTTCAGATCCTGCCGATCTGGAGCATATTTACTCACCCGTAGGTGGCGCTGTGCCTTTAGTTTCCGGTGATCTGGGTTTAATGGATGTGGTAGGAACTGGCACCCAACGGGGAGACCATGAGCCGGTGTTGAGTCTCTGGCATACACGTCGTACCATTGAAAGTCGCGCCGCGATCGATCCGGGTGTTCAGCTTAACCCAACCCCCACGTTGCTGCCTAGCCCCACGCCGGCGCCATCCCCCACACCGCGGCTGGCGGTCAATCCGAGCGCGCCGCAACCGTCGGTGCCGGTTATCGCATTAGGCCCGATTTCCTTTCCTGTTTTGGCTTTCGGTGGGATCGGGATCGCACTCTTTCTGGTAGGAAGTGTCGTGATATGGAAACTGACGAAACGTTAGCTGTCCGCCTACTTGCAAAATCCTATTGGTATATGCTATGATCAAAGTACAAAGGAGAAACTGATGTCTGAAACAACCCCGATAGAAACCAAAATCCGGAGCTACATCCTGGAAAACTTCCTTTATACTGCGGATGAAGGAAAGCTTAAAAACACCGATTCCTTTCTCGAAGATGGGATTGTGGATTCCACCGGCATTCTGGAGTTGTTGATGTTTGTGGAGGAGACTTTTGGCATTCACGTGGAGGATGAGGAAGTCCTCCCCGACAATTTTGACTCTGTCGAGCGTCTGAAACGCTACATCCAAACGAAGATGGAGGAGAAGTAATCCTGTTTGAGGTAGGTTAACGATGTGTGGAATCATTGGGTGTTTGGACTGGAGTGGGAACCATAAACCGGACGTAAGCCTGTTACGGCGGATGCTGAGCATCATCCGTCACCGCGGTCCTGATGAGTTCGGCCTCTATGTAGACGAACGCCTGGGCATGGGTAGCGCTCGCCTCAGCATTATTGACTTGAGCACAGGGCAACAGCCCATCCATAACGAAGACCGTTCTCTCTGGATCGTGTTCAACGGCGAGATTTACAACTATGTTGAGTTGCGCGAAGAGTTGGTCGAACATGGTCATGTTTTTTCTACACACTCGGACACCGAAGTGATTCTACATTTGTTTGAGGAACTTGGCCCGGCTTGCCTGGAACGACTCAATGGTCAATTTGCTATCGCAATTTGGGATGCACGGCGAGAATCTTTGTTCCTGGCGCGCGATCGCTTGGGGGTTCGCCCCCTTTTCTATGCGCTATTGCCTCAAGGAGTGGTCTTTGGGTCAGAAATCAAGGCAATTTTGTTGGATTCACGTATCCCGGCGCGGCTAGACCCTTATGCACTGGCGCAGACTTTTACCTTCTGGGCGCCGCTTGCGCCACGCACCGCCTTTCAGGGCATTGAGGAGCTCCGACCGGGGCATTATATGCGGATAACTCGGGCGGATCATACCATCTCTTGTTATTGGCGCCCCGAATTTCCACCTACAGGTGAAGAAACTCCTATATCAGGGGCAGAAGCGGCCGCTCAACTGCGTGAATTGTTGTCGGATGCGACGCGCCTACGGCTCCGCGCCGACGTTACAGTGGGCAGCTATTTGAGCGGCGGCCTTGACTCTACATATATTGCCGGTCTGGTCCGCCAACATATGCCAGACTCGCTTTGTACCTTCTCGATTGCCTTTGCGAATGCTGTCTATGACGAAAGTAAGTATCAGGAGTTGGCAACGAAATTCCTGGGGACTGATCATCGCCGGACCTACTGTGAAGACAGCGACATCGGCCGCCTATTCCCCACCGTCATCTGGCATACGGAAGTGCCTATTCTACGGACTTCGCCTGTACCAATGTATCTGCTTTCCAAGCTGGTGCGGGATAACGGTATCAAGGTTGTGCTGACCGGTGAAGGTTCCGACGAATTTCTCGGCGGCTACGATATTTATAAGGAAGACAAGATTCGGCGTTTCTGGGCGCGAGACCCTGAATCCACGCTTCGTCCGCTGTTGCTGCGCCGTTTATATCCGTATATAGCCAATGTGACGCGCGGGGGGGATGCCTATCTGGCTGCGTCCTTTGGCAAGGGTTTGACTGAGACTGACCGCCTGGGTTATTCCCATCTTTTGCGCTGGCGCAACACGGCGCGCATCCGCAACTTCCTTTCCGAAGATTACCGGCTTCATAAGTATGATCCGGTGGATGAGGCGCTGGCCTACTTCGCCGGGCTATGGGTCGGCCTTAGCCCATTGGCGCAAGCGCAGGTTCTGGAAGTTACAACCTTTCTGTCCGCTTATCTGCTTTCCTCACAAGGCGACCGGGTGATGGCTGCCAACTCAGTTGAGGGGCGATTTCCTTTTCTGGATCATCGGGTGGTTGAGTTTGCCGGGCGTCTTCCGCCGCAGCTCAAGATTCGGGGGCTGCGTGAGAAGCATGTCCTCAAAAAGAGCGCTGCCGGTTTCTTACCCGCGGAGATCGTTAATCGCTATAAACAGCCTTACCGGGCACCGATCCATAGGGCATTCTTTGCCCAACCATTGGATTATATAGCGAATTTACTGTCGCCCGAGGGTATTCAAAGAAGCGGTGTATTTGCCTCTGAGCCGATTGAGCGCCTGCTCCGCAAATATAAGGCGCGCGGCGAATTTAGCGAATTCGAAGATATGGCGCTGGTAGGGGTGCTATCAACGCAATTGCTTTACCAGCAATTTGTTGAAAATTTCGACCGGTCAATACCTGAGGCCGAGTCGGTTCGCATCTGTCAAAGAGAGGAGGGTTATTCATGAAGCTATGTACGCACTGTATTCTGCCGGAAACTTTTCCGGGTATTGAGTTCGATGACGAAGGAGTCTGCCAATATTGCCGACATATGCCACCACCTGAGCGTCGTGTACAACAGAGAGCAGCGTTGCGGGTGCGTTTTGAGCAGCTTGTGGCTGAGCTGCGGGGTGAATCCGGCTATCATGGGTTGATGAGTTGGAGTGGGGGTAAGGACAGCACTTATACACTGTGGTTGCTGCGCCACCAGTATGATTTGCGTATCCTGGCTTTCACTTTTGACAACGGTTTTATTTCACCGGCTGCGCTTGACAATATGCGTAATGTCGCAGATGCTCTGGGGGTTGACCATATCATTGTCAGACCCAATTTCCCTTTTTTGCAGAAGGCATTTGCGGCTTCCACAGATCCAGAGATGTACTCCATAAAAGCTCTGGAACGGGCCAGTGGTATCTGCAATACTTGTATGGGCCTGGCGAAGGGCTTGGCATGGCGACTCGCACTGGAAAAGGATATCCCCATGATGGTTTATGGCTGGTCGCCAGGGCAGATCCCGCTATCATCAGCGTTTATGCGCTCCAATCGTAAAATGCTCCAGACGATGGTTACTGCGGCGGCTGCGCCGTTAGGTCGTGCCAATATGCCGGTCGCAGTTTACTTCCCGGAGGCGCGTCACTTTGAGGCGGCCTCGAGGATGCCGGTCAATGTCTCACCGTTGGCTTTCCTCGATTGGCAAGAGGAGAAGGCCGTCGAAGTCATAGAGACATATGGTTGGAGACATCCCAAAGACACTGATCCGAACTCCTCTAATTGTTTGCTCAACGTCTTTGCCAACCAGATTCACACGAAGCAGTGGGGCTATCATCCTTACGCGATGGAGCTGGCGGGACTGGTTAGGGAGGGATATATGTCGCGTGAAGAGGCCTTGCAGCGGCTGGCGCCTCCGGAGACGCCGGAGTTAGTGGAATGTGTAGCAAAGCGTCTTGGTATTCCGTTCTCATATTCCGTAAAAGATTTGGATCATTCTTGATAATTTTGTTGACAGAGTTGCCGTCGTACCTATAATAAGTGTGCGAAGTACTGTCAAGATTTGGTGTGTTTATTACAAGGCAAAGGAATGAATAACATATCTAGCAGGACGGGTTATACTAAAAAAATCATTACCATAGTCACCGCCATGAGCATTGTTCTAGCATTGGCGTCTGGCTTCTTATTAGGTGTATACCTACTTACTGGACGAGATTGGGGATTGGGACTGTGGCGGGTAAAACACCTGGTACTGGCCATCTTCAATAGTGATTCGGTCACTGCCAACAATCGAGGTGAGTTCACCAACGTTATCTTTTTGCATCATTCTACCGGGGAGGCGCTGATCAATGACGGCAATGTCAGAGCCTTGTTTGTAGAAGCCGGCTTTGATTTCTGGGATCACAATTATAACTGGATTGGACTTTCATCGCCTGATGGCAGCAAAGCCGGTTATAGCTACCGGATTCCAGACGACAACACTGATCCGGATGGCCTCGCAAATATCTTTGCCCAACAGACCTATTCGCAACCACTCAATGCGTTGAGTGGACTGCTTCAGCATGAAGTCATCGTCTTTAAATCCTGCTTTCCGACAAGCAATATCATCAGTGATGAACAACTGGAGCAGTATAAAACGTGGTACTTGGGGATGCGCGAGGTGATGGATGCTCATCCAGACCGGGTCTTTGTTGTCATGTCACCACCACCACTGCATCCGGCAGCGACAACCCCGGAAGCCGCCGCACGGGCGCGCGCTTTTGCCAACTGGCTGACTTCGGCTGAATATCTTGGAGGGCATCCGAACATCTTTGCCTTTGACTTTTTCGACCAGTTGGCTGAGGATGATCCGTCCAACTCGGAGGTTAATATGCTCCGGGCGGAATATAGGCCGGAGGGAGAGGACTCACATCCAAACCAGGTGGCGAATGCGGCCGTGGGGCCAATCTTTGCGGAGGCGGTGATGGACGCGGCGTCGAGCTATCGGGAGGCAGGGAAGACGCGGCCATAAGGCGATAATGCTCAAAGGGTTGTTTGAGAATGGGGTATTCTGCGAAAGTGAGGTAGAAAAAGATGGTTAAGCGAATTTCGAGGCGACAATTATTGGCTGGCCTAGCGGCGGCTGTGGCTGAGTTGGGACTAGGGGCGCTGACGGGATGCACTCCCTCAGTCGGGCGCGCACAAGAAGGCCTTGAGCCGCGCGCACATCTTCCCTGGGTTGCCAGGGGGAACAGTGGGGGGAGTACGCCCGAGTTGACCCCGACAGGCAGTGCGGTGATCCCTACTCATACCAGTACACCGACCCCTACTAGCACGCCGACGCCGACCAACACACCGACACCGACAGCTACCCCCACGGTTACACCAACGCCTACGCCTGGAACTCCCCCGCCGCCACCTTCGGCCAGAGTTGTGCATGTCCATGACACAGCAGCAACTTCTTGGGGTGGTCAGACGGCCTATTGGAATTATATCAATCAGGACGCGGTCAATGAAATGACGGATCAAGGAATTATGGCTTTGACCGGTGCTTCCTCGGCAGTGGATGCCTGGTATGACTTGCTGCCTGGCTATCAGGTGGGGCAGAAGATCGCTATCAAAGTCAACTTCAATCACACGGCGTCGTGCGCGTCTGTGGATGGCTATATTGATGCACTGGTTCAGCCGGTAAATGCGCTAGTGCGCGGACTGAAGCTCAGGGGTGTGGCAGAGAACGATATCTGGATCTATGATGCCCTACGGCCGGTACCGGATCGCTTTGTAAATGGAGCGCTGTACAGTGGCGTACAATATTTTGACCAACCTCTGGAAGGGGGATGTCGCAACGCTGCAACATTCGTAAGCAATGATCCCCATGCCGCTGTGGTGTTTTCGCCACCGGCAGGAATTCCCCTCCCTCCAACAATAAAGATCACGGACGTGTTGATTAATGCCACCTATGTGATCAATGTGCCGATTCTCAAGGTCCATGGTGGCGCTGGGGTGTCGTTTGGATTCAAAAACCATTTTGGTAGCATTGATCGACCCGATGAATTGCATAACTATACTCTTCTGGGTTGGACTTACTATCGCTCAGACTACAACCCTCTGGTCGATCTGTACTTGAATCCGCACGTCGGCGCAAAGACCATCTTGACAGTGGGGGATGGGTTGATCGGTTCGAAGCAGTGGGCTCAGCCACCGACTGCGGCATGGACTACATTTGGGGGGAGCACACCTGAGAGTCTGTTCTTCTCGAGGGATCCGGTGGCGATTGACTGCGTTATGCACGATTTCCTGGCAGCAGAGACCACGGTTTCGGGTTTGGCAAATGACTATTTGGCGTATGCCGCCGAGGTCGGCCTCGGTACTTTTGAAGAGGGCGATCCGTGGGGCAGTGGTTGGTCTGAGATAGACTATGTCAGGATTGATCTCTGAGACAAACGAGTCATGCTAGAGATTTGACAGGATTCCCGTGCGACAATGACTCGGAAATTACTACTTCTTAGCGGATTGGCAATCATCGCGGTTGTGTGTAACCACGCTGCTCAGTGGGGCACTGTCAGTATGTTGTGGTGGACAGATCGCTATCTGGCGGTGCCCTTGACGGTGGACGAGCAAGTGAACACGCTATCGTATCTTGTCCTGGCGGCCATGAGAAAACTGGCCCTTTTCAGCGTTCCGTCCTTCCTGGTCATTGCTGGAATATTTGTCGCGTATGCAGCCCGTGGGGATCAGTCCAGCTTGACCTGGAAGGCCATGAGAGTGAGAATTCTGAATCTTCTGACACCCTATTTGATCTGGTCAATGGTGATCTTTGTCGGAGATGCCCTTCAGGGCCAGGTCTACACCCCTCTGGAGTACTTGCGACGACTATGTTTGGGCCAGGCTATTGGCGCCTACTTTTACATTCCTGTTTTGTGCCAGCTCTATCTCTTCTCTCCGTTGATTGTGCCCTATGCCAAGGCCCACGCAGGATGCTTACTCACAGTGTCTGCACTTGTACACTTCATCCTTGTGATCCTGGCATATTTACCCGTTGCCGGATATTTCCTTGGAGTAGACTCTCCCGCCCTGTACATACTCAGGAGTATCCCGAGCGCGCTGTTTATCCGACTACAGTTTTTCTTTGTGTTGGGTGTGATCATTGGACTTCGAGCCAAACAGGTCAACGAATGGATCGCTCGTCACACCTCATTGCTTCTTATCCTTGTAGGTGTATCGGCCTTGCTGGCCGTTGTTGAGGCCGAAGTGTTTTTCCGCCTTACAGAACTCACATACTATGATGAGATTCTGACCATTCCGACTACTCTTTATGCTGTGGTTGTTATCCTTTCGTTTCTCGGTTCTTCCAAAGAGTCACTGCCCGGTTCGAAAGTTCTGTATCAGCTAGGTACCCGTTCCTTTGGCATCTATCTTCTGAATGGGACGCTTTTGGCGTTTGTAGCCAGGGCTTCGCAGAAGTTCACGCCCTGGCTTCTTGCTTACGAACTCTTGTTCGTGGCGTGTCTGGTCGCGATCGGCATCGGAATCCCCTTCTTTCTTACGCAGGCTCTTGCCAAGAGTCCCGCGCGACGTTATTACCGCTATCTGTTCGGTTAGCGAGCCAAAGGAGCGACCTTGGCAGAAAGTCGAGAGATCATCATCCAGCCCACACGGGGGTGGGCCGCGCCGCAATTGCAGGCCGTATGGGAATACCGGGAGCTACTCTATTTCCTGGTCTGGCGTGACTTGAAGGTGCGTTACAAGCAGACGGCCCTGGGTGTGGCATGGGTCCTACTGCAACCCCTGTTGAGCACTGTTGTGTTTACTTTGTTGTTTGGGGTGTTACTGGGGGCGCCATCCGACGGTGCGCCGTATGCCCTCTTTGCGCTGGCGGGCCTGGTGCCGTGGCAGTATTTCTCCGGCAGTCTCAATCGTGTTGGCACAAGCCTGGTAAACAGCGCCCACCTGATCACCAAGGTGTATTTCCCGAGGCTGATCGTTCCCCTTTCAGGTGTGACCGCGACGCTGGTTGATTTCGGCATCGGCTGCGGTGTGTTGACCATTCTGATGATCGTCTACCGGGTGCCATTGACGTGGAACATTCTGTGGCTACCCGCATTTTTGTTACTGGCAATGGTCACGGCTCTGGGCTTTGGACTGTGGTTGTCCGCGCTCAACGTGCGCTACCGTGATATCAACTATCTCATCCCGTTCATGCTTCAGATCTGGATGTATATCACGCCGGTGGTCTATGGCAGTACGTTGATCCCCGAGCGCTTCCGCTACCTGTTGGCGCTGAACCCCATGACCGGGGTGGTGGAGGGGTTCCGCTGGGCATTGTTGAGCGGCAGCACACCCGGGTCGGCGCCTGCCGGCCTCTTGACCGGGCTGTCGGTTGTTATCAGCCTGGTCGTGTTGGTCTCCGGGCTTCTCTATTTCCGCAATACCGAGCGAACGTTCGCAGACACGATTTAACGTACGGCCAGGCCGTGTAAAAGGGGGGCGCATAATGCTTCAATGGAAGAAGTTGGGCAAGATTTTTGATCCCAGGGAACATAAGCTGTCGGATGGTTGTACTGACTTCGCCCAGTATCCACAACCACTGATCTTTGATGATTTTGTGAGAATCTACTTCTCGGCGCGAAGGCGAGATCCGGAAGATAACAAGTATTGGCTGAGCCACGCCTGCTTCGTTGATATGGACAAAACTTTTCAGAGGGTTTTGCACGTAGCGAACCATACCGTGATTGAGTTGGGCAAACAAGGCTGCTTTGACGAGCATGGCATCTTTCCCCTGAATGTTATGAGGTATGGTGACCAAATCTATGGATACACTTGTGGCATTAGCCGGCGAGTATCGGTGCCGACCGATGCCAGTATCGGATTCGCGATCAGCACTGACAATGGTCTGACGTTCCAGAAACTGGGCGACGGACCTGTTCTAACGGCCTCGCTGCACGAGCCATTTCTGATAGCCGATGCTTTTGTCAGTCATCTTGAGGGTCAGTTTCATATGTGGTATGTGTACGGCGTGCAGTGGAAGCAATATGTGGCCGGTGCCCGCCCAGACCGCATTTACAAGATTGGTCACGCCGTTTCAGAGGATGGACTTTCATGGCGGAAGGAGGGCCGGCAGCTTCTGGCCGACAAGGTTGAAGATGAGAGCCAGGCATTTCCAACGGTCGCCCGATTTGATGGTAAGTACCATATGGCCTTCTCCTACCGGCATTCGTTCGATTTCCGAACCAACCGGGATCGCAGCTACCGACTCGGTTATGCTTGGTCCACTGATCTGTGGAACTGGACCAGGGACGACGCCCAGCTAGATCTTGATATGACCCAGGGAGACTGGGACTCAGACATGAGGTGCTATCCCTGCATCTTTGAGATGGATGGCCAGGTTTATCTGCTGTATAACGGCAACGAGTTTGGCCGCTACGGATTTGGTCTGGCCCGATTGGAATCGAGGTAATGAACGAGATCGCCATTCGGACCGAGCACCTGAAGAAGCGCTACCGTTTGGGGGCGCTGCATCATCGCCATGATACCTTACGTGACACCATTGTCTCCATTTTTAGACCTGCGAAAGGTTCACGTGAGGAAGAGACCCTCTGGGCTTTGAACGATGTCTCCTTCGAGATAGCCCGGGGTGACGTGGTGGGCATTATTGGTCGCAACGGGGCGGGCAAGACCACTGTTTTAAAAATCCTCTCACGTATCACGGAACCAACAGAAGGCAGAGCTATCGTGAAAGGGCGGGTTGGTTCTCTGCTCGAAGTAGGCACCGGATTTCATCCCGAATTAACGGGGCGGGAGAATATTTACCTGAACGGCGCGATTCTGGGGATGCGCCGGCACGAGATTGAGCGTAAATTCGACGAGATTGTTGCCTTTGCCGAGATTGATCGGTTTCTCGATACCCCCGTTAAGCGTTACTCCAGCGGCATGTATGTACGCCTGGCGTTCGCCGTAGCTGCGCACCTAGAGCCGGAAATCCTGTTGGTGGATGAGGTATTGGCCGTCGGGGATGCAGTATTTCAGAAAAGGTGTCTGGGCAAGATGGGCGACGTGGCCCGTGAGGGACGGACTGTGCTCTTTGTGAGCCACAATATGGTGGCTCTACAAAGCTTGTGCAAACGGGCGATCTGGTTGGATGGTGGTAGGCTTGTAGAAGAGGGCCTGGCTGTCCAGGTAGTAGGCAACTATTTGAGCATGAGCCTGGCACATTCGCAGGAGTCTCAGGTTTGGGATGACCCGGCTACGGCCCCGGGTAACGAGTTTGTCCGCCTCCGTTGTGTGGTCGCTCGCCCCGAGGATGGTTCTCCTGCTGATCCCATCACAACGGAGACTCCGGTTACGGTAGAGATCGAATACTGGAATCTGGTGCCTGATGCAAGATTGCACGTCACTCTGCACTTCTATACCGAGCAACAGGTCGTTGCATTTACGACCGGATCCAGCACGACGGATCCGGATTGGAGAGGGAAACCCTTTCCCGTTGGACTTTACCGCAGCACCTGCCAGGTTCCCGGACAGTTTCTCAACAGCGGAGTATATCGCCTGCTTCTACTGGTTGTGCAAGATGGGAGCCGTGTCATCTACCGCCATGAAGATTTATTAACCATCGAAGTGCTGGATCTAGCGGAGCGTCGGGTGGGTTCATGGTATGGAAAGGAGCCGGGGGTCCTACGGCCCTTATTGCAATGGAGAACAGAACAACTTGACGTTACATCCAATATTGGAGGATACCCAAATGCGTGAACCAACTGAAACAGCGGTAGCACTCCCTTCAGAACACAAGCGAGTTCGGGACCGCTGTCATCATCCTAGCAATACTTTCGTCGAGTTCGGGAAAGAAGAAGTCGAGCAATCGGTAAACAATCGTTTCGAAAAGCAGGTGAAGCTGTTTCCTGAACGGCTCGCCATTAAGAGCAAGCGACAACAACTTACCTACTCCGTGTTGGATGAACTGGCCAACCGCATAGGGCATACTATCTTGGCACAGCTCGGGCCTGGGCCGGAGCCTATCGCGCTGCTTTTTGAAACCGATGCTATGGCGCTTGCTGCCATGCTCGGAACTCTGAAGGCGGGCAAGTTCTTCGTGGGACTCGAACCGTCGCTACCGGCGGCACGGCTCAAATACATGGTTGAGGATGCCGGAGCGCGTCTCATATTAACGAACGGTCAACACTTCGCACTGGCTGGCGAACTCGCTGACGACAGATGCCGTGTTGTTGACATAAATTCAGTCATTCGCAGTTCTTCCTCTGATAGTCTCACTCTGGCATACTCGCCGGACGCTGTTGCTTATCTCGTCTATACCTCGGGCTCGACTGGACGCCCGAAGGGTGTCATCCATACGCATAGAACGCTGCTGCACAACTCCATGTGTCACGTAAACTACCTCCGCATCTGTCACAATGATCGTCTGACTTTGTTACACTCCTACGGCTCCTCGGCAGCATACCCAGACATCTTCGGAGCTTTGTTGAGCGGAGCCACGGTCTATCCGTATGATTTCAGAGAGGAAGGCCTAGCAGGCCTGGGAAGCTGGTTGCTTCAGGAGGAGATAACTATCTTCAACTGGGTAGTGACACCCTTCAGACACTTTATTGAGACCCTGGACGAATCGCTCAATTTTCCGAATATCCGTATAGTTATGCTTGGAAGCGAACCCATTGCTGCGAGCGACATGGGGTTGTACGGCGGGCATTTCTCGCCGGATTGTGTTTTTGTGGCCCGTTTTGGAACTTCTGAGGCGATTATCTTTCGGTATTTCTTCTTCGATGGAAAGAGCCGGGTCGAAGGGAGGTTTGTACCGGCCGGTTACGCAATTCCAGGCAAGGAGGTCATTCTGCTTGACGATGCATGGAATGAGGTTGGCATAGATCGCATCGGAGAGATAGCCGTTCGGAGCTCCTATCTGGCTTTAGGTTACTGGCACGCACCAGAAATGACGCAAGCGGCTTTCCGACCCGACCCGGCGGTAGAAGGCCGTCGCCTCTATCGTACAGGGGACTTGGGCATCCTTCGCACGGATGGTTGCCTTGAATTTGTGGGGCGAAAAGATTTCCAAATTAAGATCAGGGGCTATCGTGTCGAGCTTGCAGAGATTGAGGTGGTGTTGAGGGAACTTGACGCGGTCAAAGATGCCGCAGTCGTTGCAGTGGAGTATAAGAACGGGGAGAAACGGCTGATAGCCTATTTTGTGCCGGCGGTTGAGCCGAAACCCACCGTTAGGGAGCTTCGAACGGCTCTCTCCCAGATATTGCCTGACTATATGATTCCTTCGGCGTTTATCCCTATGGATATCTTGCCACTCACACCCGCGGGCAAGATAGATCGAGAGTCGCTTCGGGGATCTGATTGGCTAAAACTGGTTCCTGAGTCCGCGTTTGAAGCTCCGCGCTTTTCCCTGGAAGAGACTCTGGTCGGCATCTGGGCGCAGCTCCTCGATGTCGAGCCGGTGGGTATCCACGATAACTTTTTCGAGCTGGGAGGCAACTCCTTGTTAATGTCCCAGCTTGTTGCTCAGGTAAATCGCGCTTGTGGTGTGCAGCTATCTCTTTCCGACTTTTTTCAAGCGCCGACCGTGGCAGAGTTGGCGACCGCAGTGGGGCGAATGCAGAGCAATGAATCTGATACCGTGAGTGATCGGACAGAGGCCGTTGAATTGGAGGGTGCTCTTCGGCTCCTCGGCGGATTTTGAAATCTAAGGAACTGCCGGTCAATTTCGACACATAGGAGATTACTTCATGGACAAGATCGTCATTTTTGGTACTGGGAACTTCGGGCGCGATGCGTATGTTTATTTCACCTACGACCGCCAATATGAAATTGTTGCGTTTACACTCGACCGTGAGTATATTAAGGAAGACATGCTCTTTGAGCGGCCTGTCATTCCTTTCGAAGACATTCAGCTTGCTTTTCCACCTGAGACCTACGGCATGTTCATTGCTCTCGGCTATCAAAGACTCAACAAACTTAGAGCTGAACGTTATCAGCAGGCAAAAGACAAAGGATACCATTTGATCAACTGTATTAGTTCCAAGGCCACTGTCTGGCCTGGCGCAGTCATTGGTGAAAATTGTATGATCGGCCCGCACTGTATTGTCTCGGCCTACGCTGAGATTGGCAACGATGTCATTCTGGGGCCTGCCAGTACCATTGCGCATTACTCCATCGTGAAGGAGCATTGCTTTGTGGGAGCGCGGGTGGCCGTGTCAGGCGGCGTTACGGTGGAACCTTATTGCTTTGTTGGAACCAATGCGACCATTAGGGACAAGATCACCATCGCCACAGAGTGTGTGATTGGCGCCGGGGCGCTGATCCTTGAAGATACCGAGGCAAGGAGTGTGTACATGGGCAAACAGGCTGATCGCCTGCCTATCACAAGTGACAGATTGCCGCTTGTCAGGCAAGAGTAAAGCGTTGAGTTGGTTTAGCGCGCTGTGGAGGTTCTGATATGAAACTAGGCATCATGCAACCATACTTCTTCCCCTACATCGGCTACTTTGATCTGATTCAGCAGAGCGACCGCTGGGTAGTGTTCGATACGGCTCAGTATATCCGGCATGGGTGGGTTAACCGCAACCGGATACTCCATCCCACCAGTGGGTGGCAATACATCACCGTGCCTGTTCAACACCACCATCAGGATACGCCTATCAACGAGATCAGCATTCTCGAAGATAACAAGTGGCGCGACAAGGTGATGGGGCAGCTTCAGCATTATAAGAAGAAAGCCCCCTTTTTTAATGAAGTTACCAATATGGTAATTACCTGCCTGGATGATAGCGATGAATCGCTCAGCCGGTTGACTGTGAGGACTCAGGAAATCGTCTGCGCCTATCTTGGCATCCCCTTTCGGTACTCATTTTTCTCTGAGATGGATCTAAAACTGGGCCCTGTGGAAGGTCCGGGAGATTGGGCGCTGAGGATAGCAGAAGCGCTTGGAGCAAGTGAGTACATCAACCCTCCTGGGGGCGCTCAACTCTTTGACCGTTCTATGTTCGAGGCGGCAGGAATTACGCTGACCATTCAAGTTCCCATTGATTTTGTTTATGAATGTAATGGCTATGAGTTTCAGCCCAATCTATCAATTCTCGATGTGCTAATGTGGAATTCACCCAAGGCCGTCCGTGACTACTTGGCTTCCAGAGCCTCGGCCCAACAATCGGCCTCACAGCACACGTAAGACGCTCCATAGGGTTACGCACTGAGTGCGGGGGAAGCCCTCTGAAGTCGGATAGTATTTCATTACCGGTCTGAGCACCGGAGTCGCAGAAAGGAATCGAGACCTATGTTCAAACATGACATCAGCGAATTGGCAGCATTCGGTGGGCCCCCCGCTTTCTCGGAAGAACTGCACGTCGGCCGACCAAATACTGGCGACCGTGAACGATTTTTGGAGCGCATCAATGGTATGTTTGATCGGCGCTGGTTCTCGAACAAAGGCCCCTTCGTACGGGAGTTTGAGCAACGTGTCGCCGAGTTCCTGGGGGTCAAGCACTGCGTAGCGATGTGCAACGCGACGATAGCGTTGGAGATTGCTAGTCGCGCGCTCGGATTACATGGCGAGGTTATCGTTCCCTCTTTTACGTTCGTCGCCACGGCCCATGCGCTGCAATGGCAGGAAATCACGCCGGTTTTTTGCGATGTAGATCCCGCGACTCACAACTTGGATCCGACCAAGGTGGAGAGTATGATCACGCCACGTACCACCGGCATTATTGGCGTTCACGTCTGGGGACGGCCTTGTGCCATTGATACGTTGGAAGAGATCGCGCGGCGCAGAGACCTCAAGCTGATGTACGATGCCGCCCATGCTTTCGGTTGCTCCTACAAGGGCCGCATGATCGGCAATTTCGGTCAGGCCGAAGTGTTCAGCTTTCACGCCACCAAGTTTTTCAATACCTTCGAGGGCGGGGCGGTGGTCACCAACGACGACGACTTGGCGACCAAGATGCGGTTGATGAAAAATTTCGGCTTCTGGGGCTACGACAATGTGATCTACGTTGGCACTAACGGCAAGATGAACGAAGTCTGTGCGGCGATGGGGCTGACGGGGCTTGAATCTCTGGACGAAGTCATCGCCGTGAACCACCGCAACTACGGGGCTTATCGGGCCGGATTGCAGGGAATACCGGGCCTTCAGTTGATTGATTACGATGCGAGTGAGCGTAACAACTACCAGTATGTGATCGTTGAGGTTGACGAAACCGCCACCGGCATCAGCCGTGACCTGCTGGTGCGTGTGCTCCATGCCGAAAACGTCCTGGCGCGGCGTTACTTCTATCCCGGCTGCCATCAAATGGAACCGTATCGCTCCTACTTCCCCCACGCCGGGCTTTTGTTACCCGAAACAGAGCGGCTGACCAACCGGGTGATGTCTCTGCCCACAGGTACAGCCGTCGGGCTGGATGAAATCGCAGGAATCTGCCAAATATTGAAGCTGGCCGTGGCGCATGGAGCAGATGTCGCCGCGCACTTGCACCTATCCTCTGAGGCCACCGTATCTATCCCTCTCGGCGCGACGGCAGAGCGGAGGTCGGCATGAAGGTCTGCGTCAGGATGATCACTTACAACCACGCGAAGTATATTGCTCAGGCGGTTGAGAGTGTTTTGATGCAGGAAACTAATTTCCCGTATGAGCTTATCATTGGCGAAGATTGTTCTACGGACGGCACCCGCGATATCGTGGTGGACTACCAGCGCCGGTATCCCGACAAGATCCGGCTGCTGTTGGCGGAGCAGAACCTGGGGGCGCTGGAGAATGCGCGGCGCACGAGGGCCGCCAGCCGGGGTCAATATATCGCTCTTCTCGAAGGCGATGATTACTGGACATCACCTTTTAAGCTTCAGAAACAGGTTGACTTTCTGGACACTCATTCGGAATGTGCCCTTTGTTTCCATGCGACTGAGGTTGTCTACGAAGATGGCAGTAAGCAACCGCATCTGTTCTTGCCTCCTGGGCGGAAACCCACTTATCAGTTGGAAGATCTACTCCAAGGCAACTTCATGGTAACTTGCTCAGTGATGTTTCGCAATGGATTGGTCAGTGAAATACCGGAGTGGTGTTATCACCTCCCGATCGGGGATTGGCCGCTCAATCTGTTGCACGCGCAGCATGGCGAGATAGGGTATCTGGATGAGGCGCTGGCGGTTTATCGCAAACACGGAGGAGGGGTCTACACAAGCCGTAGCTATGATCGGCGCTTCGACGATGTTGTGCGCATGTACGACGCTTTTAGTCGTCATTTTGAGCATCGTTACGACCGGATCATAACTGGAGCCAAGCGTCGCCACATGGCGGAGCTAGTTGTCGAAAAAGTGAAAGCGGCAGATTCCTTCGAGGAAGGGATCGCTGTGGCGCATAGCACTCTGGAGCAGTGGCAGAAGGCCTATGCGTTTCCTGATGCCTGGCGCAATAAGGCGCTTGGTCACGTCTACGCCCACTTCTTGTTCAGCCGCAGCGACGGACATAGCGACCGTCGCATTGCTCGCCGTTGCTTCGCTCGTATAATCCGCTATGACCCCTCCTGGCTGCGCAATCCCGGTGTATGGTCCGTCGCCGTCGAGTCATATCTTGGGCCGAGAGTGGGACACTGGCTGCGATCATTGTGGGCCGGGCACATTCAATCCAAGGGCGACCTGCCAGTGGACCCCCGCATTTCTGGAGAGAGCACATGAACGTATGCCAAAAGTGCATTATGCCGGATTCTTATCCAAACGTGACCCTTGACGCTGAGGGGGTCTGCAACTTGTGCCGGATTCACGATGCTTCACCGCGCCTCAAAAGACCCACGGCGGGTAAGGAAGCGTTGTTACAACTCTTAGCCTCAAAAGCGCCCGGTGAATATGACTGTGCTGTCCCCCTTAGCGGTGGCAAAGATAGCAGTTATGCGCTGTACTACGTGGTTAGAGAACTCGGTCTGAAACCATTGGCCGTTTTTTCGGATTCTGGCTTTGTCGTTGAGGCGGCGAAGCGGAACATCGAGAAAATCTGCAACCAACTCTCGGTGGATTTGGTGGTGCACCGCGCACGATTCCGCCGGAGACTTACACAAGAAGCTTTGTATATCTGGAAGTATAGAGGTCCTTTCTCAGTTTGTCCCCCTTGTGAAACCAACAATCGCTCAGTCGCTATTGGGGCGGCTACGAAGAGAAAGATACCTTTCATCATCTGGGGGGCCACGGATTTCGAAGACGACGCTACGACATTCCGTGATCCCGATTCTGGGACCTGGCGACAACGGTTTGGCACAAACACCGACCGACCGCGGATGACGCCACGGCTGGCGGCAAGGCGTGTGCTCGAAGTCACCGGGCTAAACCTCGTCTATCAGGCGTTGTTCAAGATGCCTATACCGTGGTCTAGAAGAATGAAACTGACCTCTCATACCTTGGCCTACCTGTACTACAGGGTTCGCAACAACCTGGATGTGGATGTTCCCGAAGGGTGGCGCAAGTACCTCCCCACGGTGCAGACCTCGTTTGAAGGAAAGGGTGTAGAAACGATATATCTCTATGACTACATACCGTATGACCCCAATGCTTTTATCGCCACCCTGAGGAACGAACTGGGGTGGGAGGCGCCGGTAGATAAAGAGTCAAGAATGGATTGCAAACTCCATGCGCTTCAGGCATACGAGCATCTCAAAGAAACCGGAATTACCCTGGATGGATTTACTTTTGCTGTATTGGTCCGATATGGCCTTATGACTCGAGAGGAGGCGTTGAGGAAAGAGGCAACGATAGCGGGAGATTTGTTGGGAGATTGCGAAAAGGTTCTTGAGGAGCTAGCTGTGGATAAGGAAGGGATTATTTCCTGATTGCGTGGCGCAAGAATTTCCATCAGGGAGAGTTGCTGATAGCCTGAGAAATCGAGATAATCCATGATGCATTACAGAACAGACTTGTGGCGATGGATAGCCCTGGGTGTAGCTGTATTCTGTGTTGTTGTTGCCAGCAGACTACTCGGTTGGGGCATCCTGCGCCCCGTCAGAGGGCAGACGCAGACCGGTTTCGGATGGTCTCAACCTTTGATGCTGTACGATGGTATGGTGTGGAGTGCCGGGAGTACTCTTGTCGCTGATCGGTATGGTGCAGCGCACCTGGTATGGACGCTGTCCGACGGACAAACCTATTACTACAGCCGTTGGGATGGAACTGGTTGGACAGTACCTATCGATATTCTGGCGGCGCCAGATGACGTGGAGCTAGGGCTGCCGGTTTTGGTGGCTACAACCGACGGCAGGTTGCATCTTTTCTGGGGACAGGATTATGT
This sequence comes from Anaerolineae bacterium, assembly GCA_034429475.1. Taxonomy (GTDB): domain Bacteria; phylum Chloroflexota; class Anaerolineae; order B4-G1; family SLSP01; genus JAKQHY01. The sequence continues at coordinate 50,444 of DAOUGD010000101.1, forward strand.
TATGCATAGTTGGGCGTGGTCTAAGGATGCGGCCAACTCGGCTCGAACCTGGTCTAACCCGGAGACGGTTGTGATTCCCAATGGCCTTGCACAAGGGCGCATAGATGCCAAGGAGGATCATTTCGGCGCGTTACACTTAGTCTACGCAATCCGGCCAGGCGGTGTTTATTATGTGCGTTCGGAAGATGCCGGCCTGCATTGGTCTGAGCCTGCTGCGGTGAGCCGAAGTACCAGTAACACGATAGCTAGTGCGCCAAGGCTTGACGTCGGGCTTGATGGCCGCATTCACGTAGTTTGGGACGAGTGGCCGTCGGATGGCGATCCGGCCCGGTTATCGGAAGTCCACTATGCGTACTCCACCGATGGCGGGGAGGATTGGTCCAATCCACAACAACTGGGTGGGCTGGCCGACCGGGGCGGCAATGTTCTGGCGACCGAGGATGGGACTGTATATCTGGCCTGGCAGGCAGGTACCGGTAGCTCCCATGTGGGGCGTTTCGTGCAGCGGTCTACGGACGGTGGGAATACCTGGGAAGCGCCGGTCAATTTCAGTCAGATCATGGGGCAGTCAGGTTATCCATGCATGGCGTTGGACAGCCAGGGAACGTTGCATATTGTTACCGGTGATGGTGAATATGCTTCCTGGGAGGGTCGGTCAATTTCAACGCCGCTGGACCTAAGACCCCTACCAGAACAGACGGAGAACGCGCGGCTAACCATAGTGAACGGCAATCAGTTGCTCGTCGTCATTGGCCCGTTTTGGAGTCCGGGACTCTATTACACCGTTATGCAACTGCCGTTACCGGCGCGACCGACGGCGGTTCCGCCTACTCCCGGAGCGACTGCCGTGACTCCCTCCTTAGCGGTCCCTATCGAGGGAGCGTCGGCTACTCCCGATCCAACAGTCAGGGCCGCGTTGCAGAATGGCAGTGCTCTGCCCGGGGATGAATCGGCATCTTCCACCGCGCCGATCCTGGTACTCAGTGCGGGCTTGTCCCTGGTACTGGTAGCGGCGGTGGTCATTGTAGCGCTCCGAAGTCGTCATGCTTAGGTACATGCTGCGAACTGCATTCAACCCCAGGGGGCATAGGTGTTGCGCCTCTGTTTCTTAACGCGCGACTATGCCCTCTACCCACCGTTTGGCGGCGTCGCGACTTATGTGCGGGACGCGGCTCAATGGTTGGCATCTGAAGGGCACGACGTCCAGGTGGTGTGCGTGAATCGCCGCCACCGCGCTCATATCGCTCAGGATGGATTGGTCAGAGTGCATTTTGTGGGGCCAAAACGGATCAGGCCGCGCGCCTTGGTCGGTCTGGTCGCCAGACTTCCAGGTCTTCATGGGTTGCTCGAGGCTTACAGTGGCTGGGACCTTCTCGAGAACTCCCTCGGCGGCTGGTCAATGGTTGACAAGTTAGCCCGTGAAGCCCCATTCGACTTGATCGAGTGCGATGATTACGAAGGCAAGGCTTTTTGGGGACTGTGGCCAAATCACCGTTACCGCATTGTCCTGAGGGGGCACGGCATCATCCACCTGGATCTGCCCTTTGCACAGTATCGTGGCGCTCGTTTTCATCACCGACTCGAGACACTTTGCGCCGACCGGGCGGACTTCATTCTGACGGCCGCTCAGTATCTCGTGGATTCATACCATACGGAGCTAAGCCTGCGACATAATCGTATCGTTAGCCTTGCGTTACCGATGGCGGTTGACGAAATGGCTCAACGTTACCCCAAGACGGAAAGGACAGACGATCGGGTAGTTATCCTCTACGTAGGCAGACTTGAGCATCGCAAGGGCACTGACTCGCTTTTCACTGCCCTAACGGATGTGCGCCAGAGAGGGGTTGCGATCCAGTGCATCCTGGTCGGCGCCCCTGAGGCCGAGTTTACAACCCAATTAGATGACTTTGTGACCTCAAATGGCAGTTGGGTGACCTATGCTGGCGCGCTGCCCCAGAATCAGGTATTCGAATATATGGCGCGTGCGGATATGCTGGTTCTCCCATCGCGCACTGAGACTTTGCCACGCGTGCTGATTGAAGCGCAGGCGCTTGGCTTGCCGCAGATCGCCACACGGGTGGGCGGAATTCCTGAGATCGTTGAAGATGGCGTCACCGGCTTCCTGGTGGATGCCGGCGACGCGGCGGCGTTGGCAGATGCTATGATGAAGTTGTGTTTAGACCCCCAGCTTCGAGGCCGTTTGGCGAAGGCATCCAGGGTCAGGGCCGCGGCGCGTTATAACGTTGATGTGATCATGAACCGGCAATTAGAGATATATCGTTGCATCGCTGCGGGGAATACCCCAGAGGCTATATTGAAGGTAGCCAGAAACCCAATTTTATGATGCGAGACCCGATTGACCATTTGTACACACGCTATACCCGGCGCCTCCAGCTTATGCGCGGCGCTATTCTGAAACTGCGTGGCGCCAGGGTTGGAACACGCTTCGGCATCGGTCGGAATGTTCAGATTTGGCATCCAAGTTCCCTCTCGGCTGGTCACGATGTGACCATTTTTGATGGCAGTTATATTCGATCTATGCGGCGGGATACGGTTCGTATTGGCAGCAACACCAACCTCCACATGGGGTTTTGGCTCGATTGTGGGGGCGATCAGACTGCCACCGGGTTTCTTGAGATTGGCGACAATTGCTTGCTACAGCCGTATGCCACACTGAACGCCAGCGGGGCCGGCATCCGCATCGGCAATGACGTGATCTGTGGGCCGCTGGTCAGTATTCATGCCGGCAATCACGTATTCAGCGATCCCAACCGTTTGATCCGGGAACAAGGGACGACACACCTAGGGGTAATTATCGAGGATGATTGCTGGATCGGGGCCAAAGTGACGATTTTGGATGGTGTAATTATCGGACGGGGTTGTGTCGTTGGCGCGGGTGCCGTGGTTACGAAGAGCTTGCCGGCCTTCAGCGTCGCTGTGGGCAATCCCGCTCGCATTCTCAGGATGCGCGGGGAGGGGGATACGTAGCATACGTTTGCACTTTTGTAGACCTGCGATTCTTGTCTAGCGAGACTTCCCATGACACAACCGCACAGAATACTGATTATCACACCTCATTATCCCCCAAACCGGTTGGGGGGCACAGAACTCCGCGCGCGCAAGTTGGCGAAGGGGATGATACAACGCGGCATTGATGCTCAAGTGCTCTGCGTCGAGTCGCTCACTGTTGGCCCCGACGAGACTTGCTCCCTGGTTTCGGATTCGTATGAGGGCATCCGGGTTCATCGGTTGGCCCTTACCACTTCACGAACCCCGCGCGGTTTTCAGTATGGCTTTGATAACCCCCTGATTGAGGGGGTGCTTGATAAGCTTATCGTGGATGAGCAGATTGATCTGGTTCATCTGATCAGTGGCTATCTGGTGACTGCATGTGCTGTTCGCGCCGCTCACCGACATAATGTGCCAATCGTTGTAACTTTGACGGATTACTGGTTCCTGTGTCCCCGTATTCAGCCCATCCGCTCCAACGATGCTGTTTGCGACGGGCCTTATAGCCCGCTCGACTGCGCCCGGTGTTTGCTTGGTGAAAGCCGGCGCTTTCGCTGGCCTGAGAAAGCACTGCCTGCGGTGACCAATTGGGTCTGGCGTACGCTTGACAAGGTCGGGCCGTTGAAGAATCGGATTGGACTTTGCTCGCTTATCGGCCAGCGCCAGCAGTGCTTGATGGATCTGCTCAATACAGCCGATGCGGTAACAACCCCGACCAATTCTTTACGCCCCCGGTTCGTCAGGCTGGGCGCGCGCGACCGCTTTACTCTATCCCGCCACAGCCTGGACTTTGAGCAGGTTGACTATAGCAAGGCCATCCCTAAAACCGCAAGTCCCGTGTTCCGTTTTGGTTATATCGGTCAGGTTCAGTACATCAAAGGCATTGATTTGGCCGTTGAGGCATTTCAAGAACTCTCCAAGAAATACAGTGAGATATCGTTGGCGATCTGGGGGCAATCGCCGCCGAATACGAGTTTCGGGCGCGAGTTAGGGGCTATGACCCGTGGTCTGCCCAATGTCAGGGTATGCGGCCGGTATGAGCCGGGTGATCTCCCCACGGTTATGGCCGATATGGATGTGTTGATCGTTCCCTCGCGGTGGCCTGAGATCGGGCCATTCGTGATCCTGGAAGCATTTGCCAGCCACACTCCTGTCATTGCTGCTAATTCTGGGAACATGCCGGAGCTGGTCGAACACGGCGTCAACGGCCTTCTTTTCAACCCCGGTGATAGCGCGAACCTGATGTGTCAAATGGAACGAATATTTGCCGACAAGTCCCTCTACCAGCGGTTGCTCGCTGGCATTCCTCGTGTAAGGACCATGAATGACGAAATGGCAGAGATCCTGGACATTTATTCATCCGTCATCAATAGTCGAAAGGATGGCTGTGCAAATGCTATGGCCTGAGGTGGCTATTGTCATTTTGAATTGGAATAATGCTCCAGATACCATCGCGTGCCTGGAGTCGGTCGCACATCTGGACTATCCCAACACCCGCATCCTGGTGGTAGATAATGGTTCGACCGATGGCTCAGCAGACCGGATTCGTCAGGCACATCCATCCATCCCCGTTCTGGAAACAGGGCAAAACCTGGGATATGCTGAGGGCAACAATGTGGGGATTGCGGTTGCACTGGAGCAAAAAGCTCCCTATATCTGCATTCTCAACAACGACATTGCGCTTCGCCCCGACTTTTTAACACAACTGGTTGCCGAGGCAGAGGCGGATACGTCTATCGGCATCGTCGGTCCGAAAATGTACTTCTGGGATCCGCCGGATATGATCTTTGCGGCCGGCAGCATGGTGCTGTGGGACCTGGGAACCCTCGAGCAACGCGGCATCTGGCAGCGAGAAGGGGAAACCGGGCCGCAGTATGTGGACAGTGCAGAGGATGTGGATTTCATCGTTGGTTGCGGTGTCTTGTTTCGTCGCCAGGTCTTTGACCGCATTGGGCTATTGGATGGGCGGTTTTATCTGAACTACGAAGATGTGGATATTTGCATACGCGCTCGCCAGGCCGGCTTCCGGGTTCGTTACACGCCGCGCGCGGTGTTGTACCACAAAGTGTCGAGTTCGTTGGGACAGGCTTCGGCCAGGAACACCTACTATATGACCCGCAATGCCCTGCTGTTCTTCTGGACCTACTTGAATGGATGGCGTCGTTGGTTGGCTGTGACTCGTATTGTTGTCCGCAATCTGGGCCATATCCTTGTGTGGACGCTCAAGCCAGCCTATCGCACCACGGCCCGCAACAAGCGTGACGCCAATTTGCTGGCTTTGCGCGATGCTTTGTTGCGGCGTTTCGGAAAGGGCGGTTCTGACCTGGAGGCAATATGTCAGTCCAAGTGACCCCGGCGATCAGTGTGATCATCCCCACCTACAACCGTTATGCCGCATTGCGCGAGACACTCAATTCGCTTGCGGCGCAGGTTCCGGCAACAAACTTCGAAGTTGTCATAGTTGATGATGGTTCCACCGATGCTACCTCTGAGATCGCCCGCCATTCCTTTCCATTTGCAGTCCGCTACATAGCACAAGAAAACCAGGGTTCGGCGGCAGCCCGCAACAACGGGGCGCACCATAGTATGGGGGATATCCTGATTTTCATTGACGATGATATGACACTCGATCCGGGATACCTGGCCGCGATTGTGGCGAGGACGGCTGTCGGCGTCGTCACGATGGGGGTTTGGCAACCGTATATCCCCCCCCATCCCACCCGGTTCAGTCATGTTACCGCATTACAGCTAGAGGTGCAGGCCGCCGGCGTCCTCCATGACCAGGAGGTTCCGTTTACGGAGTGTACCAGCAATAATCTGGGTGTTTGCCATACTGACTTTATGCGGGTCGGAATGTGGCAAGATGTTCTTGGCGATGGCCCCACGTTGTGGGGCGATGTGGAGTTCGGCTATCGGGCGTGGAAGATGGGGTGTCGTTTTGTGCGTGTTGCGAAGGCCAGACTGATCCATCGCGACCAGCATATCACCGACCTCGCCTCAGCGACTAAGCGCGCGCATCATGTCTCTAGAATCGTGCAACCGCTGTTTACCCTTCATCCGGAGATCAAGGAACACCTCCCTATGTTCCACGATAAAGGCCCCATTGTTTGGCGACAGGACTCACCAGGATTGATCTTGAGGAAGCTGGCGCGGCAAAGTGCTTCGTCGCGTCCGGTCATGGCGCTGATGGAAAGATCTGTGCCTGTGTTCGAACGCTATGCGCCTTCATCCACGACTCTCCGCCTGCTCTACCGTTGGATCGTGAGTGGGCATATCTACCGTGGATATCGTGAAGGGCTGGGACTCCGTCAAAATGGGGCGACCTCATGACAGCCGATTGGAAGCTCACCCTAGAGCGGGGCAAGACCAGGATCGGGATCGCGCTGGCTAAGTTCTGGGCCGATTTGCGGACCAGCCGTTTGTGGATTCCCGGCGTAGTCGTACTCATACTGGCTGGCGCTGCGGTTCTGGGCCTCCGACCATCCGTGTTCTATTTGCTTTTGCCCTGTCTGGGTATCGGGACTTTTGTTCTGTTGCAATGGCCGCTCGTGGGCCTGTTTGGCGTGCTACCGCTTGCCCTGATGCTGCCTGTGGAGGTGGAAACTGGCAGCGCGGTGGTGCTCAACCTGTCTACGCTCTTATTGCCCACCGTACTTGGGGTCTGGTTGCTGGACATGATACGCCATAGACAGGTGCGTTTCATGCCTTCCGCCACGGGGCGACCTTTGCTGCTTTTTCTCGCAGCCGGTCTACTTTCGCTTGCCATCGGGAATGCCACGTGGGATCCGGCTGTGCCGCGTTCGGGCAGCTTTATCATTGTGCAACTGGCTCAGTGGGGTATCTTTACCCTCTCAGCCGTCGCGTTTTGGCTTACAGGAAATCTGATCCAGGATGTGACCTGGTTGCGCCGCCTGACGTTCTTCTTCCTGGCTCTCGGTGGGTGCATCGCCATGCTCTATGTGGTGCCGGCCTTATATCGCGTAGTGAATCCCTTTCTGACCACCGGTGTGGGCCGTGCTCCTTTCTGGATGTTGCTGGCGGCGCTAAGCGGCGGACAATTGCTATTTAATCACAAGTTGACTCGCGGCTGGCGGCTCTTTCTGCTCGTTATTTTGGGGGCAGTGGCGTTGTACGTTTTCCATTGGAATCGGGCGACAGCTTCCTACTGGATCTCCGTGGTAGCGGTGGTTGGCGTACTGGGCTGGCTGCGCTGGCCGCGGCTGCGCTGGCCTGTGATCCTCCTTTTGGTGGTGCTGGCCGTGAGTGGGGGGCTGTTCTCCGCTGTTTACGAATTTGCCGGCGGCAGCGATGAGTGGGAGGAGAGCGGTGGCTCGCGTCTGGCCCTCATCGGCCGGGTGATCGAAGTGAGTATGCGCAACCCCATCACCGGGCTAGGACCAGCCGCTTACCGGCCCTACGCCAGCGTAAAGCCGTTGCTCTATGGCAGGGCATATTGGGTTACTCCCATGATCAACTCCCACAACAACTACGTAGACCTTTTTTCTCAGGTTGGCCTGCTAGGGTTGGCATTCTTCTTTTGGTTCGCTGTCGAAGTGACTCTTCTTGGCCTTCGCCTGCGCTCGCACTTCACCGAAGGCTTTGCTGCCGGCTATCTCAATAGTATGCTCGCTGCCGGGACCGCTTCGCTGGTTCTTATGGCGTTCGCTGACTGGATCCTGCCTTTTGTGTACAACATTGGTTTCCCTGGATTTCAGTCTAGCGTGCTGGTCTGGTTTTTCCTGGGCGGGTTAATGACTCTGGAACAAGTGGCGCGTCGTCAGTCGGAGGTTTGATCTAGGGCAGTATCAGGTGGGGAACTGCCGTCAGCCCGGTTGCCTGGCGCGGATCTGGCATTGGTTGTGGCGTCATGGGATTCTGGTATCGTTGGCCCATCCTTGTTTTCATGCCTATTGAAAGAATATCCCTTGGCTGCCAGAAGTGAATTGGAGGGTTGATATGAAACGGATCACGCTTTTTGCACTATTCCTCTTGCTGGTCTTGCCGCTGTCCGCCAGCCAGGCGCAAACTGAAAACACCTGGCCCATGGCCGGCGCCAACCCGCAGCGCACTTCCTGGACACCAGAAGAGATACGGGGACGGATGTTTCCTCTTTGGGCGGTGTCACTCGAACCGTTCATTCCCTACGCCAACCAGATGATCGCCGCCTATGACACAATTTACGTTTCCACGGCCAAAGGTCTGTATGCTCTGAACTCGGAAACCGGCGCTTTGCGCTGGGTCTTTCCTACCGAACTACCCTTGGGCCACTCTCCGACCGTAGCAGATGGGGTGGTGTACGTCGGCGGGTATGATCACTATCTTTACGCTCTGAACGCCTACACCGGGCAACAACTTTGGGTTTACGAAGCAGAAAATGGGTTCGCCACCAATCCATTGGTCGTCGAAGGCAAGGTTATCTTGGGTAACCGCGATGGCGACCTTTATGCTGTCAACACCGACGGCACGTTGGCCTGGCGATTTCCGACTAATGGGCCAATTCTCTTTTCGGCGGCTTACAAGGACGGGGTTGTTTACTTTGCTTCCAATGATGCCTATGCCTATGCCGTCTATACCAACGGTACACAGAAATGGAAATCGCCCAAGCTTCCCGGCGGCGGCTTCTATTCTTACTGGCCGGTCATCTACACCAAGGATGGACATGATTATGTAGTGCTCGGCGGAAGCTACGATTATACTGCGAGTGAGGGTCTGACTATTGGATCGTTGATGAACGGATTGGACAAGGAGGCGCTCTATGCGGGCATTTCCGAAGGGGGTCTGGTCGGGCCGACCGGGACTGAGCCGGGCGACTGGGCCTCAGGAACCGTCACGATTGACGATAGCCGGGCTGCCGAGTATCTGGAGCAGTATCCTTCGCGCCGCAGGGTATTTGTGCTGGACACTGCGAATGGACAGGAATACACGTTTGACTCGGACGGGGATGGCAACCCCGAGTACGCGCCGGTTACATGGTTCGGCACCCATGGCGGCGACCGCTATCCGGCAGTTGTGGGTAGTGATGGGGTATTGTACCAGAGCAATAGCTACGTCTCGAATCCCTACATTCCGCAGGGGGGGCCTTCTGGCTGGAAGTTCGGGTCAGAGTATATTAGCCGCGTTCATGCGGGCACCTATGGGGCTGTGGATGAGCCAATGTCGCTGTCGGGTGGCGGGGACATTCTCTTCTACGGATGGATGAGCGGCTTCAGGGGCATGGGGGCATACGATATCACCATACCGTACGGACAGCCTGACCGAGTGTATTACTATGGCGGCGCTTCTAATCCAGCATGGCTGCTCGACGAATGTCCCAACGCCGATGCTCAGGTTGGTACCGGGCCATGGGCTGGCCCTGAAGTGACGTTCTATACTGCTGGGGGAACTTTTGGCGTGTATTGTACGCATGGCAATCAGAACCCACCCATCCCCTATAATGGAAAAATCTACTTTCACACGATGAACGCAGTCTTTGCGCTGTCGGCGGACCCTCCTGCCTGCCAGGTCACTTCTCAGCCAGCCTTTGACGCTGATTCCCCAGCCATGACGATCACCAAAGATGATCTGAGACAAAAGCTAGCTCTGGAGATCCAGAAGATCATCGCTGCGGGTCATCTGCGGCCGGGTTATTATCACGGCACGATTGGTACGAACCGGCTGAGTTATGATGAAAACAGCTACATGGTTGACTACTTCCACAATCCGGCAGAAACCTTTATAACCTTGATTGACGCTCTCCCACACCTCTCCTCGGAGTTACAGCAACAGGTGAGGACCTATCTTCAAAACGAGTGGGCGCTCTATGGCGACAAGGTCCATATTGGCTGGCGGGATGGGGCGGCGCGGGAGACTTTTACCATTCCGCCGGAAATTCAGGCCAATATGAACGTCTTCGGCCCCAAAACTACTATCCCCAATTCTAGTTGGGATTATCGCTATAGTTTGTATGGCCGTTGGCGGTACATCAAAGAGTTTGGCGACCAATCCCTGGCCGTGCAGGTCTTTGCTCAGATTCGGAATACAATATCCATTAATCCGCCAGAGCAGGATTCTCAGCAGACCTACTTTTACTATAGTTCCTACATCAAGAATGCCTATATTGCCGGTTATATTGGATATATCGAGATCGGCAGAATGGCCGGAATAGCGGAGGCCGAGCTGGCGCCCTATGTGGCGGAACTGAACCGGCTGCTGGCTGAGAGAGCCGATGAATTCTCTACGGATCAACCAGTGCCGGATCGGTGGGCCGTTATCTTGACCGTCGCCCGGAATTTTATGTTTATGACACCGGAGCTGGCTGAATACCTACAGGCCAATGCCTACACAAAGGTCCAGCAGGCGCTCAACAGCTATGATCAGGTTGCCCCTTACTGGTTTGTCTCGAAATACGATGGTACCAGCGACGAAGGTGTTTTGCACCCGTTGTATGATTATTCCGCCTTGTTCAAGGCCAAGGCCCTCATCATGCAAGAACCTTTTGACGAGCTGGTCAAATGGCTGGATGTGCCCGCTTTTGAACGGGGGGACTTGTTCTACATTCAGAACCTGATCCTGACATTGGGAACCCCTTCAACACTACCGAGTATTTCTAAAACTGCCTCAAATTCGACGGCTCGCATGGGTGAGGTGCTTACTTACACCATTACTGCACGGGATAGTGATGCCCCGCTAACCCAGGCGGTTTCTATGGCTATATCGGATACTCTACCTACTGGTTTGGTCTATTATCCGGGGCTGTGTGCCTCTTCATGGGGCAATTCACCCACTTGTTCACCGCAATCTATTCACTGGCAGGGCGCGCTTTCCAGTACGATTCCGATCGTAATCTCGTACACAGCACGGACTACAGTGTCACAGCCAACGGCGCTGACTAATGAAGTGCAAGTTGATGGGGGAGCATGGGGGTACTATACAAGTACAGTGACCATCATTGCCAACCCCTTGTCAATCTATCTACCGCTGATCCTCAAGGCCCACTAAGAATCTATCCGAAAATTCGTTTTGGCCCGCGATTGGCGCCTAAAGGCGCGGTTTGAAGGGGTATTTTTCGTTGGCGGGCTGCACCCGCCAACGAAAAATACCTTCCTGAAAGCGGCGTTAGCCGCAAGGCCTGGCACAGCGGGACAGCATCGCCATAATTTTCGGATAGGTTATAAGTGTAAGGTGCAGTTTACAACGAGCAACGCGAGCACGCATAGTGCCACTCTCTGTTGGTTTGTCGGGGAAACAATGTAGGAGCTATGAGATGAACACAGCCGATTTTCTTTTGGATGTTGGGAATGACGAAGATATCGTTTGCGTCACAGACCGGGCCAGCTATACCTACCGGGACCTCCGGATGGCGACTCAGCGAATTGCCTGCAAGTTGCTCTCACTCGGTATTATGCCCGGCGATCACGTGGGGCTACTCAGCGCGAACTCGCTTTTCTGGATCGCAACATACCTGGCGACGATGAAGATTGGGGCGATCTCGGTCCCCTTCTTCACGACGCTGACACCGTTGGAACTTCAGGAGTCTGAGCGCTTTGTGGAGTGTCAGGCGCTCTGCTTGCAGAAGCGATACCAGAACAAGATGGCGCAAGGTCTTCGGGGGGATCTGCCCCTGTTGGTTGAGGATGAGGTGTTATCGCCGGAGGAGCCTGCCGACGGAGCGAACGTTGAAAGCGTAGCCGTTGACCCGGATCAAGAAGCCGCGTTCATGCTCACGTCCGGGACGACGTCGCAGCCCAAGGTGGTGCGCGTCTCGCACCGTAACATCCAGGCCAACACGGAGTCAATCATCAGTTACCTGGGTCTCACGCGCGAGGATCGGATGATGGTCATCCTTCCCTTCTTCTACTGTTTTGGAACCTCACTTCTGCACACGCATCTGCGGGTGGGGGGGACGGTCGTGCTAAACAATCAATTCATCTATCCAGAGACGGTGCTGGCGATGATGCAGGAACACGCCTGCACCGGGCTGGCGGGCGTACCCTCGACCTACCAGACACTGCTCCGCAATTCCAGCTTCCCGAAGCGGTCATTCCCGGCACTTAAGAAAGTACAACAGGCTGGTGGAAAGTTGCCGGTCGTCCTGATTGAAGAACTGATGGCGGCGCTGCCTACCGCCGAGATTTATATCATGTACGGCCAGACAGAGGCCACTGCGCGACTCTCGTACCTGCCGCCAGCGTTACTGCGGACGAGGATGGGATCTGTTGGTAAGGGGATGCCCGGCGTCGAGTTGCGCGTGGTAGGAGAGGATGGCAAAGACGTTAAGTCCGGTGAGGTTGGCGAGATCGTGGCGCGGGGGGATAACATTACCCTGGGCTATTACAAAGCGCCTGAGTTGAACGAGGGTAAGTTTGTTGACGGCGCGTTGCGGACGGGCGACCTGGCTACGGTGGACGAGGAGGGATTCATCACTATTGTGGATCGGCTGAGCGACTTCATCAAGTCTTATGGTCACCGGGTCAGTAGCCAGCAGATCGAGGCGTATGTGCTGGAGCTCCCCGATGTGGTCAGTGCGGCTGCTATCGGGGTTCCTGACCTAGCGCGCGGTGAAGCTATCCAGGTCTACGTTGTGTTGCGCAAAGGAACGAGTCTCACCACTGATGACATTCTTATGTACTGCCGACAACGGATGGCGACGCATATGGTGCCGAGGGAAATCCTCGTAGTTGACAGTCTACCGATGAACGAGCAGGGCAAGGTACGGAAGTCGGCGCTTCGCGCGCAGGTGGTAAAATAATAAGAATCTATCTGAAAATTCGTTTTGGCGCGTGATTTGTGCCTAAAGGCGCGGTTGAGGGGGTGTTTTTTCGTGGGCG
>DAOUGD010000102.1:0-10547 GCA_034429475.1 Anaerolineae bacterium
GCCCGCCGACGAAAAAATACCCTTCAAACCGCGCCTTTAGGCGCAAATCGCAGGCCAAAACGAATTTTCGGATAGATTCTAAACCTATCCGGACGCAGATTTTCGCGGATTCACGCAGATAACGTTTTTCATCAGCGTTCATCAGCGTTTATCTGCGTCCTAATCTCTCTTTTATTGTGAAACACCTACCAACACCCAGAAAGGATGATTGATATGACAACAGAGAAAGATTTTTCCGCCCAGCTTCCCAATGGGCAGATGTTTGCGTTCTGGGAAGTTGAACAAACTTATGAGCGTGAGCTTCATGTGGACCATCAACACCCAAACGCCTCCGATCAGAACGATGGCGCGCCGGGGCGTCCCTTCAAAACGATCAACGCTGCCGCCCAGGTGGCCACGCCCGGCACCCGGGTGCTGATCCACGGCGGGACGTACCGCGAGACGGTGCAGCCGGCCAGGGGCGGGCTGGGGCCGGAAAAGATGATCAGTTACGAAGCCTACCAGGGGGAAGAGGTGATCATCAAGGCGTCCGTGGAGGTCAAGGACTTCAAACCGAGCGTGGGTTGGCGCTTGTTTCGTGGTTTCAGAGATGCGCCCCCCTCACTCGAAGGCGTCAAAGTCTGGGAAATCGCCCTGAACCCGGAGGACTTCAAAGGCTACAACCCGTTCTGCGCCGTGAACATCCTTCACGACCGGCTCTTCATCGAGTACGACAAGACCGACATGACGCCCTATCTGAACCGCCGGGGCATGGTGTTTGTGGACGGCAAGCCGATGCAGCAGGTGCCGCTGTACAACCTGATGAGCCAGAACGACAACACGTACTGGGTGGAGGCCAACGGCCAGAAAGTCCACATTCGCCTGCCCGGCGACGCCGACCCCAGGGAGCACGTCATCGAGGTGAGCAACCGCGAACAGTGCTTTGCCCCCCAGGAGCCGTTCCTGTCCTACATCCGCGTCAAAGGGCTGACGCTGGCCCACGCCGCCACCGGCGCTCCCGTCCCGCAGCGCGGCGCCCTCTCCTGCTATCGCGGCCACCACTGGATCATCGAGGACTGCACCATTGACTGGTCAAACGCCACCGGTATAGACTGCGGCAACGAGTGCTGGCATCACGACCATTTCGAGGATCAGATCATCGGCTATACCGTCATCCGGCGCAATACGATCAAGGACGTGGGCGTGTGCGGCATCGCCGGCATGTTCGCGCGCAATGTGCTCATCGAGGATAACCTCATCGTCGGGACGGGCTGGCAGCGGATGGAGCTTTCGTGGGAAGCCGGCGGCATCAAGATGCATCACGCGGTGGACACCCTCATCCGCCGGAACGTCATCCAGGGGTGTATCGGCTGCGACGCGCTGTGGTTGGACGTGGGCAACGAGAACTGCCGCATCACGTCGAACCTGTTCGTTGACGGCATCAACTCCCGCGAACACATCTTTATCGAGTGCTCGCGCGACGCCGAGAACCTGATTGACAACAACATTATCTGGAACGTCGAAGGTCGGTACGATAAGAACGCTTTGCCCGCTGAACCCGGCTCTTCTGGCTGGTACAAGACCACCGAGTTGGACGTCCGCAATGGCTACGGCATCTACCTGGAGGGCACCGACCGGCTGCGCATGGTCAACAACCTGATCGGCAAGTGCGACAAAGCCGGCTTCTTCGCCAAAGTGGTGGCGTTCCGGGTCTGGCCCAAGCGCGGCGGCACCTCGCGGGAGAATAAATTCTTCAACAATCTGTTCTACCAATGCGGCGAGGCGGCCATCATCCTGCCCAACGAGCACAACCAGGCCGAAGGCAACGCTTACGCGCAAATGCCCCCTGGCTACCTGCGCGTCATGTACCCCGCACCGGAGATGTGCCTCGACCTGGAAGCATGGCAGGAATTTTGTGGATTTGACAAAACCGGCTGTGTATGCGATATAGAGATTGACATCAACAGCGCCGACCTGACGATGGGAGTGACCTTCAAGGGGGACCTGCCCGCCGCCAAATCCGACGAAAAAGTATGCACCGATTATTTCGGGAACCGAGATGACGGCCAACGGGTTGCCGGCCCCATTATCGGGTTGGCCGGCAAGCAAGCCCGTTTTAACATTGACCCCCGCAAACTCTCAGAATAAATTCAAACTCTGACAAAAAGGAGTGTCGCCCAACCGGGAGTACACTCCTGCTTACGAAAATTTTCACCACAAGGGACACAAAGGACACGAAGATTTTGTAGCTTTTCTCTGTGAACTCTGTGTGCTCTGTGGCTACATTGAAAGGAGTAACCTTATGGTATCACACTGGACCCAAGCTGATTTACTGGTCAATGGCGTGCGGATTCACTACACTCGCACCGGTCACGGGGACAAACCGTCCCTGGTCTTGATTCACGGCTTTTCGGACAACGGCCTGTGCTGGACGCCCGTGGCGCGCGCGCTCGAAGCCGACTATGACATCATCATGCCGGATATGCGCGGGCACGGCCTCTCGGCGCGCGTGCAGCCGGACGAAAAAGTGGACATGGCCGCCGATGTGGCGGAACTCGTCCGCACCCTGGGATTGGAGCGCTCGATTGTCGGCGGACACTCGATGGGCGCGATGGTTACTTACCAGCTTGCGGTGCGCTTCCCGGAGCTGGTCCGCGCTATCTTCCTGGAAGACCCGGGCTGGTGGCTAACCCGGCCGGCGCCGCCCCCCGGCCCGCCCGCCGAGAACCCCATGGCGAAGTGGGTCAAGAGCCTGGGCATCCAGACGTTGGAAGAGCTGCTGGTGCAATATCGCAAGGACCACCCCACCTGGCCCGAAGAACTGCTGCAACCAATGTGCGAGTCCAAAAAACAACTCGATGCCACGATCTTCGACGTGATGTCGCCTCGGATGCACTCCACGGAATGGAGCTGGCAAACGACTCTCCAGGATGTCACCCTGCCTGTGTTGCTCTTCGCCGCCAACCCGGAACTGGGCGGCATCGTGACCCCGGAAGTCGTCGCCAAAGTGCGCGAACTGAACCCCAACGTGTCTATCGTCAGCGTCCCCGACGTGGGGCACCTCATCCGCTTTGACAAGTACGCTGTCTTTATGGAGGCTTTGCAGGTCTTCCTGAAGCAGCTTCCGGCCTGATCTAAATGAGCTGAGCCAGACTACAAAAGTCTCACCTTTTGGTCTTTGGCTTTACCTGCGACGCCCTGGCGTGATTCCTTGACAATCCGCCGCTTCGTGGTATAAGTTGCCTATCTGTTCATTTTTTCACACAAAAGGAGGCGAGCAATGAGCGAAGTCGAAAAGGTTGTTCTCAATACGATGGCAATGCTTGCCGGTATGTGTGGAGAGATGCGGATAGCTTAAAGCAGTTTCGAACCTCTTTTAAGTTCCAGCCACAGGCCGACGGCGTCATCGCCGGGCCTGTGGCTTTTTTATGCCCCAGTCCGACGCGATGCCTGCATCATCTCCTCCTGCCGGCAAACCACGTAATTCGTAATTCGTAATTCGTAATTCAAGATTGCAGGAGATGATCAAGTGTCACATTCAGCTTCCCAAAAGCTAACGCCGCGCGTCTATAGGGACGACGGCGCGAGGGATATCCAACGCTTTAAACCGAAACGTAAATCCAAACGTCCCCGCCAAAACAATTGGTGGGACGATACCGAAGCCTGGGATGGGACATCCCGGCGTGAACAGATTATGGCGAAGGGCGAACGGTCGCGCCGCTTGAAGACACAGGCGCAATCCCAGGCCACCTTAGAAGCCGTAGACGAAGACGCAATAGATGCCGCCTGGGAGGACGCCGCACAGGACGCCGCCGCAGTCGGCACAGTCCTGGAGGTCAGCAGCAGCCTCTACCGCGTCGCGGTGGATGGGCGCGTGCTGCTGTGCAGCCTGCGCGGCGCGCTCTCGGCGCGCGAGACCGGCTACACCAACCTCGCCGCCGTGGGCGACCGGGTGAGCGTCAGCAGCGCCGGCGACCACCAGGGCGTGATTGAGGCCGTCCTGCCGCGCCGCAGCGCGTTGGCGCGACCTGATCCGTTCTTCCGCCACCTCAAACAAGTCATCGTCGCCAACGCCGACCAACTCCTGGTGGTGGCCTCGTGGCTCGACCCGCCGCTGTGGACGGAGTTGGTGGATCGCTACCTGATCGGCGCGGAGCGCAACCGGCTGGCGTTCATGCTCTGCGTCAACAAGGTGGACCTGGCGACCGACCGCGCCGCCGTGCAGGAAGCCGTGCGGCCCTATCGGGAGTTGGGCCATCCGGTGTTCCTCGCCAGCGCGCTGACCGGCGAGGGCATCGCCGAACTGCGCGAGCGTCTGCAAGGCCAGACTACCGTGTTGTCCGGCCTTTCCGGCGTGGGGAAGTCATCATTGCTCACGGCGATCCAACCCGATCTGGCGCTGCGCACCGGCGACGTGAGCCAGCACTGGGGCGGACAGGGGCAGCATACCACGAGCCAGGCGACCTTGCTGGCGCTGGATGGCGGCGGCTACGTGGTGGACACGCCCGGCATCCGCGACTTTGCCGTCGTTGGCCTGAAGCCCGCCGAGTTGCTGCGCTTCTACCCGGACATCGCCGGCGTCGCCGAGCGTTGCCGTTTCGCCGACTGCACCCACACTCACGAACCGGGCTGCGCCGTCAAACCCGCCCTGCAAACCGGCCAGATCGCCATCGCGCGCTACCACAACTACCGGCTGATCTTGGCGGAGTTGGAAAGCAACTAGGCCGTTCCGATCACAAGGCTCTGAAAAATCAAACGTCAAACGTCAAACGTCAATTCATGACGTTTGACGTTTGACGTTCTCTCGCTCCCTCGCTTTTTCGCTTTCTCGCTCCCCTTTTGACGCTTTTTTGACGGTAGCGTATTATTCTGTTATCAGTTTTAATCCTCCCATGACGAAAGGAGATGCTAGAAATGCACCGCAAATTTTGGATTTTCTTGTTAACAGCCTTGTTGAGCGCCCTGGTGTTGACCGGCGGCGTGTTGGCCGTCGCGGCGCCGATGGCGAAACCGGTCCCGCGCGTGCCGCTGGCGCCTGCCGACCTCGCGCCCACGTACTGGCTCACTGTCACCACGACGAGCGACGCGGGCGGCTCAGACCCTAACAGCGAGCGTTGCGAGACGCACTCCCCCTGCACGCTGCGCCGCGCCATCAACGAAGCGCGCTGGCATTCGGCGGCGGACGAAGTCTTCCACATTGCCTTCGCCATTCCTGATACCGACCCCGGTTACGACGCGGCCCACGGCGTATGGATCATCACGGTCAACAGCGACAATTCCGGCTCTGAGACGCACGCCTTCCGCGAGTTGGGGACTTACGGGCAGGTCATCGTTGACGGGACCACGCAGCCCGGCGGGCGCGATCTGGCCGATGGCCCACGTATCATCCTGCGCGGCGACAACGAGAAGGGTGCGTTCACCCTCACTGGCGGACGCAACGTGATTCGCGGGTTGGCCTTCCAGGGCTTCGCCAACAATATGATAACGATCCCCGCCACGGACGAAAATTTGGTAGAGCAGAACTGGTTCGGCCTGAATGTCGCCGGCGATGACATCTACCTGCGCAATCCGCTCATGCCGGAAGATGGCAGCGGCGAGGCCGGCATCTACGCGCAGATGAGCGGCAGCCACGGCGCGACCAACACGCTTCAGAGCAACGTGCTGGTGGGCTTCAAGGGCGTTGCCATCAGCGTGCAGGGGAACGACAACTTCGTCCTCAGCAACACGGTGGGGACGCGCGCCGACGGCGCCGTGCCCGACATCCGCTTTGACCGCAAGTGCAAAGCCAACGCGCGCGCCTACAACTGGTTCGCCGGCGCTGGCATAGACATTTACGGCCACCGCAACCTGGTGGCCTACAACCGCGTCGTCGGCCTGCTGTTTTGGAGCAACGACCCGCTCAACACGCCCGACGACGCCATTAACGTCACCGGGCGCGATCACGTCGTCCGGCACAACGTCATCGGCGTGACGAGCGACGGCGTGCCCTTTGGAACGTGCGGCGAGGGCATCAGCGTCGGCGGGATAAGCGGCGGCCACGCGATTCAGGTCATCAGCAACACCGTCATCGGAGCGCAGGGCGCGGCCGGCATCTACGTCACCGGCGGGCCGCTCGGCTATGACCTCAACGGCGTCACCGTGCAGGGCAACGTCATTCTGGATAGCAAAGTCCAGGCGTTTGACTTCGGCCCGGAACTGCCCGCGCAACTGCGCCTTTTCAATCCGGCCGCCATCACCCAGATTGACGGCCTCAACGTGACCGGGACCCACGGCGCAGACAGCCCGTGCGCCGATTGCGTCGTCGAAATCTTCTTGGATGAGGTGGACACGGTGACGGAGACCCTCGAATCGTTGGGCAAAGTCACGGCGGACGGCGACGGCGACTGGAGTTTCACGCTGGCGCGCACGCTCGCCCTCACCGAGGGGCTGCGCACCGCCAGCACAACCGTCGTGGATGGGCAGATTCTCCATCCGAGCGGCGTCTACAGCGTGGGGACGACCACCCGCATTTCTGAAATTTACACGCAGACCGGCGCGCCCATTCCCGTCGCACCGGAGCCGCCCGCGCCGCCGGAGCCGTTGCCGGCCGTCTGGCCGACGTACATGGAGGAAATGGGGCCTCCTGGCGCGCCGAACCTCATCATCACCGTTACCACCACTGCTGACCCGGATGATAGTGAGGTGTATGTGTGTACCCAGGCGGCTTATCCCGGCGTGGTCGGCAAGACCAATCGCCTGCCCTGTACGCTGCGGCAGGCCATCGAAGAAGCCAGCAGCGTCATCGCGGCCGATCCCGGCATACGTCCCGTCGAAATTCGTTTCAATATTCCTACCAGCGATCCCGGCTACGATGCTGAGTTGGGCATGTGGGTTATCCAGTTGACCGATACCCTGAAACTCACAGCGCTCCCTGCATTGGGAAGCACCGATGTGGATAAAGCCGGGCAGGTAGACCTCAACGGCACATCACAAGCCGGAGGACCCTACGGCCCCGCCATCATCATTCGTGGGCCACAGAATCGTAACCTGACCGGCCTGGTCATCAATGGCGATGGCAACTACATCCGTTACCTTGTCTTTCAGAAATTCGATACGGCTCTACAACTTAACCATAGTTTTAATTTCGTGAATGCAAACTGGTTTGGATTAGACAACGCGGGCGAAGCACCCTATTGGCTTAATGCTGAGGCCCCTGAAGACGGCAGCGGGAGCGTCGGCATCAAGGTTGCCGAGGCTAGCACCCACAATCATATCGGTGGCAACGTTCTGACCGGGTTCAGAGGTGCGGCGCTAGATGTGGAAGGTGATGACAACCGCATTGATTACAACTACATCGGTACACGCGCTTTTGGTGATGGGCCCTTCAAAACCTGGAATCGTTGGTGTCGGCCCAACGCGCGCTACTTCAACTGGTTTGGCGGCGCGGGGATGGAAATAGGCGGCAAGCGGAACTTAGTCCTTGAGAATACGATTTCCGGTTTACTGTGGGTCAGCGACGACCCCAACAACACGCCCGACGACGCGCTCAGTGTCACCGGCGAGGGCCATTTGATTCAAGGGAATTTCATCGGCGCGGATGATAGCGCCAATGAAACCGGTGTTTGTGGGCGGGGAATCGTTGTGGACGCCGGTTTCACGCGGGTGTTGTCCAACACGATCACCCGCCCCGCGTTGGAGCCGCTGCGGATCAACGGCTCACAAGTTTCCATCAATGCGCTTTCCTATCGGAACAATCTACTCTACTGGGCGCCGTCGCTCAATTACCTGGAATTTGGCACGCAGGTGCCTGAGGCGCGTAAACTCTTCACCCCATCCGTCATTCTCACCATCACTGTGAGCGGCGGCAGCACCACCGTCTACGGAGCAGCGGCGCCCGATGCACCTTGTCCCTATTGCCAGATAGAATTATTCTACGATGACTGGTTGGATAGCTTCATCACGTTTGACCCGGTCGCCGTAATACAGGCCGATATCAACGGCGACTGGCACACCACGCTGCCCTTCGCCCTGGGGATGAATGAGGGCCTGCGCACGGCCAGCACCGCCCTCAACTACGGCATTATCAAGAACTTCGACGGGCCTTCGACCTCACGTTTCTCCGAGATATACACCCGTCCTGGCGCAACGCCGCCGCCCCCGCTGGATCCGTTTGAATTCGACCCGCCGCCCGCCATCCCGACGCCGACCTACCTGGAACCGCCCACGCCGCCGGCCAGCTACGCCACCGTCATCACCGTCACCTCGGCGGCGGACGCCAACACAACCGGTGACTGCGCCGCCGTCGCGCCGGATCAATGCACGCTGCGGCGGGCGATCAACCAGGTAAAAAACCTCACGGCGGCGGAGCGCCCGGTGTTGATTGCGTTTGACATCCCCACCAGCGACGCGGGCTACAACGCCCTGCTCCACACCTGGAAGATCACGCTGACCACCGATCTGCCGCCAGTCAAAGGCGGGCAGGTGACGCTGGATGGGACGACGCAGCCCGACGGTCGCACGGACGGCCCGAAAATTATCCTGCTGCGCAACAGCAGCGCGGGGGCCAAATTGCAGTTGGGCGAGACGGGCGTGGAAGCAGCTCACGTCGTGCGCGGCTTCGCCTTCCAGGGCGTCGAAGTCCACATGACCGGCGACGGCAACATCATCGAGTACAACTGGCTCGGCCTGAACGACGCCGGCGACGCCATCCGGCTCTACAATAACGTCCCCAACAACCAAAATCACGCCATCATCGTCGCGCCGGACGGCAGCGATCAAAATCTCATCGCCCACAACGCCCTGGCCGGGTCGAGTACGAACGCCATCAACGCGCAGGGCAACGACAACATCATCGAGGACAACACCTTCGGGTTGCTGGCGGACGGCACGATTCCGGCGGATGCAGTGGCGACGGCGGATATTTGTGTTCATACGCAGCAGAGCGGCAACTGGTATGGCGGCGGCGGCCTCGTCATCGGGGGCAAGCGGCACGTCGTGCGGCGCAACGTCTTCGCCGGGCTGATGCTCTACGGCAGCGCGTCGCAGACCCAGCCGGCCGCCATCCAAATCCTGAACGGGCGCGATCACCTCATCCAGGACAACCGCGTCGGCGTCCAGGCCGACGGCGCGGCGCGCTGGACGTGCGGCAGCGGCATCGAAAACGGTGGCGGCGATTATACCCGCATCCTTTCCAACACCCTCGTCAACGGCTACGGCCAGGGGATTTGGGTGAACGGGAACGTCATCGAAATCAACGCCACCACGATGCAGGGCAACGTCATCTCCAACACCGCCGGCGCCATCGAATTTGGGCCGGGCACGCCCGTGACGTTGAGTGCGTTCCTCCCGGCGCAGACCACGCGCATCAACGGCATCACCGTCACCGGCCGGGCCGGCGATTTCTGCCCTTACTGCGCCGTAGACGTCTTCCTGGACGACGCCGACGCGCTGGTCGAAGCGCAGGTTTACTTCGGCACGGCTTATGCGGACAAGAACGGCGCATGGAGTTTCACGCTGCCCCGCGCGCTGGCCGACGGCGAGGGCTTGCGCACGATCAGCACCACGCGCGACTACGGCGTCATTCCGCAATTCGAGGCCGGCACGAGCAGCAAGCTCTCGGCGTTGTTCACCCCATCGGCAGGCGCTACGGTCTATTTGCCGTTAGTGATGCGCGACCGTTAATTTCCCGTTCCATCCGTTTCATCCGTTGACAAAACACCCCCCGCAAGTCCACAGACTTGCGGGGGGTGCTTTTGGCCTTAAGAGATCGGTCAGGCGATCTTGACGCCTTTCTGCACGATGTCCGCCACGCCGGCCAGCGTTTCGCAGTAGTACCGCGCCTCTGGATAAGGTCGCCGCACCAGGATACCGGGGATTCCGGCAGCCTCCGCGCCTTGCACGTCGGCGGTGAAACTGTCGCCAATCATCCATATCTCAACGGATTGAACGGATTGAACGGAGGGCCGCGAGGGTTCGCCGAGAGCGGCTAAAACCATCTCAAAGGCGCGGGGATGGGGTTTCTCATAGCCGGTTTCCGCCGAGTTGAAGATGTGGGTGAAGTACGGCGTCAATCCCACATGCTGTACGATGGCGCGCAACTCAGGCACATGGTTGGTGAGCAG
Organism: Anaerolineae bacterium; assembly: GCA_034429475.1. Classification (GTDB taxonomy): domain Bacteria; phylum Chloroflexota; class Anaerolineae; order B4-G1; family SLSP01; genus JAKQHY01. The sequence goes on from DAOUGD010000102.1 coordinate 10,080, forward strand.
GATGTGCGTCCAGCCCGCCGCCGCGAGCACATCCAGGGTGGGGTGGGTATCTTCGAAAGCCCGCCAGCGAGCCGGATTCAGGTACGCGGCGCGGAATTGGCGCACCAGCGCGGCGGCGCGCGCAGCATCCAGCCCGGCGCCGCAATAGGTCCGGGTCAACGTCGGCTGTAGCGCCTCCCACCACCCGTCGGCGTCAACCAGATAGGGATGCGGGCGTTCCCAGTCCTGCCAGGGGAAGCCCGCCTGGAGCGAAGCCCGCAATTGCTCCAGGATGACCGCATGACCCAGCTCTTCCCGATCTAGCAGTTCCAACATCGTCGCCGCCCACCCGCCGCCGTCGCGGTAGCCGAGTGTGCCGTCAAAGTCCCAAATCAACGTGGGCATTCAGAGCCTCTCATTAAACCTAAGCAAGTTGTCACCTATTTCAAGGGGGTATTTTTTCATTGGCGGGCTACGCCCGCCAATGAA
>DAOUGD010000103.1:0-21626 GCA_034429475.1 Anaerolineae bacterium
ACCCCTGCAACTCTCCTTGCCATGCCTGGGGTAGCCTCCGCAAAGGGTACGATATTGTGAGACTGTAAAGGTACGATTTTACAAGACTACAGGGGGTACGATTTTACAAGCCCTTACAACGTGAAACGTAAAACGTGAGGCCTTCACCGCGAAGGCCTCACGTTTCTATTGCGTTTTATTGAAACGTCAAACGTCAATTATGACGTTTGACGTTTGACTACAACACCTTCGTCAACACAAACGGCACCGCGCCCTCCGCCCGCGCATTCTCCAGCGCGTCCGCAGAACCGAGGACGACGATGCGCCCGGCCTCGTTGACTTTTTCCACGGCGTCGGCCAGGGCGGCGAAGTCGGCGGCGGTTGTGCCCAGGATTTCGTCGCGGTACTGCTGGCGGGCTGCGTCACTGTAGCCGATCAGGTAACGCTGCAAGGCGGTGTAGCCTTTGGCGTCCGGCAACTGGTAGGCATCGAGCGCGCCGATCACGCCAATGATGTTCTTGACCAGTTCTTCCTCTGACAGTTCCAGGCGGCGCAGGAAAGCGGCCACGCCGTCATAGTTCGCCAGCGTGCCGAGCAGGTTCGGATCGCGGTAGGAGCCGTACCCGAACACGCCGGACTGCGCGTCAAAGACGCAGAACGCGCCGTAGGCCCCGCCCTGGATGCGGACTTTCTCCCACAGGTACGTCGTGCGCAGGCAGTTGAGGATGACTTCGATGGAGCCGCGCCGCGTATAGCCCAGCTCAAACAAGTTGGCGCCCTTCGCCACGTAGTTGACCTGCGCCGGGATCGTCAGCCCTTCCGGCGCGGGGTCGTAAGTGGGCGTCCAGGCCGGGCGGACGACGGGGGCGGACGGCAGCGCGCTCAGGAAGTCGGCAACCTGCGGCTGCACCGTCGCCCAATTCGCGGCGTCTACGGTGACGTTGCACAGCATGGCGGCGCGGTTCACCAGCAACCCGCGCACTTCTTCCAACTTCGCCAGCACCGCCGGCCAATCCTGCTCAACTTGTTCGATGAGACGCCGCAGGAAGAAGAGGTAACTCACGCCCCCCATCTGCTCGGCGGCCCAGGACGCCTCGTTAAGTTTGGCGCGCAGCCGCGAGAGCGCCACGCGATGGCCCGCCGGAATCAGGCTGCCCTCCTCCTGCGCTTTCTCTTCCAATAGCATCTGCATGAAGCGGGCGGGGTTATCCAACTTCACCGTGAGCAGGATGTCCCGCAGGATCGCCAACAGGTCGCCCGTCTGCGCGACCGTCGCTTTCCCCCGCAGGAACAGCCAGTCGGTGGCCTGGGCGCTGTCGCGCACCATCGCGTGCGAGGTCGTCGGCGCGATGCCGCCCGTCTGCCGCCCGATGCGCTGCGTCAACTTGACGAAGTCCTCCGTCTCCGTGCCGATTTCCAGCAGCGCTTCGCCAAACATCATGGCGTAGGGCAGCAAGTCCTGCGGCAACATGTGCAAATCCAGCCCCAAATCCAGGTAGACGATGCCGTTGGTGAACAGGTCGTGGTACAACACGCGCGCGCCGTTGACCTCCGATAGCTCGGCGGGGATGGACTTGGCCTCTTTGTCGAGGTCGGCCAGAGTGAGGCGCGGGATGGTTGCCAGCGCTTCCGGCGTGTCCGGCGTCTCCTGCATTTCCTTAAGGCGCGCGGCGGATGTGATGACGGCGCGCAGGTCAGCCTCCGTCATCCCCTGCCGCGCCTGCGCCAACCGCGCCTGTTCGGCGGCCTCCTGCCGTTCCGCCAACGTCGCATCCGGCTCCAACACGAACACCGACCGGTGCGCGTTGTCGAGCAGGTACGTTTGGATGAGTCCCTCGAAGTAGCGCGGATTCTCAGCCAGCGCCGCCTTGACTGCGTTGAGCGGCCCCTCGAAGGCCAACGGCGCGAGCGGGTCGCCATCGTGCAGCCAGGTGGTGAGCGCCTGCAACAGCGCCACTAACCCGCGCGGGAAGCTGCCGAAGTTCTGTTCCCGCAAATTGAATTCGATGGTATTTAGCGAAGCGGCCACCGTGTCGGGATCGATCCCGTCGCGCACCAGGTCGGCCAGGGTGGTGAAGATGAGGTCGGCGACTTTGTCCACGTCGGCGGGCTGCACGCCCTTGAGGCCGGTGGAGAAGGTAAGCTGGCGCAGGCCGTCGTCCAGTCCGTTCCCGATCACGTCCTCGCCCAGGCCGGAATCAATGAGGGCCTTGCGCAACGGCGACGCCGACATCCCGATGAGAACGTGGCCCAGAATCGCCAGCCCCATCGTCAGCGCCGAGGCGTCGTTCTCCGGCAGCAGCCAGTTTACGGTGATGTAGGCGCGTGGGTCTTCGGTATCCTCGCTCACGGGATAGGGGCGCGTCTCACGGCGCGGCGTCTCGCGGCGCGGCTGAAGCGCGATGGCGCTCTCGACCGGGCGGGCGGTGAAGTCTTTGAGGTATTCCTGCGCCAGCCGCAGGCGCATCTTCGGGTCGTCGTTCCCGTAGAAGAAGAGGCGGGCATTGCTGGGATGGTAGTACGTCTCGTGGAAAGCCTTGAACTGCGCGTAGGTCAGGTTGGGGATAACTTCCGGGTCGCCGCCGGAATCAAACCAGTAAACGTTATCGGGGAACAGGCTGCGCTCGCTGTAGCGCGCCACCAGATTGTCGGGCGACGAGTAGGCGCCTTTCATCTCATTGAAGACCACGCCCTTGTAGGTCAGCGGCGCGTCGAGGCTTTCCAACTCGTAGTGCCAGCCTTCCTGCTGCAACATTTCGGGCGTGATGCGGGGATAGAACACCGCGTCCAGGTACACATCAATCAGGTTGTAGAAATCCTGCACGTTCTGGCTGGCGACGGGGTAGACGGTTTTGTCGTTGAAGGTGAAGGCGTTGAGGAAGGTGTTGAGCGAGCCTTTCGCCAGCTCGATGAACGGCTCTTTGACCGGATACTTGCGCGAACCGCACAGCACCGTGTGCTCCATAATGTGCGGCAGCCCGGTAGAATCGGCGGGCGGCGTGCGGAACGCCGCGCCGAACACCTTGTTCTCATCGTCGTTCTCCAGCGACAGCAGTTCCGCGCCGGTGGCCGCGTGCCGGTACAGCCGGGCGCGCGTGTTCAACTCCGTGATCTCGCGCTCGGCGACTAATTCAAATCCGTGTAAAAGTGTCATTTATTTCACCTCTTGGTTATAGGGTAATGGGTAATGAGTAATGAGTAATGAGTAACTCGACCCATTACTCATTTCTCATTACTTGATCTTCAAAAATCGGCAGCGGCTCCCCCAACACGGGGACGGGACGCTGGATGTAAACGTCCCACCACGCGCGCCAGAGGGCCGGGACTTCGCGGGCGACGTACAGGAGGAAGAAGCGGCGCCGGTAGAGCTGGCGGTCGGCGGTGTAGCCGATGGCTTTCACGTCCAGGGCGCGGCAGGTTTCGAGGGCGCGCGGCAGATGGTAGCGCTGCGTCACCAGGATGACATCGTCCACCTGGAAAATGTCGCGGGCGCGGTAGCAGGTGTCGTAAGTGCGCCGCCCGGCGTAGTCCAGCACGATGGCCTCGCGCGGGACGCTCTGCTCCAGCGCGTATTCCAGCATTTTGGCCGGCTCGTTGTACTCCACAACGCGGTTGTCGCCGCTGAAGAGCAGCTTTTCCACCCGTCCGGCGCGGTAAAGCTCAATCGCGGCGTCCAGGCGATCCTGCAAGATCGCGCTCAACGCGCCGTTGGGCCAGTATCCCGCTCCGAACACCACCGCCACCCGCTTGCCCGGCACGATGACCAGGTCGCTCTTCTGGTAAATGTCCTTGCCGAATCGCCCCGTGAACGTCCACAGCGTCCACGCGGCAATAAGAAACAGCAGCGCTCCCAATCCGTATAATGTCCCACGCACCGCCCGTATCCTGAAGATGGCCTTTACCCGCGATACCAACCGGGTCGGGATAATGCGCCTGCGGGCCGCGTGGTTCTTGGCGCTATTTTCTTCATTCATTGATTTTGCCTATCACGAGTCATTCACCCTTCATTCCGAGCTGCTCACCGTCATTCTGAGCGAAGCGAAGAATCTTTCCCTCTCACGGTTGAGACCCTTCGCTTTCCTTCACTGCTTTCAGAACAGGCTGCTCAGGGTGACGGTGAGAGAAAGTTGATCCGCTGATCCGCCGACTCGCTCACTTGCTTTCTCGCTCATTCGCTGATCCGCTGATTCTTATGGCCGCTCGTCCACGCCCACCCACAGCAGCGCGCTGACCGTCTCCACTGCCGTCGCGTCGCTGCCCCACACCAGGATGACGTCCCTGGCGGTGCGGCGCAGATAGATCGCGCCCAGCCGCCCGTCCCACCATTGGCCGGCCGGGAGGCTGTCCGGCAAGACGCGCGTGTACACCGGGCCGGAGAGGAAGGCTTCCGGCAACGCTTCCACGATTTGAGTGTAGAAGCGCGCCGCCGCTTTGGCCGAATCCCACCGGGTTTGCAACACTACCACGTCGCGGCCTTCGGGGCCGCCCCACACCTGGAGCAAATCGCCGCCCCAGTCGGAAGCGTCGGCAGCCTTGCCGCCGCGCCATTCGAGCAGCGCCAGCTCCAGAAATGCTTCGCCGAGAGTGTCTTCCAACGTCAGCGACCAATCTTTGCCCAGATCGGGCGCGAGAGGCTGCAAGGTCAGGGGCATTTCGCCACTGGCGTACCGCTCCGGGTGGAGCAGTTGCTCGGTGGAGCGCGGGGGACGTTGGATCGCCTCGTCCAACGCCGCCGCGCCGCCGGCTTCGTAACGCGCCGCCGCAAACCCCTCGCCCACGTCCAGCGTGAGGCGCGAGAGGTCGGCCAGCAATGGATCGTCCACCGACCAGGCCGGCGTCCAGGCGGCGGCGACGGCGTCGCGCAGCGTTTTGGCTTTCGCCGCGTTGGACGCGAGGTTGGCTCGCAGCAGAACGGACAGCATCGCGTCGCCATCGCCCACGGCCAGCAGCGCCAGGCGGCGATCCAGGGTAGAGGCTTCGGCAACGAGCGCGGGCAGGTCGCCGTATTGGTCGGGGATGGCGCGGGCGTAACCGAAGGCCAATTGCGCGTCGAGGACGGCGCGGTCGCCCCGCCAATCGCGCTGCAAATACAATTCCTCTGTGTCGGCGACGTAGAGCGCGGCGCAGCGTTCGGCGTAAGCGCGCGCGTCCACGGATAGGTCGTCCCACCACCACAGGCGCAAAGCATCCAGGAGCGGACGCACATCCAACACCAGCGGCGGATCGGCCTGAGCGCGGTTGTAATGCACCACCGCCAGCTCGTAGACGTCCACCAGGGTCAACGGCGTGGTCCAACGCGGCCATACCTCACGCGCCTCGGCGATTTCGGCAGCGATGGCGCCGGATTCGGCGATGTCGAAGGTGGGGGTAGGCATAGGCGTGAGGGTGGGCGAGGGAGTAGACGTTGGAGAGGGCGTTACCGTCGGAGTGGACGTTGGGGTAATGCCGGGGGTGGGCGTCGGCAGCGGGGAGGGCGTGCTGACGACGGTGACGCGCATCGTCTGCCAGACGCTCCAACCGAGCAGGCCGAATACCAGCAGCACGCCGACGGCCAATCCTGCCAGAATGCGTTGTTGGGTGGAAGTCAGCGCGCGATACCAGCGCAAGCCAGCGCCTCCCTCTGGATGCGGAGTACGTCGCGCGCACCGTCCGCAGCCACGTCCAGCAGCGCGTTGAGCATCCCACGCGGGATGGGGGCGCCCTCGGCAGTCCCCTGCACTTCGATAAAGTCGCCGGCGGCGTCCACCACCACGTTGAGGTCCACCTGGGCGGCCGCGTCTTCGGCATAGGCCAGGTCGCTGCAAATCTGGCCGTCCACCACGCCAACGCTGATCGCAGTGACCGGCGGCAGAAGCGCCTCCGGCGGCACAACGCCTTCTGCAATCAACCGTTGAACGGCCAGAGCCACCGCCACGTAACCGCCGTTGATGGACGCCGTCCGCGTGCCGCCGTCGGCCTGGAGCACGTCGCAATCCACGATGAGGGTGCGCTCGCCCAACAAGGTCAGGGCGACGGCGCGGCGCAGGCTGCGCCCGATGAGCCGGCGAATTTCTTGCGCCCGCCCGCCGCTGATATGCTCGCGGCCCGTGCGGGTGTGGGTGGACGCCGGCAGCAGGGCATATTCCGCCGTCAGCCAACCCTTGCCGATCCCCTGCTGCCAGCGCGGCACACCCTCCTGCACCGATACGGTACACAGGACGTGCGTTTCCCCCATCCGCACCAGAGCAGAGCCATGCGGGTAGCGCACTGGCGACAGGTCAAAGGTCAGCGGGCGCAGTTCGGTAAAATCTCGGCCATCGAAGCGCATAGAGTCTCCTGCGAATTACGAGTTGCGAGTTAGGAGTTAGGAGTTAGGAGTTAGGAGTTAGGAATGACGTTTGACGTTTTGCAACACACCTTTGTTATTCTAACACGGGAATGACTTGCGGCAAACGCGGGCGTTCATTTGCTGCAAGCCGTTCCCGTGTTAGAATGGACATACACAGGGATGGGGCGGTCGGGGGCCGCCAGGTGGAGTAAGGGTTGTCAATAATGGATTGGCTATGAGGATGGATAGGGTGAATACGAAGCGGTTTAAGAAATTCGTGATTCTGCACTCCAACGATATGCACGGCGATTTTATGGCGGAGATGCAGGGCGCGCCAGGGAATTTGATCGGCGGGCTGGCGCTGCTTTCCGGCTACATCAACAGAGTCCGCCGGGAAGAACCCAATGTCCTGTACACTATCTCCGGCGATATGCTTCAGGGATCGCTTATTGACCTCGAATCGCGCGGTGTGTCCACCATCGAGATTATGAATTATCTGGCCCCCGACGTGGTCACGCTCGGCAATCACGAGTTGGACTATGGCCTGCCTCACCTGCTGTTCCTGGAAAAGATGGCGAATTTTCCCATCGTCAACGCCAATCTACACATCAAGAAATACCACAAGCGGCTGATGCAGCCCTACGTGATTATGCATGTGGACGGGTTCGATATCCTCTTTATCGGCATTATCACCGAGGACGCGCTCAACCAACTGCGGCTTGACAGCGACATTGCCACGTTCGTGGGGCTGGAAGATGCCGTGGCGGAGATCGGCAAAATTTGTAATGCATACAAGAATGAGGACATTGATCTGACCATCCTGCTGACGCACATCGGGTTTGAGGCCGACAAACGGCTGGCCGCATTGCTCAAGCCGGAATGGGGGGTGGACCTCATCCTCGGCGGCCACTCGCACACTATTCTGGAACAACCGGTGGAGGTCAATGGGATTCTGATCGCGCAGGCCGGCGTCGGCACGGATCAAATCGGGCGGTTTGACATCATCGTGGATGATCAGACCAACGCTATCGTAGCCTGGAAATGGGAATTGCTCCCCATTCGCACCGGCGTGGCGGAGCCGGATAGCGGGTTGCAGGCGTTCATTGATTCGTACCAGGAGAAGCTGGACAGCCGCAATCAGACCATCATCAGCCACTTGACCCGCAAGTTGACGCATCCGAGCCGCGACCAGGAGACCGAACTCGGCAATCTCTTTGCCGACATCCTGGCGCACTGCACGCACGCAGACATGGCGCTGGTCATCAGCGGTTCGCTGCGCGCGCCCGAATTGGGACCGCCCATCACGCTGGGTGACCTCAAGTGCGTTTTCCCCTACGATGGGCCGGTGTACAAGGTGACGCTCACCGGGGCGCAGGTCAAGCAGATTTTCCGCTTCAACCTGGCGCCGGACGAGCGCCAGCGGCGCATCTTGCAGGTCAGCCGGAGCGTCCGGGTGGTGTACGACGACGCACAGCGCGACCTGGCAAGTTTGACCGTCCGCGGCGCGCCGGTGCAAGATGCGGCGCATTATACCGTCAGCCTGCAAGAATATTATTATAAAAATGCTCCCGTGCGCCTGGGACTTTCCATTGAGGAGCTTAACGCGGTTGCCCCAGCGCGCGTCGTCACCACGTCCGCGCAGGATGTGATCGAGGAACATCTGCGGATTCACCAGAAACTGACCAGTCAGGTCGAAGGACGCATTGTCATTCAATCGTAAACTCGTAGAAGAATTTTTCTCAACGGATTCAACGGAATTTAACGGATATTCTTCCGTTTAATCCGTTCAATCGGTTGAGACTATCTTCAAGGGAATTACCCATTAACCGGCAGTTCACCAGCGGTTGGATGAAAATATCACCAGGGATTAGGGAGCGGGGATTAGGAATTGGGACGGCCCAATCCCTAATCCCCAATCCCCAATCACCATTTTCAAAGGAGAATTCATTATGGACACTGTTACCCTACCGTGGCTTGCAGCCATCCCCAAAGTCGAACTTCACCTCCATCTGGAGGGCGCGATCCCGCTGGACGCGCTGTGGCAATTGGTGCAGAAATACGGCGGCGACCCGGACGTCCCCACGCCGGACGCGCTGAAACAGAAGTTCGTCTACCGCGACTTCCCGCACTTCATCCAAACGTGGTATTGGAAGAACCAATTCTTAAAGAGCTACGAGGATTTCACCTTCGTCGCCGAGGCGGTGGCGCGCGATCTGGCCCGGCAGGCCATCGTCTACGCCGAAGTCTTCTATTCTCCGTGGGAACACGGGCTGAAGGGGTTGACGCCGCAAGGCATCACGGAGGCCGTGCGCGCGGGGTTGGCGCGGGTGGCGGGCGTCGAAGTCGCGCTGGTGGCCGACCTGGTGCGCGACGCCGGCCCGGCGGAGGCCGCGCGCACGCTGGAGCAAATTGCCGAGGTCAAGTCGCTGGGGGTGATCGGCATCGGCATTGGCGGATCGGAACAGGCGCACCCGCCGGAGCCGTTCGCGGCGGTCTACGCGCGCGCCCGCGAATTGGGCTTCCACACCAGCGCGCACGCCGGGGAAGCCGCCGGCGCGGCGAGCGTCTGGGGCGCGCTGCGCGTCTTGCAGGCCGAGCGCATCGGCCACGGCGTCCGTTCGGAGGAGGACCCAGCCCTGCTCGATTATCTGGCCGAACACCAAGTTCCATTGGAAATGTGCCCGGTGTCCAATGTCTGCACTGCCGTCGTCCCGTCGTTGGAGGCGCACCCCATTCACCGCTACCTTGAGCGGGGTCTGCTCGTCACCGTCAGCACGGACGATCCCAAGATGTTCGGCAACGCGCTGGCCGAGGAGTACCTGCTGCTGCACCAACGCCTCGGCTTCACCCGCGCCGAGATCGCAACGCTTTTGCGCAACAGCATCCGCGCGTCGTGGGTGCCGGAAGCGCGGAAGCGGGAGATGCTGACCGATCTCAACGGATTGAACGGATTTTAACGGAAGAAATCTCACGCCAAGGCGCCAAGTTTTTATTTCTTTGCGCCTTTGCGTGAAATTATTTAATCAGGAAGGAAACTCTAATGAACTTAACCGACATTGTCAGACGCACGGCTGTCCCGGAACCCTGGGCCGAAGGGGAGAAAATCCCCTGGAACGATCCCGATTTCAGCGCGCGGATGTTGCAGGAACATCTGTCGCAGGAACACGATGCGGCCAGCCGCCGCTTCGAGAAGATTGACCGGCACGTCGCCTGGATTCATACGCATGGGCTGGGGGAGAAACCGTCTGCCATCCTCGACCTGGGCTGCGGGCCGGGGCTGTACGCCAGCCGGTTGGCGCGACGCGGGCATACGTGCGTGGGCATTGACTTCGGTCCGGCCTCCATCGCTTACGCGCGCGCACAGGCCGAACGCGAGGGGTTGGCGTGTACGTATCGGCTGGAGGACCTCCGCACCGCCGATTTTGGCGCGTTCCACACCGACTATGACCTGGCGATGTTGATCTTCGGCGAGTTCAACGTCTTCAAGCCGGAGGACATCCGCCACATTTTGCGCAAGGCGCACGCAGTGTTGCGCCCCAGCGGGAAGTTGGTGTTGGAGCCGCACACGTTCGCCGCCGTGGAAAACGAAGGCCGCCGCCCACCAAGCTGGTATGCGACGCCGCACGGGTTATTTTCCGCGCAGCCCCACCTTGTTCTCACCGAGAACATCTGGGACGCGCAGCGCGCCATCGCTACCACGCGCCATTACATTGTGGACGCCGCAACCGGCGCGGTGACGCGCCACGCCGCGAGTATGCAGGCCTACACCGACGCGCAATACCGCGACTTGCTGGTTGAGTGCGGCTTCTCGGACGTGACCTTCTACCCGTCGCTGACCGGCGAGCCGGAAAAGGATGCCGGTTACGGCCTGTTTGCCCTCACCGCGCGGCGGTGAGCGTCTCAGGGAGAAATTTGGACGCAGATTCACGCGGATTCACGCAGATAATTTAAGAAGATCAGCGTTCATCAGCGTTGATCTGCGTCTCCTATCTTTTCACGGCTTACTCAGGAACGAGGCTTATGCATACTGATTATGTGATGCGCCAGGTGTCACTCTTCGCGGAGATGTTGGTCCGCATTATGGGATTGAGACGGAAACGGGAGTACGCGGCCGCCGTAGACGCCATCGGCAACGCGCTGGATACGTTGTTGCGATTGCCGCCCGACGCCCTGCACACGTTTTCTACCGCCGAATTGTTCCAACGGCTCACGCTGGCCGAAACGGCGGCGGTCGGGCGCGAGAAATGCGTTTTCGTTGCCGCGCTGCTCAAAGAAACCGGCGACGTTTACGTTGAACAAGAGAAACTGGAGGAGGCCGCGCAGTTTTATCTGAAGGCGCTGCAACTGCGGCTGGAGCTGCACCTGTCGCTGCCGGATGAAGGGGGAATTCACGCGCCTTATACACCGGATGTGACAGAGTTGTTGGACAAGTTCGATCTGACCACGCTGCCGCTGGACACTTACGGCCTGTTGATGTTGTACTACGAACAAATCGGCGCGTTCAGCAAGGCGGAGGACGTGCTATTCGAGATGCGCGATGCCGCCGCCGACCCGGCTACGCTTGCCGAGGTTGTGGACATGGGGAGCGCGTTTTACCGCCGCCTGCAACAGCAAAGCGATACGGCGCTCAGCGCCGGGAATTTGTCGCGGGACGAAGTCCAGGCTGGTTTGCGGGAACTCCAGGCCGAAGGGGGCGAGGGATAATGGCCGATAAAAAACTCCCGTGGCTTCTCCATATTCCCTCCAGCGTGCTGGCGAAGGCGCTGTACGCCTGGCTGCCTATCGTGGCGTTGTGGGACTGGCCGCCGGTCATTTCGGGGCTGCTGTTGATCTACCTGGTCGTCTCCATGACATTGCTGCACATCCAGCAAGACCTCTGGCGGAAGCTGATCAAAACCAATGCACTGGATAGCGGCGAGTTCCTCTACGAGGAACGCCTGAAGCTGCCGCTGCGCCCACTGCTGCTCAATGGGCTGCTGGTGGTCGGCATCAGTATCCTCGTCGGCTATTTGCTGCGGGATCGGTTGATGCTGTCCGGCTTGCAGTGGGCCTTGTTGGTGCTTGGCGTCGTCTGCACCGAGCAGTTTCTCTTGTTGGTGTGGGCGCCGGATCGCTTCCTTATCACCGAAGGCGGGATTTGGGCATTGACGAGCACGCTCAAGATTTACGCCGGTTACGGTCAAATTGCCAGGGTGCAAGTCGCCCGCCCCTGCGCCCTGCCGCAACGCTACACCTATACCCTTTTCCCCATCCAAGTTCCGACGGCGGTGTTCTTATTGCCGGTAGAGAAAGAGGGGTTCGCGTGGTTCGCCAAAGAATTGCTGCTGATTCCCCAGGATGCGGAACGGCTGCTGGCGCAGTTCCCGCCCCATCTCATCCACGAGATCACGGACTAAAACCCCCTGTGTTAACCGTCGTCAACACCCTCAAAGCCCGCCTCAAGAATTTTGACTTTTACCTGGTACGCGGCGTCGCCCCCCATTACCGCAAGGGGATGGTGATGTTCTGGTGGTATGGCTTCCTTATTGCCATCTCCGCCGCCTTCATTGACAACTACGTCACACTGTACGCGCTGGCCCTGGGCGCAACGAGCCTGCAAGTCGGCTATCTCTCGTCCGCTTCCAGCTTTATGGGGATGATCGCGCCGATTCCGGGGGCGCAGTGGGCGGCGCGTTGGGGCAAGCGCAAATCGGTGGTCGTTATCTCGTTTGCGCTGCGCCGGTTGATGGAGCTGCTCACCCTGATCGTCCCCTTCTTAGTTCCTGCCCAGACGGCGATTGTCCTCATCATTGTGCTGTTTGCCTTACGCGCCGGTTTCGGCAACCTGGGGACGCCGCCGTGGAGTTCGCTGGCCGCCGACCTGGTGCCGATTGAGTGGCGCGGGCGCTATTTCTCCGGGCGCAAGTCGCTGATGGCGGCGGCGTCGCTGTTGTGTGTGCCGCTGGCCGGCCAGATCATCGAGTGGTGGGGGCTGCCGCGCGGCTATCAGGTCGCCTTTATGACCTCCATTGCTTTCGGGATCGTCGCCGTGACGTTCTACGCCTTCATCCCCGAACCGCCCCTCAGCGCGGCGGCGCGCCGGGAGCAAAGCTTCAGCGTTTTTTGGCGCTCGCTGACCGAAAACCGGACGTTCTTGCTGTACACGCTCTTCTCGATGGTGTTTAACTTCGCCTGGCAGATCAGCGGGCCTTACTTCGGCGTCTACCAGGTCACGGAACTGGGCGCGACCCCGCAGATTGTTGGGTTCATCAGCACGGCAGGGGCGCTCACGCGAGTCTTCGGTCAGCAATACTTCGGCCGCGCCGTGGACAAGCGCGGCGCGCGCTGGGCGCTGGTGATGTCCTTGCTGTTCATCCCCATTCTGCCGTTTATGTGGTTCCCGATGACCAACGCCTGGCACGTTCTGTTCGTCACCATCCCCAGTGGATTTCTGTGGGCCGGGTATGAGATCGCCAATTTCAACCTGCAACTGGAACTGCCAGTCCCGGAACGACGCACGCAGGCCATCGCCGCCTACACCACCTTGATCGGTCTGGCGAACATCCTGGGGCCGCTGGCCGGCGGCGCGCTCATTGAGACGTTGGGATACAAGTGGAACTTTGCCATTTCGGGCGTCGGGCGCCTGGTCGGCGGGCTGTTGCTGTGGGCCTTGCTCAAGCCGTTTGCGCGCCGCGCCGCGTCATCCCCCAATTAGCAAATAGGTGTAAAATGAACATAGATACAAGTGGGAACTGAGCGGGGCAAGAGGACGTGTGGGTATGGCGACAGGCACCATTCAAAGAACGATCACGCTGTTCAAGAGCGCGGTGGAAGGATTTAACGCGACCATCTCGCTGATACAGTTGGAAAGACTGGCGATCATGGTCCATCGCGCCATGACCGCCCAGGCGCGCTCTTTTCACACCCCCGAACACATCTTCGAGCTGGCGGATGGCTCCAATCCCTTGCTGGCGCTGGCGGCGCTGTTCCACGACATTGTGTACTATCAAGTAGACGATGGCTTCGCTCCCGAAATCCATGACATCCTGGCTCCTTACATTTTGGAAGAGGAAGACCGTCTGTCTATCCGCCCCGACATAGCCGATCCCCTGTTGATGCTGACGATGGCCGTCTTCGGCTTTGAACCTGGCCAGACGCTCTCGCCGATGCATGGGCTGAACGAATTCCTCAGCGCGGTGGTGATGAACAAAAAGCTGGAAGGCATCGTGGACGTCACCGACTTGATCAAAACCACCGCCTGCATCGAAGCCACCATCCCCTTCCGGCGCAACGCGACGATTCAGGACAGCCCGCCCTACATCCTGGAACAGCGACTCGACGCCATCAACGCCCAGCAGCACTGGGGGATGCCGCTCGAAGAAATCAGAGAGGCCGTCAAGTGGGCGGTGGTGTTTGCCAACAGAGATGTTTCCAACTTCTCTGAAGAAGACACCGGAAAATTCCTGGACAACACCTGGAAATTGATCCCGGAAACCAACCCTTCCATGCGGCTGCGCGGCGTGTACTCGCTCCGCAGTTACCGTGAGGCCCTGCAAAAGATGGAAGGCTTCCTGCGCTTTCTGGATCCCGACGATATTTACGAATCCTACCGGGGCGCGCCCCCGCCGGGCGAGTATCAACGCATGGTGGCCCTGGCCTTCCGCAACGTCTACACCGGCCGCGAATATCTGGGGATCAAGTTGCTCTCGGCGGCCATCGGAGAGGCGCTGGCGAACATCACCGGCGGCGACGCGCCGGTGGCGTTGTTGCTGGGCGAAGTAGAGGGCAACGAAACCAGCGGCAGTCTGGAAGACCTGCTGCCGGACATTGAGGTTTCACCCCAGGCCAAAGTCGGTTCCACCCTTTTTGGGCTGCTGGCCTTTGGCCGTTCCAGCGCCTCCAGCTTCGATATGCAAAATTCGCCGCTGTCGCTATTCATCTACAAATACCTGGGGAGCGATAACGTAAAGCTCTACCTCAACGTGGCCCGCGAGATGTTCGACGGCAACCTGACGTCGCGCGCCTTCCTGGATCAGCTCCCCGCCGGCCTGATCGTCCCGATTGCCAGAGCCTGCGCAGTGCTGGCGCTCACGCGCAGCGCGGCGCTGAATGAGTACGCCGCGTCCAGAGAACCGGAACTTGAAACCGGTTAGTCTTCCCCACCATGCGCCACCTCTGTTCAATATCTTACGAGAGCCTGGTCTCTCCAATCGAAAGGAATTCTCCCAATGGATCATCATCTGATTGCCTACATCGTGGGCTATCTCGGCTATCGCATCGCCGAAAACTGGGCCATGGCGAAGGCCGGCACGCTCGCCAAACGACCCCAGTTCGAATGGACGATGGCGCTGATTGTCGTTCCTTACTATCTCACCGCCGCCGCGCCCCTATTGGAATATCTGCTCTGGCAGACGCAGCCGACGCTGCTCACCTGGGGACTGGGCGGCCTGGGCTTCCTCGCGGCGACGTTCTTCCGCGTCAGGGCGCACCTGGACTTGCAAAAGGGCTTCTCGATGGCGATAGAACATGGGGAAGAACATCAACTGGTCAAGACTGGCCTCTACGCTCGCATCCGGCATCCCCTGTATCTGGGCAACCTCTTCCTGTTCATCGCCTGCCCGCTGTTCCTGGCCGCGCGGGTTTCGTGGCTGTTCACCATGCTGGGTCTCATCGGAATCGTGATTCGCATCAAAATCGAAGAGAAGTTCCTCACCGCCACCTTTCCCGATTATGCCGAATATATGCGCACCACCCATGCCCTCATCCCCGGAGTCTTCTGACGTGGATTTGAAATCGCAATGGAAAGCGCGCCTGGGGTGGGTGCTGATGGCGCCGTGCGCTCTGTGGCTGCTGTGGATGACGTTGCGACCGCAGGCGCAGGTGACGGCGGAGTTGGCGCCGCTGGCGGCCCCCGCCGTCGCGCGCGGCATCTCGTCTGGCTTTCTGATTGACAAGCTGGGGAATGTAGCCGTCTTTGTGCCGCTGGGCGCGGCGGCGGCGCTGGCGCTCACCGGCAAGTCGCGCCTCACGCGGCTGCTGGCGGCCACCGCCGGCGGCGCGACCCTCAGCGCCGCCATCGAGTTCGCGCAATTTTTCGTCCCCGGCCGCGACTCCTCATTGAAGGATTGGCTGCTCAACACCCTCGGCGCGCTCATCGGGGCGGCCATCGCCGTCATCCTGACCGGCCGCCGGAAAACGCATGATTTCACTACGGAGGACGCGGAGGCCGCAGAGATTTTGTGATTTCTCTGCGGCCTCGGCGCACTCTGCGGTGAAAGAATCTTAAAACGTCTGCACCGCCTCCACCGACCCATCCTTCAGTCGCAAGCCGGTGAGATGCAACCCGTCGCCCGGTTTAAGCGTGAAGGTGGATTCGGCAAACAGCACCGCCTGCCCGTTTTCCGTTACCGACGTGGCCGGCGTGATATGCACCAGCGTCTTGCCCGTGTGGACGTCGTCCAGTTCCACGTCCAGCCCGGCGACCGTTTCGGTCACGCTCAGCACTTCCCCGCGCAGGTTGACGAGGTTGACTTCCAGTTGCTCCATCTCGTACACCGCGCCTTCTGCATTGAGATCGCCGTAGCCGTAGAACGTATCTCCCACCTCGATAGGGCGCGGATTATCCCACCCACCCTTCCAAACGCGGGTGTTCTCGTTGAGATGCAGCACGATCCGCCCGCGACGCGCATCCTCCACCCCCAGCATATTCTCATTAACCGCCAGAACGACGCCATCTATCACCCGATCCGGCGCGACACCGCCCCCGACCTGCGGAGGTGTGTCGGCGACGTAGTCCTCGCGCGCGGCCTGCACGTAGGCCGTGAAGCGCGTCAGCCCGTCGCCGCTGACGCCGGAGAAGACCCACACGGGTTGGAGGAGGACGGTAGACGGTAGACGGTAGACGGTAGATGCGGAGGCGTCCGTGGTGGTTTCGTAGTAGTGGGCGAGTTCGGCGCGGTCTACGGTGAAGGCGTGGTCCATATCGCGCCCGATGAAGGCGTCCCGATTCACCACCGCTGGGCCGGATTCCCGCGCTTCCGGTGGGGTGCAGGCCAGCTTGTCAATTTCGCTGCCGCTGCCCATCCCGTCCACCTGCAAGAGGGGCAAGCCCGCAACGGTCATCACCGGATGGACTGCGCCATCAATTTGGAATTGCGTGTTCTGCCAGAGGATTTGTTCCGTGAACATCCGGTAATGTAACGCCACGTCCGCCCCCAGCACGTATTGCTGCCCACTGCTGCACTCGGTGAACACGGCCACGGGCTGCCTGTCGCGCGTTTCCGGCGCGACGCTGCCCAGGTAGGTGTAAAGCTGCTCCTCCGGCCAGAGCTGCACCAGGGAGGTGACGTCAATGGCCTGCCCGTAGAGCGCGCGGGGATCGTCGCTCGCCACGATTTGCCCCCGGAGGCGCGCGTGCAGGCGACTCAATTGCGCCAGCTCTTGCAGCATCGCGTCTGTTCCGGTCAGGGGATAGGCGTACTCGACGCCGGGGATTTGCGCCAGTTCCGCCGCCAGCCACTCCCGCCCGTCCTCCTGGAACAGCGTGACGCGCACCACACCGGTCACTTCCACTGTCTGCCCCAACGTGAAGGGCGATTGCGGCGCGGGCGTCTCGCCGTCCGCTTCCGGCTGCACCACCACGCTGACCGTGCTGCCCACGCTGTTGACCACGGCGCTTTCCGCGAAGGGCGGCGTGTTGAGAAACAGCCAGTCCAATGGCATGTCCGGCGCCGGCGCAGCCTGGATGGTGGCCTCAATCCGCGCCCCCTCCTCCAACTCGGCGGGGACGTCGGGCAGAGGATAACGAATGTCGTTGTCGTCCACCAACCACGCGGCGTCGCCGTCTCGGTGCAGCGTCCCCACCAGGGATTGGCGCGGCGCGGCGTCCGTCACGATCTCCCACTGCTGCACCGCCAGCCGCCAGCCATCCGCGCCCAACGGTTCCACCAACGTCCCGCTGACCTGGATGTCGTTGAAGCCAATGCCCGCCAACGCCTCGGCGTTGGGAATCCCGTCGAGCAGATAGCGCGCGCCATCCTGCGTTGTCATCTGCGCCCACACCGGCGCGTCGCCCTCCGGCGTCAAGACCTGCACCCACCCGCTGACAGTCACGGCGTCGCCCACAGCGCGGGCCGGGAGCGGGCGGCGGAACGTGCGGATGGCGTCCCCGGCAGGCGCGGACTGCTCCGTATCCAGCCGGAACGCGCCGCCGGACAGCAGTTCGTCCCACGCCTCCTGCGCCGTCTTGATGGGATAGCCTTGCAGTTTCTCAAACGCCGTCAGGGGGACGTTCGCATACGTCACACCGCCCGTCGCGTTGACGACCACCCGGATGAGCGCCATACCCCCCAGCAGCGGTTGCCCGTCCAGTTCCGTCACGAGGTTGACCGTCCACACCGGCGTCTCCCACTGTGTGAACGGGCGTTCTTCTACGGTGCGGTAGCTTGCAGGCAA
Organism: Anaerolineae bacterium; assembly: GCA_034429475.1. Lineage (GTDB taxonomy): Bacteria > Chloroflexota > Anaerolineae > B4-G1 > SLSP01 > JAKQHY01. Next base: position 17,720 of record DAOUGD010000103.1, read on the forward strand.
CAAATCATGGCGGCGCAAGAAGGCGACCGCGACCTCACGGGCTTCCGCGAAGGATGTGACGGACTGTGTCCCGGTCGCCCCCTCGTCAGTGTAATGCGCGCCCGCCGTTGGCCCATCGGTGCGGAACGCCAGCCGGCGTCCGTCGCTGCCGACGACGAAGAGCGCGCCCGGCTCGCGCGGGTCGCGGTAAAGCTGCGGGTCGGGCAGGCCGAAGTCGCGCGCCCAGGCCACCGCCGCGTCGGGCGTGGCGGGCAGCGCGCTCTCCATCCGGTAGACCGGCGCGCGGCTGGCCCCGGTGGGCAGCGTGACATCCAACACCAACTCCGCCCCGGAAAGCAATCCATCCTGAATCGTCGCGCCGCCGCCCGCCGCCGAAACCAGGCGCGGGAGCAGCGGCAGGTCGCCATCGCCCTGGCGCCCTAAACGCCAGGGTTGCAGCATCAAAATCCCCATCACGATGACCACAGTCATCGTCGCAAAAGCTAATCGTCGGAACATCGCATGCCTCCTGAGTGGGTCCCGGAGGGTTTGAGCGGCAGTGTCACGGCGCGACCAGCGCGCCAGCAGGCCAGCTTCAAGCCGCGCAGCAAAGGCGGCGGGGGGCCGGGTTTGCTCGGCCAGCTCGGTCAAAGTTTGCGTGATGGTATCCTTACGCATTGTTCCACCTTTCTCGCAGTTCCCGCAACGCGCGGTGCAGCAACGACTTGACCGCGATCTGTGTGCGGCCCATCGCCCGCGCCGTCTCCTTATGGCTCAGCCCGCCGAAGAAGTGCAGCGCCACGGCCTGCGCCCGGTCAGGCGGCAGGTCGCGCAGGCTGCGCGCCAACGCCGCCATTTGCTCTGCGTGAATCGCGGCGGCCTCCGGCGGCGGGGCCGGGTCGGGCGGATCGCAGAGATCGTCCGTCACTTCCGGCGGGAGGGCGGCCTGGGAACGGCGCGCATCCGCGTAGCGCCGCGCCGCAATCGCAAAGAGCCACGCCGCAAACGTCCCGCGCTCGCGGTAGTTGGGCAGGCTTTCCAAGGCCGCCAGCCACGTCTGCGCCGTCAGGTCCTCGGCCCACTGCGCTTCACCGGTGCGGGCGTAAAAGTAGCGATACACCCGCGCCAGGTAGCGCCGGTAAAGCGCCGCAAACGCGGCCTTTTCGCCGGCCTGGGCCTGGCGCACCAGCGTCGCGTCGAACACTTCGCTCAAAACATCCGGGTGAATAATATTTTCTTGGGTCATAGAATGGCACGCGCGTTCCATCTATACACTATATCGGAAAAAACACACCATGGGTAGCAACATACTCAAAAAAAACGGGGGGTGACATACCATCACCCCCCGTCTTCTGTCTACCGTCTCCTGTCTACGGTTCCACCACAAACACCGCGCCCGCGCCCCGCCCGCGCACGTCAGGGAAGTACATCTCGCTGATGGTGGTGGGCAGCACTTTGTACGCGCCAGGAATGGCCGCCCGCAGGAGGTAGCGCACCTGGTACGTCCCCGGCGCCAGATGCTCCGCGTAGAAGACCGCGCGCTCGTCGCGCAAGTCGTGATGCTCGAAGTTGCCCCACCACCACCACGAAGCTGTGTCGCGCTCCACCGCGATGGCTTCGACTTCCGTGCCGCTCTGCTCCGTCTTGAGCGTCGGGTCTACCGGCTCTAACCCTGCCGGGTAGAAGTCTTCCAGCATCACGTAGTTGCGATAGCGCGGCGCGGTTACGGTCAGGCGGACTTCCACCAGGTCGCCGGGGCGCGCGGAGGTGAGCGGCGCGCAGGGCGCGAAGGAGATGGACTGCCCAAACCACGTCTGTTCTTCGGTCTCGCGGACAGAGGGCGCGCAGTATTGCCGCTGGACGGTGAAGCCGCGGCTCTCCGCTTCCAACTTCTCCGCCGGCAGGTAGATGGCGAGGTCGGCAGTGTAGTAGAGCGCGCCGTTGCCGTCGCCCCGCGAGATTTCCAGGGCGTTCGGCCACTCGCGCAGCATCTCGCTCACGGGGATGACGCGCTCCACGGTCTGCCGCAGCGTCTCCGGCGACGCCTGCCCCTGCTCCAACGCCTCCGTGTTGAAAGCGAGGCCCCACGGGTAGTCGGCGGCCAGTTCGCCCGTCGTCACCATGTAATCCGTCAGCGCGATGATCGCCCAGGCGTTCTCCTGTGTGGTTTCCCAGCGGTCTTTGGCGCGGGCGGCCATCAGCCAGCGGACGGCCTGCGGCAGCAGCGGATCGTCGGGCGCGAGGCGCGCCAGCGCGTCCAGAGCCACGGACGTGGTGCGCGTCCAGGTGAGCCAGTATTGGCTATCTTCATATTCCCAGTGCGCGCCGGAAGCGGTGATGGCAGCGTCGGCGCGCAGCTCTTCGAGCAGCGTCGCCACGCGCGGGTCTGCGGGGTTGACGAGGCCCAGCGCCAGCGCCAGGTACGCGCGTCCCACCACTTCGAGCCTGTCGCGGCGGTCGAAGAGTGCAACATCTGCACCCTCAGGCCAGGATTGCCCACTTTCGGCCAGAACGTAGAGGAGGAAAGCGTCGGGCATGACCGGATGATCCATGAGCGCGCGCGACGTGAACTCACGCTGGAGGTAGGCCAGAGCCTGGTTCAGCCGCGCGGCATCCACCGGGAATCCGGCGCGTTGCGCCTGGATCATTCCTAACGCAGCATAGGCCGTGGTCTGCGACTGGCTATCGTCTTCCCACCAGCCCCACCCGCCGTCAGGATTCTGCCGGGTGTAGAGCTTTTTGAGCGCCTTGTCCACCAGTGTTTGCAGCTTCGTCTCCAACGCCGGGTCGGTCTGTCCCAAATTCTTGAGGGCGCGGTAGGTGACGACGTTGGGCAGGAAGCGACTCACCAACTGCTCGTTGCATTCGTGCTCGAAGTGTTCCAGGTACGTCAGCCCGCCCGTCATCCCCGCCGCCAGCGAGGGCGACAGGCGCACGGTCAGCGTCGAATCCGGCCCGGCGTCCGGCGGCACAACGATGGCCTCAACGCGGCTGCCGGCCTCGGTGAGCGCGCCCGCCGCGCGCATCACGTCCGGCGTCTCGTAGCGGTAGATGGGCAGCGCGTGGTCAGATTCGCGCCCGACGTTGGGCCGCGCCGCGTCGCGGTAGCCGCCGCCCTCCGCGCTGAACGTCAACTCGGCGGCGTCCAGCCCCGCGCCCGCCACCTCCACCGTCCATGCGGCCCGTACTCGCCCTCCCGCAGCCACGCTGATCCGCTGATCCGCCGATCCGCCGATCCGCAGATTCGTCTCCAGCCGCACTGTCACCTCCAAATCCGCATCCGTGTTGTTCTGCACAATCGCCGCAACTTCGGCCTGGTCGCCGGCGGTGAAGAAGCGCGGGGTGACGGGGCGCACGAGCAGCGGCTTAGTGACGACGAACTCGGCGGTCGTCTGCCCCACACGCGTGTCGGCGGTGACGGCGCGCGCGTCGGCCACCCAGGTCGTGAGGCTGTCGGGCAGCTTCACGCTGACGGTGGTTTGGCCGGACGGGCCGGTGCGGACGCGCGCCTCCCAGTAGGCCGTGTCGGGGAAGTCCTGGCGGACATCAGGGATGAAGAGGCCGCCATCGCCGCCCCCACCGCCGAGGCCTCCGATCATGGCTTCCTTGGCGATGCGCGCGGCGGACGCTTCCAGTTCGGCCAGGTCCGCCGTGACGCGGTTGTGCAGCACCAGCAGTCCGTCGCCGGTGACGATACGCAGCGGGCGCGGCGCGTAGAACGTATCCAGCATCGAGGGCGTCTTCTCGTCGGCCAGCGCGAGCACGGCTTTATCTACTACGGCCAGCGACAGTTCCGCGTCCACGGGTGCGCCGTCGGCATCAGCGGCGCGGATGGTGAGCGTGGCGGTGTCGCCGGGGGCGTAAGAGCAGAGGGGGGGAGTGGGAGAGGTGGAGAGGGGGAGAGCGGGGGAGGTGTCGGGGGTGATTT
>DAOUGD010000104.1:0-32525 GCA_034429475.1 Anaerolineae bacterium
CCTATGGCTTCAATGTACCCTTCAAACCGCGCCTTTAGGCGCAAATCGCGGGCCAAAACGAATTTTCGGATAGATTCTTAAGGGTACATTGAAGCCATAGGAGGTAGGTATGTATATTCACACGTCCGATCAACCGGTGTTGGCGTTGGGATTTGGCGGCTATACCTGCAACTGGGGCGTTCACATCTGCGGTTTATACGAAAACGAGGCCGAACGCGATGCTATCGTGATGGGTTTCTTGCATCAAGGAGACGTTGCCCACGATTTGCAATTTTACTGCCCGGCCGAGCGCACGGCGGCCGATTTTATCGCTGCTTACGGCGCACTCTATCCTGATTGCGCGGCGCATTCACACGATGCTCGCCGTTTTCGGCTCGCTTCTCCCCGCGCGTTGTACTATCCAGACGGCGTTTTCTCCCCATGGGCGATGGATGCAGCGCTCAACGCCTTCTTTATTGAAAGTCAGCAGGCTGGCCCGCGCCATATTCGCGCTGCGGCAGAGATGGTGTGGGCGCTGGAGGCTATTCCCGGCGTCGAACATCTGATGGTTTACGAGTCACGCCTGAATTATTTCATCCCCGGCAAACCGTGGATCAGCATTTGCCTGTACAACGTAACGAAATTCTCCGGCGCGACCATTATGGATGTACTGCGTACTCATCCGTATGCCATCAGCGGGGGGGTGATTACTGAAAATCCCTATTACCAGGACCCCGATCTATGGTTGGCCCGCAATGCTCCTGAATTCCTGCCGCCGGCTTCCAGAAAGTGAAGGTCCGGCAGACTCTCTTTTTACCAGGCTCTCAATGAATTTCACCGGAGAATTCAATGAACGTTGATCATCTGGAGCACGATCTCTTTCTGTTGATGCTCAACCTCGCGCAGCTCAAAAGCTCCGAACGGGTTTTGACGATCTTTCTGGAAGCGTTGAACCGCGCCCAGAGTGAACTTGTCTTGCAGTGGGCGGAGGAGCCACCGGCAGCCCCCGCCGCAGGACTGATTGAGATTGCTACCACCCAACACTCGTTCGGATGGATCGTGATGAGTGGGAATGTGGCGGCGCAGTCGGCGGAACGGTTAAGCCTGATCCGCAACACGGTATGTATGTTGGCGATCATCCTGGAAAATCGCAGCCAGAACAAACTGCTGGCCGAGGAACAACTCCACCTCGAAACATTGGTCGCAGAGCGCACCGCCGAGTTGCGCTTGACAAATGAACAGTTGCAGAAAGAAATCGAGGAACGCCGGCAAATAGAAGAGATGCTGCGCGATAAGACGGAGGAACTGGATCGTTACTTCACGCTGAGCCTGGACTTGCTCTGCATCGCCGATACCGCTGGCTTCTTCCGGCGACTCAACCCTGAATGGGAGAAAACCCTGGGATATTCGCTGACGGAACTGGAAGGACGTCGTTTTCTGGATTTCGTCCACCCTGACGACATGGAGGCAACGCTGGCCGCCATTTCGCAGTTGACGCAACAGCAGGAAGTCTTGAATTTTGAGAATCGCTACCGCTGTAAAGACGGAGCGTACCGCTGGATTGAGTGGCGCTCCTCGCCCAAGGGCAACCTCATTTACGCCGCGGCGCGCGACATCACCGCCCGCAAGGAAGCTGAGGAACAATTGCGCCGTTCTGAGGCGCGTTATCGCCAGGCGATTGAACTCATCGGCGCGGTGCCTTACTGCCAAGACTATGGCCTTAAAACGTATACTTTCATGGGAGAAGGCATCCGCGAAATAACGGGTTATGGACCGGAGGAAATGACGCCCGCGCTCTGGCGGTCGCTGATACATAAGTTGGTCATCCTGGGCAAGGCTGCCGGATTGAGTCGGGATGAGGCGGTGTATCGTATGCGGCATGGTCAGATTGACGTGTGGCGGGGCGACTACTGTATCCGTACTCGCACCGGCGAATTGCGCTGGGTGACGGATACTGCCATCGAACTGCTGGGGGAGGGTGGCGTGTCCTACGCCTCGCTTGGCATCCTTCAGGACATTACCTGGCGGAAGCAGAGCGAAGAGGCGCTGCGCGAGAGCAACCGGCGCCTGGAAGAGACCCTGGCCGAACTAAAAACCACGCAGGAATTGGTGGTGCATCAGGAGCGCCTGGCGGCCGTCGGTCAACTGGCGGCGGGCATCGCTCACGATTTCAACAACATTCTGGCGACCATTGTGCTCTACACCCAGATGTCACTGCGCTCCGGGGAGCTTTCCCCACCCATTCGCGCTCGCCTGGAAGTTATCGAGCAGCAAACCAACCATGCCACCCACCTGGTGCAGCAAATCTTGGATTTCGGCCGGCGGACAGTCCTGGAACGTCATCCGCTGTCCCTGGATGAGTTCTTGCAGGACATCGTATTGATGTTGCGGCGTACCTTGCCGGAAAACATCCAAATCACCCAGAGCACGACTCCCGGCGATTACGTGATCTCCGCCGATCCCACGCGGGTGCAGCAGGCGTTGGTCAATCTGGCGCTCAATGCGCGAGACGCTATGCCCAACGGCGGCGCACTGTGTTTGGAGTTGTCGCACGTGTCGTCTCAAGAGATTGATTGTGTGGATTGTGGTCGGCTGGTGATTGAAGACTGGATCAAAATGACAGTTGCGGACACCGGCAGCGGTATCCCCCCGGCCGCGTTGCCGCACATTTTTGAGCCATTCTTCACCACTCGCGCACCGCTGGGGCATGGAATGGGGTTGGCTCAGGTTCATGGCATCGTCAAACAGCATGGCGGCCACATCGAAGTTCAGACAGAGGCGGGCGTCGGCACGACGTTTATCCTGTACTGGCCGACCCTCCCCAAGGTGTCGCCTGCCGTCGAACCGGAAAAACTTTCCGACGTGGAGTACGCGCATCACGAAATCCTGCTGATTGTGGAGAATGACGCCGTCATGCGGGTCGCGCTACGCGAGGCGCTGGAAATGGTGGGGTATCGCGTGTTGGACGCGGCCAATGGTCACGAAGCGCTCGCCGTCTACGCTGCGCACGCGCAGGAGATTAGGCTGGTGTTGAGCGACTGGGTCAGGCCGGAGATGGCGGGAGGGTCTTGGCTACAAACGCTGACCGCGCAGCATCCCACGCTCAAGGTCTTGATATTGACGGGATATTCGCTGCTCGAAGAGAACAAACGAACGGCGCCCCCCAACATCGTTGGCTGGCTGCTCAAGCCTCCCTCCCTGGATCAATTGACCGAAGCCATCCATCAGGCGCTCGCGCTGCCCGCCGCCCGCTAAATCACAAAAACTTCCCGGAAGCTCAGCCCCGCTTCCGGGAAGTTTTCATCTATGCCTGTGAGGGATGGTCATGCGGTCTTCCCCACCAGCGCCGGTTCCACCACCGTAACCGGCGTGAGCCGTCCACGCCGGGCGTTCGCCAGCGTGCGCCGCACCGTGTCCATCAACTTGTCCAGCGCAAACGGCTTGCTGATGTGCTCGGTAGCGCCCCAACCCGGCCCGCCCATCTTCGGCTGGATGACCGACACCACGATCACCGGGATGTCGGCGGTGGCGTTGTCCGCCTTGAGGCGGCGCAGCACTTCCATCCCCGTGATGTCGGGCAGCATCATATCTAGTGTGATCAAGTCAATGGGATGTTCCTTCACCCACTTCAACGCCTGCTCCCCGAAGGGAGTGGTGAGCACCTCGAAGCCCTCCGTGCGCAATTGCAGGGCGATCAGCTCGGCGATGTCGCGCTCGTCCTCTACGACCATCACCGTCGGGTGCAGCGGCAGTTCGGGCGACTCTTCGACCCGCGTGGCTGTCGTGGCATCCTGGCGCGGCAGCACAAAAGTGAACGTACTGCCGATCCCCATTTTGCTGTTGATCAACAGTCCCCCACCGTGCATTTCGACCAGTTGCTTGGCAATGGGCAGCCCCAGCCCGGTGCCAATGGCGTCGGCCAGGGCCGGGTTGTTGACGCGGTAGAAGCGCTGGAAGAGCTTCCCTTGCTCCTCCGGTGGGATGCCGGGGCCGGCGTCGGTGATGTCCACCCGCACGGCCTTGTCGGAGCACGAAACCGCCACGGTCACGGCGCCCCCTTCCGGGGTGGATTGGATGGCGTGCGTGATCAGATTTTGCGTCACCTGGATCAACCGATTGCGATCTCCCCACACCGGCCAGATGTTGGGATCAATTTGCAACGCCAGGTGGACGTTGCGCCGGTCGCCTACCGGCTGCATGGACTTGACCACATCGCGGACGATATTCTCCATTTGGACGGAACTGTAATCCAACTGGAGGCGCCCGCTTTCAATGTGGCTGATGTCCAGCAGATCGTTAGCCAGGGCGACCAGACGGTCGGCGTTGTCCTGCATGATGCGCAGGAAGTGCTCCTGCTGGGCATTCAACGGCCCGACGCCGCTAAACAGCAACAGGTCGCTGTAGCCTTTGATGGCCGTCAGGGGGCGGCGCAGCTCGTGGGAGACGTTGGAGACAAATTCACTTTTGGCGCGCTCCAGTTCCGCTTGTTGGGTGACGTCCTGCATCATGACCAGGATTCCCAAAAAGTCGTTGGACTCGGCGAACATCGGCGCCAGGCGCGCGCGGATGACGTGCAGTTCTACTTCCAGCATCACCTCGGTGGTGATGGTTCCCTGGGCCGGCGCGTAAGGATCGGCATACAGGTGGTTGATCAATTCCAAGATCGTCATGTGTCCCTGGGTGAACACGGCATCGTACATCCGGCGGATCGGCGTGCCGGCCAACTGCGGCGCGGCCAGGTTGAGCAGTTCTCCGGCACTTTCGTTCAGCCAGATCACCTGCCCGTCGGTGTTGGCGACGACGATTCCCAACTTCTGCTCCCCCAGGCCCTGCCCCCCGCCGATGGTGGCTAACAGCGTTTGTTCAAGCTGCGTCTTGGCTGCGCCTTTCAGGATCGAATAGAATTTCAGTGTATTCTGTGCCATACTACCTCCCCACAGTCATCAAGTTAGGAGTTGCGAGTTACGAATTGCGAATTGCGAGTTGCGAATTGCGAATTGCGAACCACTTGATTCCCTACTCCCTATTTTTACATTGCTCGTTCAAGCGCGTCAAAAAGGCGGCGATTTCGTCAGGGGTCAGGACTTGCCGGATGACACCGCGTTCAATGGCGGCTTTGGGCATACCGAATACCACGCAACTGGCCTCGTCCTGCGCGATGGTGTAGCCGCCGGCCCGCCACAATTGTTCCAGCCCATCCGCGCCATCCACGCCCATCCCTGTCAAAATAATGCCGACGGCTGCCGACTGGTAGGTCTCGGCTATCGAGGCAAACAGCCGGCTGGCCGAAGGTCGCACCCCGCCCAATGGCGCCGAAGCGTCGAGATGAATAATGCCGCCGGGTTGCACGGTCAAATGATACTCTTCTGGAGCTACCAGGACACAGCCTGCCCGCACCGGTTCATTGTCGTGCGCCAACTGCACCTTGATGTCTGTCACACTGTCCAACCAACGCACAAACCCTGCTCCAAACCCGGCTGTGATATGTTGTACAACAATGATAGGAAAATTCAACTCTCCCGGCAACGCATGTAAAATGCGGTGTAAAATCCCCGGCCCACCGGTGGATGCGCCGATGGCGACCAGCTTGGGCCGATTGTCCTGCACAAAATCGGCGACCCCGGCGGCGTCGCCGGCCAACGATACCAACTCCACCCCGGCCACCAGGCGGATCGCCATCGTCAACTGCCCCTGGATGGCCGCGTAGTCCTGGGGCGAAATCCCCCGTGGCTTTTCTACCATCGTCAGCGCGCCCGCCGCGAGCGCTTGCGCCGCCATGTCAGCGCAGTCTTCGTGGATGCCCGACGCCACCACAGTGATGGGGGTGGGCGTGGTATTCATAATCTGGCGGATGGCCTCCAATCCTGTCATGCGCGGCATGTGCAAATCCATCGTGATCACGTCCGGGCGCAGTGCGGCGGTGAGCTGCACCGCCTCGTGCCCGTCCTGCGCCTCGCCGAGCACTTCGAAGTCGGGGTCGGCGCGGAACATGGCGGTCAGGATTTCGCGGATCACGGGCGAATCGTCCACGATCAGGATGCGGATCGGGCCGGTTCGCTGAGATTTGACCGGTGCGCGCATGTTACTTCCTTAGCTCATCCACTTGACCAGGGTGACTTTGACGACCTGAGCCGGCAGCGTCTCGACCTTCACTTCGTCTACCATCCACTTGGCGTCTTGCAGAGCTTTTGCTGTCAGGTTAGATTGCTCATGACTGGGCTTGTTCATGCAGATGACCCGCAACCCCACCCGGTTTTCTTGCTCCAATCGTTCAATTAAGACCAACCCTTCCTGGATGCAGCCCAATCCCAGATCGTGCGCCAGCCCTGAAGCCGCCAACGAAATGCTGGCTTGATCCATCATCCCCATACCGAGCTGCCGCGCGGTGTTGCGGACTTCGGTACGCATCATAATGACGTCTACGTTATTGCGAATGTCAATGGTATGGTTGTTTTCCACCGGACACCTCCCCAACGCATGAATCACGCTTTGTGATTCATGCTGCTCTATGCGTTGCACTCAGATTTTCCAATAAGGTTGCAATTTGTTCCAAAGCCAGGACGCGATCCACCGCGCGACGCGCCACGGCCTCTTGCGGCATCCCGTAGACCACGCTGCTCTCCTCATCCTGGGCGATGGTCAGACCGCCCTGACGATGCAGGCGGCTCAGCCCTTCCGCGCCGTCGTCCCCCATGCCCGTCAGAATGATGCCCAGCGCTTGCGCGCCATACGTGTCGGCCATCGCGCGAAACAGGTAATTGGCCGAGGGCCGCAGTCCTTTGTAAGGCGGTTGCTGGTGCAGCCTGAGTTTGCCCAGGCGGTCCACTTCTAAATGGTAGTCATCGGGCGATACCCACACCGTCCCCGGCACCGGGCGGTCGCCGTCGCGCGCGACGCACACCCGCAGGGGCGTCTGCAAATCCAGCCATTGCGCCAGTCCGGCGGTGAAACCGGCCGTGACGTGTTGTATCACGACAATGGGCGCCGGGAAGTGGGCCGGCAGCCGTTGGAGCAGCATAGTCAGGGCCGCCGGGCCGCCGGTAGAAGCGGCAATGCCGATCATCTCCACCTGGCGCAGGCGCGTTTCCCACACTTGCGGGTCGGGCGCCGTCAGCGGCGGCAGCGGCTGCGTGTCGCGTTTCCAGTGATGGATCACCGGGACGCCGGCCATCAGCCGTACCGTCGCTAACAACTCCGCATACGTGACCCGGTCCGCCGGCAGTGGTTCGTTCACCACGGTCAGCGCGCCGGCCTGTAACGCCGCGAAGGTGTAATCTGGCGCGGCCTTGGCGTGAACGCCGTCGAGCGGAACCTCATCGGTCGGCACGTGACCGCTTGTCTCGTGCGACCGGGCTGTGATCACGATGGGCGTCGGCGCAGTGCGCATGATCTGCCGGATTGCCTGGACTGCGCCAGGGCCAAGCGCCGCCGCGCTCATCGTCATCACGTCGGGCCGCAGTCGCCGCGCCAACCGCACGGCTTCTGCTCCGCTCGCGCCCAGTCCCACCACCTCGACGCCGTCGCTGCCTTCCAGGAAGGCCACGAGCGTGTCGCGCAGCGGGGAGGCCAGGTCAATGACCAGCACCCGCGTCGCACGTTGCGTGGCGTCACTCGCGGCACACCGTTCGGCGTTGCTCACGGCAAGCTCCTCAGGAGGCGTCATTGCCTTCACTCATGTGGCGTAGGGCCGAAAAGACGGAGGTGGCGCTGTCCAAAACGTGCAACTGGCGCAGGGTTTCCAGCAATACCGCGTTGGCGAAATCATCCTTGGGGATGAAGTCCACCGCGCCCAAATAGATGGATTGGCGGAGCATGGGCGGCTCGCTGTAAACCGTCAACATCACAATGGGGATGTGGCTGGTCTGCGGGTTGTTTTGCAGATGCTCGCACACCTGAAAACCGTCCATGTCCGGCATTTTGATGTCCAGTACGATGACGTCAGGCCGCCAGCGCTCGGCCATCTCGATGCCGACCCGCCCGTTAGGGGCGTGAACGACGCGCAAGCCCTGGTCTTCCAGGAGCTTGGCCAGCGTCCGCGCCTGCACCGGACTGTCTTCAACGATGAGAACCTTATGCATATTTGCCATTGTAATCACCCTTACCTCCTTTTTCTGCCCACACGGCGTCTCCATGCCGGATATGCCCCGACCCGCCGCCGGTTTCCTTAGGCCGGTTCGCCACTGTCGGCAGCGTTGACCGTTAATTCGTCCGCTTCGGGCGCAGTTCCGACGGATGCGCTCTGCAAGACCCGCAGTTGTTCCAGGGTCTTCAACAGAACGACGTTGGCAAATTCATCTTTCGGGATGAAATCCACCGCGCCCAAATAAATTCCCATTTTGACCAGATCCGGCGCATTGTAGAGCGTCATCATCACGACCGGGATGTGTTCGGTTTTGGGGTTGTCGCGCAGGTTCGCGCATACCTCAAAGCCGTCCATTTCCGGCATCTTGACATCCAGGATGACCACGTCTGGGAGCCATTGCTCGGCCAACTGCACCCCGATCCGCCCGCCGGGCGCCCACAGGACGCGCAGGCCATAGGCTTCCAACACTCTTTGGAGTGTTTGGGCTTGCGTCTGACTGTCTTCAATGATCAAAACTTTTTTGGCTATTGTAGTCATTGCACTTCCCTCAAATCAATTGTTCAATGGTTTCCAGCAGGTTATTCTGGTCAAAGTGACTTTTCACAATGTAGGCATCGGCTCCGACTTCGATGCCGCGCGTCTTATCTTCCGGCGAATCCAGGGAAGTCACCAGGATCACGGGGATGCTGGCGGTGCGCGCGTCGTGCTTGATCTGCTGCGTCAGGCCGAACCCGTCCAGGCGCGGCATGACGACGTCGGAGATGATCAGGTCGGGCGCTTCGCCGGTCGCAATGAGGCCCAACGCTTCTTGCCCGTTGACGGCTAACAGCACGGTGTAGCCGGCGGCTTCCAGGACGTTCTTCTCCAGTGTACGGGTGGTTACGGAATCGTCCACTACCAGGATGCGGGGCTGCGGCCGGACGGCGACCGGCGCCGGCATGGCGACCGCTTCCCCAATGACCGAGGGGTGGACGGTGCGATGTTCGCCGCGCACGGCCAGCTTGATCAGATCGGCCACGTTCAGCACCAGCAGCACGTCGCCATTGCCCATCACGGTCGCTCCAGCAATGCCGCCGACGTGCCGCAACTGCTTTCCCGTAGTCTTGATGACCATTTCCTGCTCGCCTTCCAGGCCATCCACCACGAAGGCCATCCGGCGCTCGGCGGTTGCTACGATCACGACGACCATGTAGGCTTCCTCCCCGCCATTCGGATTCGTCCGGGGCAGTTCCAACACATCGCTCAGGCGCACTAACGGATAGGGGCGACCCTGGTGATGGATCGTTTCGTGACCGCCCAGGGCGGCCACTTCATCCGGCCCGACGCGCAAGATGCGTTCGATGGCGCTGAAGGGGATGGCGAAGCGCTGACCACCAGCGCGCACCAGTAGCCCCCGTGTGCTGGTCAACGTCATGGGCAGGATCAGGGTGAAGGTCGCGCCCTGATGCAGAATCCAGTCTACGTTGATGCGCCCGCCCAGCGCGCTGACGTTGCGCCGCACCACGTCCAGCCCCACGCCGCGCCCGGAAACGTCGGTGATGATGGGGCTGGTGGAGAACCGCGCGCCGAAGATCAACTCCACCAGTTCGGCTTCGGTCATGGTTTCGGCAGCCGCGCCGATGTCATCTTTGCGCTGCGCGGCCCGGCGGATGGCCGCAAGGTCCAAGCCGCGCCCGTCATCACTGACGCGGATGACGACTTCTTTGCCTAACTGCTCCGCCGCCAGGGTGATGGAACCGGAACGGGCTTTCCCCGCCGCCGTGCGTTCTTCCGGCGTTTCCATGCCGTGATCAATGGCGTTCCGCAGCAGGTGGATCAGCGGGTCTTTGATCTGTTCGAGGACGCGCTTATCCAGTTCGACTTCGCCGCCCACAATGTGGAGGGTGGCCTCTTTTTGCGCGCCCTGCGCCAGATCGCGCACCATCCGCCCGAAGGCCCCAGTGATGGTGTTCAACGGCAGCATTCGCACCTGTTTGACTTCTTGCTCCAGCGTGTCAATGACCAGCGCGGTGTGCAGAGTATCGTTAGTGTACTCCCGCGCCAGGGTGTTGACCTGGGTGTGGAGTTGCCGCAATTGTTCCTGGCTCGTGCTGACGTATTCCAGCAATTGCATAATGTCCTGTTGCAAGTCCGGGTGATTGTCCCATTCGCGCGTCTTGCGCATCAGCCGCCCGTAGGTTTTGCGCATGACGACCCATTCTTTCTGCCACTGGGCCACAAAGTCCCGCGTGCGGTGTACCTGGGTCAGGCGTTGTTCCGAGCGAATCTTTGTGACCAACAGCTCGCTCAACTGCGCCATCAGCGCATCCAACTTGCCCACGCTGACCCGCACCGTCTCATCGGTGACTTCGGGGATGCGCGGCGGCGGCGCCGGTTCGACTGGCGGCTGGCTTGGCGTGTCACTCCAAATGACTTTTTCGACGGGTTCTGACGGCGGCGCCGGGCGCGCTTCCCGCTTGCCAACCGGCGTAGGGGGCGGCGTCTGGCGCGTGTCGCATCCGTCCGCATCGAAGAGCGGCTTCACCACCGCCGAGGCGGGCGCAGCCGGCGCGGGCGCAGGGGGGGAAGCCGCCGGGACGGCCGCCGCTCGCGGCGTTTCCTGCGCCGGCCGGGGCGGCAAGGGCCGGCGCAGGGAGGGCAGCGCAGTCGCGCCGCTGTCGGCCGGCGTCGTTGGCGCCGTGGTTGGCGTTGGCTCGCCGGCAGCCGCCGGCGGATTGCGAAACTCTTCTAACTCGGCCAACGTCTGCAAGACCTGCACGGGTGGCGTGGTGCCGCCGGAATCGTAGACCGCCTGCACCAACTGGATCGTGTCCAGGGCGCGGAAACAGACGGTGAATAAGTCTTGCGTGAAGGGCGTCGCGCCGCGCTGCATCAAATCCAGTACGTTTTCCAGGGCGTGCGCCAGTTGTTCCACTGCCGTGACGCCGAGGGCGCGCGCCGCGCCTTTGAGGCTGTGCGCCGCGCGGAAGATGCCCGACAGGGTTTCCTGCCGCTCATTCCCGCTTACCTGGTCCTGTTCCAGAGCCAGCAGGCCGTCCGTCATGGTCTGGACGTGCTCGGCCAACTCAGCGCCAAAGCTGCTGATGAGCTGCTCACGGATTTTAGAACTTAGCGTTACCACGGTAGCCTCACGAATTGCGAATAGCGAGTTGCGAGTGAGGAATTGCGAGTGAGGAGTTGCGAGTGAGGAATGGCGAATGGCGAATGACGAATGACGATCTCCTTCATTACCTAACTCCTAACTCCTAACTCCTAACTCCTAACTCCTAACTCATAGCTCGTACTGTGCGACCAACTCTGCCAGGTTGTGCGCCAACTGGCTCAGATTTTGCGCCGCGCGCTCCATCTGGCGGGTGCTCACCAGGCTTTGGACGGTGGCCTGGTCAATGTTCTGCATCGCCAGGGCGATCTGTTCGATGCCCGATACCTGCTGGCGGCCCCCGGCGACGACCTGGACGGCGGCCTGCGCCGATTCGGTGATCACGCTGGAGAGCTGGTCAATGGATTGGCGCGCCTGCGCCGCCAGTTTCACGCCCTCGTCCACGCGCTTGGTGCCTTCCTCGGTCGCCATCACGGTAGCGTTGGTGGCCTTCTGAATTTCCGACAGAATCCCCTTGACCTGGGCGGTGGCTTGCTTGGACTGCTCGGCCAGGTTGCGCACTTCCACGGCGACGACGGCGAAGCCTTTGCCGTGTTCCCCGGCGCGCGCCGCTTCCACCGAAGCGTTGAGCGCGAGGATGTTGGACTGCGAAGCAATGTCGTTCACGGTGGCGATGATCTCGCCAATCTGCTGCGTCTGCTCCGAGAGGGCCAGGATGTTTTCGGCGATGCCCTCGACGCGCTCCTTGATCTGCCCCATGCTTTCGATAGTGTCCTGCACGGCTTTCTTGCCGGATTGGGAGATTTCGACGTTGCGGTGCGCCGCGCTGGAGACTTCCTGGGAGCGCCGCGAGGACTGTTCAGCGATGGTGCGCAGTTCGTCCACCGTCGTTGTCGTTTCGGAGATGGCGGCGGATTGTTCGCTGGCGCCGGCGGCCTGCTGCGCGGTCGCCGCCAGGATTTCCGCCGTGGCCGAGCTGAGGTTGTTCACGGCATCTTTGATCTGGACGATCATCGTGCGTAGGCTGTTGGTCATCCGGTCGAGGTTCTGCGCCAGAACCAGGAGGGGATCGTCCGGATCGTACCCGTTCCCGGCGACGTGTACCTGTGCCGCGAGGTTGCCGCGCGCCACTTCGTTGATGTATTCCACATATTGCTTCACCAGGGTTTGCAAGCGGGTGTGGGCGTCCTGCCGGTAATGCTCCAGGTAGCCTTCCTGCGCCTCGGTGCTCCGCGCGATGACCAGGATGGCGGCGGCGGCCGTCCCCACGGTGAGCGCCACGTTCAGCCCAAAGCTCAATCCACCGGGAAGGGGCGTTTTGACCTCGGCTAGGCCCATCCAGAGCCGCAGGTAGCTCAGTACGATCAGGATGAGGCTGACGACGGCGACCCACCGCCCCGTTTGCGGGTCAAACAGCAAGTAGCCCAGGACGGCCAGCAGGACGTAGCCGAGCATCGCCGCCGAGGACATCTCCGGGCATAACCAGAAGATGCCGAGATACATCACGGCCAACGCTCCCAGGAACACATACAGTCCGTTACGACTCTGGCCTCTCCGGTGGAAGGTGGGGTATGCGCCGGCCCCGCCGGCGGCGACGGCCAGGCTGAACGCCATGCCGCCCAGGTGAACGAGGTCAGGACTAAATAGCCACGCGGTCAGCACAAGCACGGCCAGTATCCCGGCGCCCCACGCCATAATGCGGGTAAATTTTATGGTCAGCGCGGCCCGTTGTGCGGCGCGCTCCTGGGTCTGTTCCAATCCTTGATCTGGGGGATGTATGATGGTTGCCATTTCCCTATTCTCCTTACGTTAACTCTTCCTGAATCACCAGGCGTTTGTCGGCCAACAAGGTCGGCAGGTTTAATACGACCAACATCGCACCGCGATTGCGCTCGGCGTGTAGGGCGCTCGTCGCGGTACGGCTGCGCCCTAACGCCACACTGTCTTCATAATGAGGAATAATGCCGCGTACATAATCCGGGCGGATGTTTAACATCATGGCATCCACCAGCGTTTGAATTTGGCTGACCGGCGCCGACCGGACCGCCAGCACGCCGTCGGTAAGGAGCGCCAGCTCCATTTCCGGCGTTTCGACTACCACTAAATATTGCGCTGCCTCTTCCGTGTCGCCGGCGGCCAGAGCTTTCACCGTGGCGGCTTTGCCCTGTTGGCTTTTCTTGAGCAACGGCAGGTGAAAGAACCGCTGTAAATCCACCACCGAGATGATGCGCCCGCGCAGGTTGACGACGCCCACCACCCAATCAGGGGTGCGGGGAACGGGGACGACGTGTTGCAGCGGGCGGATGTCGAAGACGTAGGTGGCTTCCAGTCCAAAGACTTCCTGTCCCAGTTGAATCATGATCAGGGGGATGCGCTCGCCAGTGTCTTCTTCTTCTGGAAGTTGGGCCAGGCGGGCGGCGCGCCGTTCCCATACCTGACGCACATAGTCGGGGGCGGCGGCGTCCGCGTCTATGCAGGCCTCAAGGCGGACGTTTTCCTGCTGGGCGGTCATTCCCTGGCCTCCACGTAGCGCACAACCAGCACCAGGGTGTCATCGGTGCCGCGCGCGTAATTTTGGAAGATGAAGTGAGCCAGTGCCTGGGGCGGCAGCCGCAGGTCAAGTTCGCTGGAGAAGCCGCTGCGCACGCCATCGGAAACCAGGACGAGCGTGTCGCCAGGGGTGATGTTGTGGGTTTCGGGGCGCAGAGTGGGCAGGCGGTAGCCGAGGGTGCCGCCCCGCAGGACCAACGCCTCGTAGGATTTCGCTATGCCGCTGCCGTTCCCGGCGTGAAAGAGCGCGCCGTGGACGTTGCCGATGCCCAACCACGTCAGGGTGTGTTCGCCGGTGTTAAGGGTGGCCAGGCTCATGACCACGCCACGCGTGCCGATCAGCCGTTTGTGGCAGCGATTGACCAACGCCACGAGCGGTTCGTGGCCGTACTCGGCGATGACCGCTTGCGCGAGTTTGGCGGCGTCGGCGGCCTTGTCGCCGTGGCCTAACCCGTCAATGGCGGCTACCAGCGCGCCGTTGGCTGTCGGCTGCACCACGTATTGGTCGCCACATTCGGTATGGCCGGCCAGCGCCTTTAGGACGACGCCCCATTCAATGTTGGCTATTTTTGGTTCGTTTGTCATTGTCATTGCGCCACTTCCACATTGTCACTGTGGTGCCCTTGCCCACTTCGGAGACGATTTCAAATTCATCCATCAGGCGTTTTGCCCCTGAAAGCCCCAGACCCAGCCCGGCGCCGGTCGAGTAGCCATCCTTGAGCGCCTCCGGCACGTTGGAGATGCCCGGCCCGGAGTCCGTGGCGACGATCATGAGGGCGCAACGTTTTCCTTGTTCGATAATGTCCAGAATGATCTCTCCCTGCTGCGCATAGTTAACGATATTGTGGGCCACTTCGGAAATCGCCGTGACGGCGATGTATTGTTCGTTGGTCGAAAACCCGTAGGCTTGCGCCAACATGCGCCCTTTCTGGCAGGCTACCACCACATCCACTTGGTTGTGGATGGGAACGCGCGTTTTGATCAGGGTACGAGTGAGCGACATGCGCCGGCCTCCTGTGACTTGCCTGACTACCGTAGCCATTTGACTCCCGTGATCTTGGTGCCTACTCCGGCGATGGACTTGACCTCAAATTCGTCCATAATGCGCCGCGAGCCGGAAATGCCCAGGCCCATCCCTTTGGATGAGGTGTAGCCGCCTTCTAGGACCTGCTCCACATTCTCAATGCCTGGCCCCTGATCTTGCGCGATGATTTTGATCCCCTTGCGCTCCCCCGTGTAGGCGATCAGGTTGATCAGGCCGCCTTTCGTGTAAAGGACGATGTTGCGTCCCAACTCCGAGATGACGACCGCAATCTTGGTCGCTTCTGGGGTGGGGAACCCCAACTCCAACGCCATCTCCAACCCTTGTCGTCGGACTTTGACCACGTCCATCACACTGGTAACGGATTGGCGCACCGGCAGTAATCGTTCTAGATCCATATCACACCTCAGCTACGTTGTGCGGGTCGTGGTGAAGCGAATCCATGTCCAATGCATTCCAGTCGTTATTCCAGTCAAGGTCGTGGCCGTTCAAGGCTTGCATGTGCGCCTCAGTCCGCTGCACGGTGCGGCTCAGGGCCAGGGCGTCGTCCAGGTCGAGCACCGCGCGGATGTTTTCCAGCGTCATCCCCAACTCGATCATGGTCTCGACGACGGCGTCCTGGAGACCGGAGACGATCACGTCGGCGCCCATCAACCCGACCATGTCGGCGGTGCTTTGGATGAAGCGGCCAAAGAAGCTATCGCAGATGTCCACCGCCGAAAAGTCCAGCATCACCCAGCGGGAGTGGTACTTGCGGATTTCCCGCACAACTTGTCGCCGCAGGCGCAACACCTCGTCATCCATCAAGTCACGCGGCACCGATACCAATAACAAGTTCTCCAATTTCTGAATGGTTGATGTTTCCATTGTAAGTCACCTCACCCTAATGTGTGTTGCGTAATGGTTAAAATTTGCTTAACCTGAGACCCAATCTCTGCAACGCGGCCAACAGGCCGGTATGGAGGTCGCTCAGGGTCATCACCTGGCTCCAATCTATGCCCAAATCCACGACGGTTTCGGCCACCACATCGGAGATGCCGGTGATGATGGTGCGCGCGCCTTTCAGCCGCGCTGCCTGGATGGTGCGGTTGAGGTAATTGATGATGCTGGTATCCACAAACGGCACGCCGGTCATGTCCAGGATGACGATTTTGGCGCGATGCGCGCTGATGCCGGCCAGCAGCGCGCGCATGATGTCGCCGGCGCGCAGCGCGTCAATGCTGCCGATGAGCGGCATGACGAGGATACTGCCCGTGCCATCCGGGTGTTTCATGACAGGGATGATGGGCGACGCCAGCTCCTTGAGCGCCTGTTGTTGGGCGCTGATCACCTCGTGTTGCAGGCGTTCGCGTTCGGTCTGCGCCTGCCGGTGTTCGGTGACGTCGGTGGCAGCCCCGCCGACGGCGTACACGCGCCCGTCCGCGTCGTAGAGCGGGAATTCTACGATGAACTTCGTGCGCCGCGCACTGTCGTCAGAAGCCGACAATGTCACTTCCAATTCCACCGGCAACTGCGCGGTCAGCACGTCCTGGTGTGAAGTCCACAGGACGTCGGCCACTTCTTGTGGGGCGAAATCGTGCAGTGTCCGCCCTACGGCCTCCCCCGGCTTGAGCGCGAAGGTGGTTTCCAGGGCGCGGTTGCCCAGGATGAAATGCCCCTGCAAATCCCTGGCGTAAGCCAGATCGGGGAAGTTGTCGAGAAAGGTCTGGAAGAGAAATTGGCTCTCGTGCAGTTCTGCCGTGCGCACGGCGACGATCTTTTCCAACCGATCCACCAGCCGCCGGTTTTGCACCGCCACAGTCATCAACGCGGGGATGCCCTCGAAGATCGCGCGTTCGTGCTCGCTGAAAGCGTGGGGCGTTTGCCAATCGAAAGCGATCAGGCCCACCCACTCGCCGGCGTGCCGCAGGGGAATGGCGACTTCCGCGCCCACCCCGAATCGCGCCAGATGGACGCGCGCCGTTTTCGACAGCACCGGGTCGTCCTGCGCATCCGCGATGTAGAGCGGCTTGTCCGGGTGATTCATCAACATCTGGGCGATGGGATGCCTGGCCCAACTCATCCGCATCCCCACCGGCGAGACCTGGGCGGTGTCGGCGTTTAGCGAGGCGACCGTTTCGAGGTACGTCGGAGCGCCGCTTCCGTCCAGGTCCACGTAGCTCAGGCTGACCGTACACTCGTCTGCATGGAATCCCGGTTGCGCCAGGGCTTGCAGCAGTTGCATCTCGTCGCGGGCGCTGTTGATGTCGCGGCTGATCGCCTGAAGCACCTGCGCCTGCATCAGCGCCTGTTTCAGGGCGGCGATCTCGCTCTGCATCCCGGCGAACGTCACCCCCTGGACGGTCTCATCTTTCGTGGTCATGCGTTCTCCCGGTAGAAGGGGCCGCTTTGTCTTCGGCGCCCAGAATGCGAAGCTGGCGCAGCGTTTCTAGCAACACCGCGTAGGCAAAGCCCCCCTTCGGAATGAATTCGACGGCCCCGGCGGTCAGCGATTGCTCCCGCGCTGCCTCGGCCGGATTTCCCGACATCGTGATGATGGGGATTTGGGAGGTGCGCGGATCGGCCAGCAAGCGGCGGCAGACTTCGTAGCCATCCACCGCCGGCATCATCAAATCCAGCACCACCGCGTCGGGCCGCCATTGGCAGGCCAGCTCGACCCCGGTTTCGCCGTAATTGGCGCAACGTACTTGTAGCCCATGCTCCTCCAGCTCATCCTGGAGCCGCATGGCCTGCACCATACTGTCTTCGATGATCAAGATTTTGCCGGTCATAGTTGATCCCTTAAACTGGAAATGAGTAATGAGTAATGAGTAATGAGTGACTTCTTACTCCTAACTCCTAACTTCTAACTCCTAACTCGCTACACCCGGCTCAGCACAAACCCCATGCGCCGCAGGGCGACGATCAGGCCGGTTTGCAGATCGCTCAACGTTTCCAATTCGCCCCAGTCAATCCCCAAATCCACAATAGTCTCGGCGACCGCGTCGGAGACGCCGGTGACAATGGTTTGCGCCCCCTTGAGCCGCGCCGCCTGGATGGTTTTGTTGAGGTGCGCCGCCACGCCGGTATCCACAATCGGCACGCCAGTGATGTCCAGGATGACGATCTTGGCCCGGTACATGTTGATGCCGGTGAGCAGCGCGCGCATCGTATCCCGCGCCCGCACCGAGTCGAGGCCACCCACCAACGGCACCACGATGATGCGGTCCATCACGGGGATGATGGGGGTGGCGAGTTCTTTGAGCGCCTGCTGCTGCGCCTCGATGGCGTCGCGTTGCAAGCGTTCGCGCTCGGCTTCGGCCTGTTTCTGCTCGGTAATGTCGCGGAGGATGGCGCCGATGTCGGTCAAGCCCCCCCCGTCGGCTTCCACGGCGAAGAAGGTGGCGTCCGCGATGAAGATGGAACCATCCTTGCGCCGCTGCCGCACTTCTCCGTGCCAGCCGTGCTTGAGCGCCTGCGGCAGCACGATTTCGCGCAGCGTGGCGAAGTCGCCTTCCGGCCAGAAGCGCGCGCCGTCCATGCCGACCATCTCGCGCTGGGCGAAGTCACAGCCAAACAACAGGTGCGCGGCCTGGTTGGCGTAGGTGAAATGCACCTCCGTATCCAACATCACAATGCCGTCGTGCGAGTTTTCCACCAGGGCTTTGAAGGTGGTGTAGTTTTCCGCCAACTCCGCCTGGCGCGCCCGCGCCTCAACCAGTTCTTGCATCAGTTCGGACTTCGTTTTCTCGCTCATACTTTACCTCTCAAAAAGTAGGTTTTCATCTCGCCCTTGTGCTTGATGGGGATGTTCCCCCGCAATTCAAAGACGTAATGGGTGCGCAGCCGTTCGTAGACGGCCTCCGTCACCTGAATTTTGCCGGTTTCGCTGTGCGATTCCATGCGGCTGGCGGTGTTGACCGTGTCGCCCCATAGGTCGTAGGTATACTTGTTCGCGCCGAGCACCCCACCCACCACCGGCCCTGCGTGGAAGCCGATGCGTAAATCCAGCGGGTGTCCCCCTTCGCGGCTGAACAGTCGCATCACTTCCAGCATATCCAGAGCCATATCGGCGATGGCTTCCGTATGATCGGCGCGCTTGTTGAACAGCCCCCCCACCACCATGTAGGCGTCGCCCGACGTCTTGATCTTTTCCAGGCCGTGCCGCGCCGTCAGATAGTCGAAGGCGCAGAAAACGTCGTTCAGCAGGACGACCAGATCGGTCGGCGTCATGCTCGCGGCCAGCGCGGTGAAGTCCACCAGGTCGGCGAACAGCACGGTGATGTCGCTGAAGCTGTCGGCGATGATGGTCTCCCCACGCTGCAACCGTTCGGCGATGGGCTTGGGCAGCACATTAAAGAGCAATTCTTCCGACTTGCTCCGTTCCAATTGCAACTGCCGCAGATACGCCTGTTCCTGGTCGTGCCACCGTTTCTTTTCCAGGCTAGCGCCGATGCGCGCTTCGAGCAGCACCGGATCCATTGTCTTGAGCAAATAGTCCTCGGCACCCATCTGGATGCACTTGATCACACTGCTCATCTCGTCAAACGCTGAAATGACGATGACGGGGATCGTGCGCAGTTCCGGGGTTTCGCTCAGCGTGCGCAAAACATCGTACCCGTTCATCTCCGGCATCAGGATGTCCAGCAGCACTAGATCGAATGCCTGTTCCCGCATCCGTTCCAAAGCCTCGCGTCCGTTGCACGCCGTGACGACGCTGTGCCCCTGCTCTTCCAACTCGAAGGACAGCTTCATCCGAATTGTCGGACTGTCATCTACGACCAGTAAATGCCCCGGTTGACTTTTCATCGTTTATCCCTTCAACGAGTTCCGAGTTGCGAGTTCCGAGTTGCGAGTGAGGAATTATGTACCTTATCCTAATTCCTAACTCCTAACCCCTAACTCCCATCCCCATTCCTGCGTCGCTGCAACGTGAACCCCAGTTTGC
Organism: Anaerolineae bacterium; assembly: GCA_034429475.1. Taxonomy (GTDB): domain Bacteria; phylum Chloroflexota; class Anaerolineae; order B4-G1; family SLSP01; genus JAKQHY01. The sequence continues at coordinate 19,682 of DAOUGD010000104.1, forward strand.
CGAGGGCAAACAACAGGCCGGTTTGCAGGTCGGTCAGGGTGTTGATGTCGGTCCAGTCAATGCCCAAGTCTACCACCGTCTCGGCGACCGCTTCCGAGATGCCGGTGACGATAGTGTGCGCCCCTTTGAGCCGCGCGGCCTTGATCGTCTTGTTCAGGTGCCCGGCCACGCCGCTGTCCACAATCGGTACACCGGTGATGTCCAGGATGACGATTTTGGCGTGGTAGGCGTTGATGCCGGCCAGCAGCCCGCGCATGATGTCCTTCGCCCGCAGCGAGTCCACGCTGCCGATCAGGGGCATGACGATGATGCCGTCCAGCACCGGGATGATGGGGGTGGAAAGCTCCTGAATGGCGCGTTGTTGGGCGGCGATGACCTCTTTTTGCAGTCGCTCGCGTTCGAGTTCGGCCCGCTCGCGGTCCAGCAACTCCTCTTGCAGCGACGTGTACAGGTCGGCGTTGTCAATGGCCGTCGCCAGGTTGTCGGCCAACATCTGCGAGATGGTGATACTCTCCTCGTCGAAGGCCGCGACTTTGACGCTCTGCACGGTCAGCGCGCCCATCACCCAATCCCGCGAGCGCAGCGGCAGCGCCATCTCCGAGTGGGTGTCGGGCAGATGCGGGTTTTCGAAGCGTACCGCTTCCTCACCCACGTCCAGCGCGATGCGCGGCTCCCCGGTGGCAATGCACTGCCCAATCATTGAAGCGCCGCCTACCTTGAGCTTGTGCCCCGCCGCCATCATCGCCGCGCCCGCCTCGCCGGTGCCGGCGCGCAGCACGGCATACTCGCGCGCATCGTCCACCAGAAACAATCCCACGTAATACAGTCCAAACCAATCGCGGATCAGGTTGACCGATTGCTTGATCAGCTCGTCAATGTTCAAAATCGAAGACGTGATGCGGTTCACCTGCGTCACAATCTGGAGTTGATTGCTCCGCTGCCGCAGGTTCTTTTCGTGCTGCTGCCGTTCGTGGAGGATGGCCTCCAATTCGGCGACCCGCGCCTCTGCTGCTGTCAGTTTAGTTTCGAGTTGTTCTGCCATTGCTCCCATAATCCTCCTTGGCATAGAGTTGTTCGGACGTCTCCAGCCCCCAGCGTTGCTGCTGCCGGAGAATCGTCTCGCGCAGACTGCTCACCGTGATCCCCCCGGAACCGGGGATCAGATCGTCGTCAGCGTGGCCGTTGAGCAGCCGGTGCGCATTTTCCAATGATTTCTGGGCCTGACCCCACTGACGCTTATCGCGGTAGAGGTCGGCCAGGCCAAAATGACCGAGAATATGATTGCGATCCAGATAGACGACCTTTTTCATCATCGTGATGGCCTCATCCAATCGCCCTTGATGCTGGTAGACCAGGGACAGGGTGTAGTAGGCGTCGCCGGCCAGCTTGTCGAGGGCGACGGCGTGGGCGCACCAATACTCGGCGTTGCGCCAGTCTCCCAGGTTCGCGTAAGCGCGGCCCAACAGTGTGCCGACGAGCACATCGTCCGGGCGCGACGCGGAGAGGGTCAACAACAGATCGCGCGCTTCCTCGGCGCGGCCATCGTGGACCCATTCCTCTGCTTGCTCCAACAAATCGCCGGGCGTTTCGGTGTGGGGCGCCGGCGGATGATAGGGCGGCGCATCTTCCGGCAAACTGCACGGCTCGGCGAGGGGCGTCCAGGCCGGGGGCGCGGCAACCCGTTCGCCGCCGCTCACGGCAAGTTGGAAGGGGCGGCGGTACAACACGGCGTCGGGATAGTTGCACGTCTCGTAGCGGCGGTAGACGCTGAGGGATGGCTCGGCGTGTCCTACCACCAGCCAGCCGCCCGGCGTCAGCGCCTCATAGAAGCGCGCCACCACCCGCCGTGTGACCACTTCGCTGAAGTAGATCGTGACGTTGCGGCACAGGATGAGGTCGAGGCTGGTGGTATTTGTCTCGTAGCTTGGATAAACGTCGTCCACCAGGTTCAGCCGGGCAAACGTCACCATCCGGCGCACTTCCGGCTTGAGCCGGTAACGCTTGCCTTCGTGGCTGAAATAGCGCTGCCGCCACAGGCGGGCGCGCTCTTCGCGGAACGCCCATTCGCCGTAGAGCGCCTGCCGCGCGCGATCCAACGCTTCGTTGTTGATGTCGGTCGCCAGGATGGTGATGGCCCAGTCGTTGGCGTCGGGCAGCAGTTCCCGCAGCAGCATCGCCACCGAGTAGGCTTCCTCGCCGCTGGCGCAGCCCGCGCTCCAGATGCGCAGTGCGCGCAACGATCGCTGGCGGGCAATGATCTCCGGCAACACGTGGTGGTAGAGTGCGTCGAATTGCGGCTGGTTGCGGAAGAAATGCGTCTCGCCCACCGTCACCGCGTTGATGAGCCGATCCATCTCCATCGCGCCGCCTTTGGGATCGAGCAGCAGGCTGTAGTAGTCGTCCAGGTTGATGCAGGTGGAGGCGGCAAACGCCTGTTTGACGCCCAACGCCAGCTCCGACTGACGGCTTTCCGAGAAATACATCCCGCAACGGTCGAGGAGCAGCCGGTTGAAGCGCACGTAGTCGCGGTATTCCAGCCGGAGTTCGCGCTCGTTCATGCCGCAGCCTCCTCCGGTGTGCTTTCCGGCGTCTGTTGCGCCTCCAGGGATAACGCCTGCCGCGCGACTACCTTTGCGGGCAGCAGGGGCGCCTGGGCCTGGGTGAAAAGCTGCGCCACGTCCAACAAAATAACGGTTTCGTAAGCCGTATGTATCAGCCCCTCGACGATGGGGGTCTGCCGCAGCCCCTCCGGCAAAATCCCCGGCAGGGAGGTGATCGCGCCGGTGCGGATGGATATCACGTCTGTGACTTCGTCCACAATCAGGCCGACTTTGTGCCAGGACGTTGACGTCGCGTCCGTCTCGACGTTGCGCACCAGGATGATGGGGGTGTGCAATTGCAGCGGAATTTCCGCCATTCCCAGGTAACGGCGGAGGCTGAGCACCGGAACGGCCTCGCCGCGCAGGTTGATGATGCCCTTCACCACCGGGTTGACCTGGGGGAGTGGGGTGATGGCGACCATCTCGATGATCTGGAGGATCGCTTCCACCGGGATCGCGTAGCCCTGCGTTTCCAGTCGGAATACGACGAAGCTGCGCTGCGCTTGAACGCCGGCAGGCGTGTGGGACGCTGCGGTGATGGGCACAGTTTCATTGGCCATCATGGTTAGGTCTCCTGAAGGTGGACTTAGGCCGCACATGCCTCAATTTCAGGGACGCTGTCTGCCGGTGAGAGTTCGTCGTGGTAGAGGATGTCGTTGACCTTGTCGTTGAGCATCCCAATCACAAACGGAAAATCCAGGTGCGCGATCTGGACGGCCAGATCGGTCTGGAAGTATTTGTCCGAAATGATGAGAATCGGCACCTGGCCGATGTAGCTGCCCAGCGAAGCGCGCGCCAGCGCGACCACCGGCTCGTTGGATGGCGAACTCATCGCTACCACAATCAAGTCAATGTCGTTGCTCTCGTCGTGTTCCTGCCGCGTCTGTGGTGAAGGCATCACCACTGTGCGCACTTTGAGCTTCTTCAAGCCGTTGCGCAGGCTAAATTCGATCACCTGGGCCAGTGTCTCGTTATCGCTGAGCACCAACACCCTTTTTTCTGTCGCTTCTGTGATTGCGTTCTCCATGCTCACCTCATCTACCATCGTGACCCAGGCGCTGCCTGGATGCGTTTCAGGTGATGCTCCTGATGACCGTCATTTTTATAGCCGTATCCTAACACACGGATGTTCCGAGATTGTAACAAACCCACGTCCGAATATTCCAAAAACGATCCAAATGAGGAGTTGCGAGTTAGGAGTTAGGAATTGCGAGTTAGGCATTGCGAGTTAGGAGTTAGGAATTGCAAGTTAGGAATTGCGAGTGAGGCATTGCGAGTAGCCTTCTTTCTCACTCCTCACTCCTAACTCCTCACTCCTAACTCCTCACTCGCCTCACGCCGCATCCGACAAGGTGTACCCAATCCCCCGCAGGGTATGGATGTAGCGCGGCTGGCCGGGGTCGCTCTCGATCTTCTGGCGCAGGCGGTGAATGGCCTGGCGCAGGAGGCGCTGCTCCCCTTCATAGCCGGCGCCCCAGACTTTCTCCAACAAATATTCCGGCACGAGCACGCGCCCCGGCTGTTTGACCAGTTCTTGTAGCAGGCGGAACTCCACCGGCGTGAGATTGATCTCTGTATCGCGCACAAACACCCGCTGCCGAACCAGGTCCACTTGCAAGGCGCCTGTGCGAAATACCGCGGTCCCGTGGGGGCGCTCCGACTGTTCCCGGCGGCGGACGGCGGCGCGCACGCGGGCCAGCAACTCTTCCGCGCCGAAGGGTTTGGTCACGTAATCGTCGGCGCCGGCATCCAGCCCCTTGACTTTGTCCACTTCTTCGGCCAACGCCGTGAGCATGATGACCGGCACCGTGGAAAATTCCCGGATTTGCCGGCAGACCTCGTAGCCGTTCATCCCCGGCATCCGCACGTCCAGCATAATCACGTCCGGGTCATCGTTGACCGCGCGTCCGATGGCGGTCTCCCCATCCTGCGCGACCACGACCTCGTAGCCGCGCGCTTCCAGGTTCATTTTGATCGCCCAGACATAACGCGGCTCGTCATCCACCACCAACACTCGCGGCTTACGCTTGTTCATACAATGCCTCCACAAACGTCTCAACGGATTGAACGGATTCAACGGAAAAAACCATCGTCAAAATCTGCTTAATCTGCTCAATCTGCTGACCAAAATCACAATCACAACTCGTCCGTCTCGGCCATTGGCAGCGTGAAGTAGAAGTGGGTACCCACTCCCGGCGTACTCTCGGCCCAGATGCGCCCGCCGTGCGCCTCCACAATCCCCTTGCAGACCGCCAGTCCCAACCCCACGCCGCCGATGGCGCGCGTCGTCTCGTCCTCGACCCGGTAGAACCGGTCAAAGATGCGTTCCAAATCCTCCGGCTGCATCCCGAGGCCCTCGTCGCTGACGCGCACCAATGCCTGCCACTTATCCCCGCGCCCCTGGATGGTGATGGCGCCGCCGTTGGGCGAATATTTGAGGGCGTTGTTCAACAGATTGCGCAGCACTTGTTCAATGCGCTTGGCGTCTATCGGCACAACCAGGGGATTTGGGGGAAAGTCCAAGACGAAATGGTGACGTTTATCCGGCAACAGCGCCTCACTCCTATCAATCTCCATCTGCATAGCTTCCGTCACCTTTTGTACCAACTCCCCCAAATCGGTGGGATGCTGGTCCAGCCGCAGCCGGCCGCTTTCCAGAGTGGAAAGGCCCAGCAGGTTGTCCACGATGAGCTTCAACTTGTCGGTCTCTTCGTCAATCCCCCGCAGGAACTGCTGGCGCGTTGTCGCGTCAAATTCCACGTCCTCTGCCAGCAGTGAGGTGCAGAAAACCTTGATCAACCCTAGCGGCGTCCGCAGTTCGTGCGAAGCGTTGGCAATCAGCTCGGAGCGCAACCGGTTCAATTCGCGCAAGATTTCCATCTGGGCGACTTCCTCGGCGCGGCGCGTATTTTCGACGACGACGCCGATCTGGTTCGCAATGGCGGTGAGGAGCTGTACCTCGTGGACGTTCAGTTGATCCAGGTTGTGGCTGTACACGCTGAACACGCCCAGCACCCGGTTGTGGGAGTTGATCGGCAGCCCGGCGTAGCCCCGCAACTCGTCCCCGCCTTTGCTGCCGACGTCCGTTGGCGTGCGCTCCTGGACAATGGATTTATCCCACTTGGCGGCCTGCCCAATCGGCCCTTGCCCCAGGTTGATGGTTTTGACTTCGGCGCGTAGGGCGGCCGGCAATCCGTGCTGCGCGGCCAGATTCAGTGTGCCCTTGCTGATGTCCAACAGATGAATCGCTCCCGCCGGCATGTTGGTGACTTCCAACGCCTTGTCCAAAATCACCCGGAACGCTTTATCCAGCCCCATCGGCTGTCCAATCGCGGTGGCGATGGCGTTCAACGTCGCCAGGTCCTTGTTGCGGCGGAGGAGCGCCGCCTCCCCTTCTTTGCGTGCGGTAATGTCGGTGAAGACGGCGAGGATGCCCGCGAAGTGGGCTTCTTCCTGATTCGGCGCCGGCGACCAGAGCAGCCGCCCGCTGACGAACACCGGGATGCGCCGTCCGTCGGCTGCAACCAGTTCGGTTTCGTAGTGCGTCGCAGGGTTCTCCGGCGGTTCCCCGACCCATTCGTGGAGCGGCATCAGACTTTCGGCGACCGGCAGTCCTGTCCAATGTTGACCGAACAGGTCGGCAGCCGGAATGTCCAACAGATCGGTCATTTTGGTATTGGCGAAGGTGATGTACCCGGCCGCGTTCTCCAACAACACGCCTTCTTCAATGCTTTGCACAATCTCCTCGTTGAAGTCGCGCAGGCGCTTGGCTTCGGCATACAGGCGGGCGTTCTCCATAGCGATGGCGGCAAAGGCGGCGAGTGGCTCCACCAGCGTCAGATCGTCCGCTGTAAACCGGTTCATCCGCGTATCCACTACCTCCAGAACGCCGATGACGGTATTCTTCACCTGCAACGGCGCGCTGAGGATGGAACGTATCGGAATACCGGTGCGCTGATCCACCTCCTGGAAGTGCCGGCCATCGGCCTGCACGTCCGGCACAATCAGAGGTTGGCCGTTCTGCGCCACCCACCCAACGATGCCCTGCCCCGGCGCCAGCCGCCAGTTGCGCACCACATCCTGCTGCGCGCCGGCGACTTCGCGGCACACCAGCCAACGGGTAGCGTATCGCGGGCCTTCCCCTGGCGCCGGCTCCAACAGCCAGACCGACGCGCCCACCACATCCAACAGGCGGATCACCTCATCCAGTGCGGTAGCGAGCACCGCATTGAGATCGAGGCTGGACGTCATCATCTGGCCGGCTTTGTTCAGCATCGCCAATTCCTGCGCGCGCCGCGCCAGGTCGTGGTTGAGCCGCGAGATTTCCGCCGCCGCATTTTCCGGCTTGAGCCGGTTCATCGCCACTAAGGGAACTCTTTTTTGTGTATTCATAGGCATTTTTCCAATGATTAAGTTCAAAATCATCTTACCTCGGAAGGGCTTTGAGTTAGGTTACAGATAGATTAAGATTGCCTGAAGCCTTAACCCCATACGTCCCGGCCTTTTTGTGTTACAATGAACGGGGGAAAAAAAATCATTTCACCGCAGAACATGCGGAGTGCGCAGAGTATTTTCTCTGTGTTCTCTGTGTTTCTGTGGCTACTTAAGGAGGCTCACAATGCAACGTTTGATGGTGACAGGAGGCGCGGGCTTCATCGGCTCGAATTTCACGCGCTATATGCTGGAGAAATACCCCGACTATTTCATCGTCGTCTACGACAAGCTGACCTACGCCGGGCGGCGGGAGAATTTGCAGGACGTGGCGGAGCGCTTTGGCGACCGCTACGCCTTCATGCAAGGCGACATCTGTGACGCGAAACAGGTGGAACAGACGATCACGGACTACAAGCTGGACACCATCGTCAACTTTGCCGCCGAGACGCACGTGGATCGTTCTTTGACAGAGCCGGGGTCTTTCATTCAAACCGACGTGTACGGCACCTACGTCCTGCTCGAAGCAGCCAAAACGCACCAGTTGGAACGCTATCACCAGGTCAGCACCGATGAGGTTTACGGGCAGGTGTTGACGGGCCGCTCTGCGGAGACCGATCCCTACGAACCGCGTAGTCCCTACTCAGCCAGCAAGACCGCCGGCGACCTGATGACGCTGGCATACCACGCCTCGTGGGGTCTGCCCGTCACGATCACGCGCGGCGCGAACAACGTCGGCCCGTACCAGTACCCGGAGAAAGTCGTGCCGCTGTTTGCCACCAACGCCATAGACGACCAGCCGCTCCCCGTCTACGGCGACGGGCTACAGGTGCGCGACTATCAGTACGTGCTGGATCACTGCGAGGGCATTGACGTGGTGCTGCACCGGGGAAAACTGGGGGAAATCTACAACGTCGGCACCGGCTCCGAGATGACCAACATCGAGATGACGCGGGTCGTGTTGGAAACCCTGGGCAAGTCGGAGAGCCTCATCAAACACGTGGCCGACCGGCCCGGTCACGACCGCCGCTACGCGCTCGACGTGAGCAAACTGCGCGCCCTCGGCTGGAAATGTCACCACACCTGCGCCGAGGCCGTCGCCAAGACCGTGCGTTGGTACGCCGAAAACGAAGCGTGGTGGCGTCCCATCAAAAGCGGCGACCTGTACAAACAATACTACGAGCGGCAGTACGAGAAGCGGCTGAAAGCATCATGAAGCGAGAAAGCGGATCAGCGGAAAGGCGGATCGGCGAAAAAGCGAGTCAGCGCAACACCGTCAATCCCATCCTAACTCTTAACTCCTAACTCCTAACTCTTAACTCCTAACTCCTAACTCCTAACTCGTATGCCATCTCACCTGCACTCGCTGCTCAATCGCGCCATCCGCGATTTCGACCTCATCACGGACGGCGACCGCATCGCCGTGGGGGTGTCCGGCGGGAAGGACAGCCGCGTATTGCTGGACTTGCTGATGCATGGGGTGGACGTCCCCGGCAGGTACGAAGTTGTCGCCGTCCACATTGACGGCGCGGGCGTCGGACTGCCGGCTCTTGTCCCCACCCTGGAGCCGTGGCTGCAAAGCCTGGGCGTACCTTACCACATCGCGCCGCTGGCAGTCCCGCCGGGCGAGGCGCTGCCGATGGCCTGCTTCCGCTGTTCGTTTAACCGCCGCAAGGCGCTGTTTTTCGCCGCCGACGCGCTGGGGTGTAACAAAGTCGCCTACGGCCACCACGCCGACGATGCCGCCGTGACCACCCTGATGAGCCTGCTTTACAAAGGTCGCCTGGAATCGCTGCCGCCGCGCCGCAGCTTCTTTGAGGGACGCTTCACCCTCATCCGCCCGCTGATCTACGCACCGGCAGCCGACATCGCCCGCTACGCCCGCGCGCAGGATTGGACGTTTCCGCCGGAGCTGGAATGTCCGCGCCGCGACGACACCCGCCGCGTCCGCCTCGCCCGCTTCCTCGCCACCTCCAGCAAAAAAGAACAAACCCAATTCCGCGCCAATCTGTGGCGGATAAGTGGAAATGAATGATTGGAAATCGGTAATCGGTGATCAGTAATCGGTAATCGGTATCAGTAACCAGCAACCAATTTCCAGTTACTGATTTCCAGTTTCCGATTACCAATTTCCAGTTTCCAGTTCCCAGAGGACACACCCATGAACACTCCCCAACTCCAAAAACTGAGCAAATTCCTCTCGCTGCTGCTGCGCCACCGGCCGGAGAAATTTCCGCTGGCGCTGGATGCGGCGGGATATGCCCGCGTGGCGGACATCATGCGCATCCTCAAGGGTCTGCCCAACTTCCGCTGGGCCACCCGCGCGGACGTGGACGCCGTGCTGACCCTGCCGGGCCGCCAACGCTTTGAAATCGTCATTCGGCCCGATGGCGATTACATCCGCGCCCTGTACGGCCACACCGCCCTGCGCCCCGAATACGAGGCCGTCACGCCGCCGGACGTGCTCTATCACGGCACCACGCCGGAAGCGTTGGAAACTATTTTCCAGGAAGGCCTGAAGCCGATGGCGCGGCAGTACGTCCACCTGGCGGAAGACGAAGCCACCGCCCGCAGCATCGCCCTGCGCCACACCCCCGAACCGGTCATCCTCACCGTGGACGCCGCCGCCGCCCACGCCAATGGGATTGCCTTTTACCACCCCACGCCACTCATCTACCTGGTTGAGACGATGCCCCCCGCTTACCTCAAACGGCCCAAAATTTAGGACGCAGATTCACGCGGATAAACGCAGATTTTTTCTTTATTATCTGCGAAAATCTGCGTGAATCTGCGTCCTAAACAAAAGCGCAAAGATGCGAAGTTTCCCTTCGCGCCTTTGCGCCTTTGCGTGAAACAAGATTCTCTACAACCCCGCCCGCTGCTCCGCAGTTGTCTGAATTTGCGCGATCAACGTTTGCGCGCGCGTCAGGATTTGCGTCACCTCCGCCAGCCACGCGGCTTTTTGCGCGGCGTCCTCCAGCGACGCCGCGTTGACCCGCACGTTGAGCGCAGCCCCCTGCATCGCCGCCAGCGCCAGCCAGCCGGCAGTCGCCGCGTCCGTCACGGCATTGACGTTGCCCTTGCGCGCGACTTCGTCGGCCAGCTCCATCACGCGCAAGGCGTCGCGGGCGGTCGCCAGCGGGACTTCTGCCGCCGTCACCGTCGCGGCTTGCACCGCCGCCGCGCGCGCCGCCTGTTCTTCCGGCGTTTCCTTCGGAAGCTTGTTCGCTGCCATCACCGCGTCGAACGCGGCGGCATCCTCGTTGATGCGCGCCGCCAGTGTTGCCCGGAGTCGCTCGGCGTCCAAGATGATCGCGCCGACTTCGTCCTTCACATCAGCATACTTCTTCTTGCCCACCGTCAGCCGTCCGACCATCGTGGTCAGGGCGGCGGCCAGCGCGCCTGCCAGCGCCGCCACCGACCCGCCGCCCGGCGTCGGGGTGTTGGCCGCCACCGCGTCCAGGAAGCCCAACGGCGCGCCTTCGTCCTGCGCGGCCAGCTTGTTCTCCAGGATTTGCTCACCGTCGAAGTCGTCCAGTTGCAAGTACCACTGCGCGGCATCGAGGAGCACCTGCTGCGGCGTCAACCCCACGATTTCGGTGTGTGTCACCCGCGCGCCGTACCGCGCTGCCTCGCTGCGGACGGTTTCCAGCACGCGATGCAGCGGCGTGCTGCTAAAGTTCGTCATGTTCATCGAAACCTGCGCCTGCCCGGCCACCAAAATGCCCATCGCCTTCACATACCGGTAGCCGCCGCTGGATTGGCGCACCGCCTGCGCAATGGCCTGCGCAATACGCACGTCGGCGGTGTTGAGGTAGGCATTGAAGGCCACCAGGTAGGGCCGCGCCCCGATGATGGTGGCCCCCGCCTTGCCGAGCGTTTTCGGGCCAAAGTCGGGATCGCGCGCCGGGTTGACGCCGATTTCCTTCTTGAGCAGTTCATATTCCCCGCGCCGCACATCCTCCAGATTCGTGCGCTCCGGGCGCAGCGCGGCCCGTTCGTACAGGTAGACCGGGATTCCCAGTTCTTCCCCGACGCGCCGGCCCAGGTCTTGGGCCAGGGTGATGCAGTCGCTCATCAAGACGCCGCTGATCGGCACAAACGGCACCACGTCCGTCGCGCCGAGGCGGGGATGTTCGCCGCGATGCTGATCCATGTCAATCAGGCCAGCCGCCGTCTTGATTCCCTGGAAGGCTGCTTCCTGCACAGCGACGGGCGCGCCCACCAGCGTCACCACCGTGCGGTTGTGATCCACGTCCGACTCGTAGCCCAGGAGCTGCACGCCCGGCACGGCACGCATTGCCGCCACAATCGCCTCGATCACCGCGCGGTCGCGGCCCTCACTGAAATTGGGGACGCACTCAACGAGCGGCTTCATTAGTCGTCACCCCAATCGTCCGAAGTCTCCGGTACCCGCGCTTCGACGTCAATGACATCGTCCGGCGGCGTCCAGTTGGACGGCATCTGCGGCGTGGGTGGAGTGCCGCCTTTGTGCTCGTCCACCAGCTCCGGCGGGCACATATCAATGAACAACCGCAACCCGATCAAGAAGACGGCTAGATCGTCCAACTGCCCAAATCCCAGCGCCAGGTCCGGGAACAAGTCAATGGGCGATAGGATATACGCCGTCGTCAACACCGGGATGATTTTTGTGAACACCGACACCCGCCCATCCAGCAACAACCGCCAACCCAGACGGAACTGTCCAAAAAATTCCTCAAACCAACCGAAGAATTTATTGGGGTCCGCCTTTTGCAAGGACGCTGAAGGCTTTTCCGACTTATTGATAGGTTCAGACATAAACACCTCCTTACCTTACTTCATAACCTCTGCAAATTCAGATACATGAAACGGGGCACTCCATAGTGAAAGCCTCACGTTTCACATTTTACGTTTCATATTGGGGATTATAGCCCCACGCTCCACCCCTGACAACCGCCTTTTCTCATTGACATTCCTGCCATCCCGCTTAAGATAACTCAACCGTGAAGCGTAAACCGTGAAACGTGATGATTTTGCTATTCACGTTTCACGTTTCACGTTTCACGCATCATATAGAATGAAAGCCAATGTATGCCTTACCTAATTGATGGACATAACGTAATCGCAGCCTTGCCTGACATTGACCTGACCGAAGAACACGACGAAGCCAAGCTGGTGTTGAAGCTGCGCGCCTGGGCCGGGCGTGAGCGCCGCAAGGCCATCGTTGTATTCGACGGCGGCATCCCCGGCGGTTACGCGCCCGCCCTCTCCACACCCGACATCCAGGTGGTGTTTGCCGCACGCTTCCACACCAACGCCGACCGCGTGATCCGGGCGCGGCTGCGCAAACTGCGCGACGCCGGCAATTGGACGGTAGTGTCGTCCGACCGGGAGGTGCTGGCCGGGGCGGAAGACGTGGGCGCGCGGACGCTCACGGCGCAGGAATTCGCCGAACGGCTGAATCAATTGCCCGACACCTGGAAAGAGAAACCCGACGCCATCTCCGCCGCCGAAGTCGCCGACTGGCTGGCCGTCTTCCCCGAACCCACCGATCTCCCGCCTGCGTCGCCATTGCCTGAGCCGCCGCCCGCGTCGCCAGTTCCTCCCCGTCCCATACGCGACGCGCCCGGCAAGCGGCGTCCGGTCGCGCCGCCACCGCCCACTGGCAAAACCTCCGTCCCCATTGGCGAACAGGTGGGCCATCCCGTGGCCCCGCTCCCAGCGACACCGCGCGGCGAAAAGCCGGACGACATCTCCGAAGGCGAAGTCGCCGAGTGGCTGACCTTATTTGGCGGCGATATAGAGGCCAACCCGCCGCCCCCGCGCCCCAG
>DAOUGD010000105.1:0-36767 GCA_034429475.1 Anaerolineae bacterium
GTGCGGGCAGAGGACTGCCCGCACAACACCCATATCGTCCTGACACACAGATTACTTTTCAGTGACCTTGAAATTGTCAAAGGCGGACTCCACCGGCGTGCGCTCCCAAGAGCCAGTGAGCACGCCCATCCGGTTTGCCCCGCCGATGCCAGAGAAAGTTCCCAAGTTTTTGGTGCCCAGGTAAACGGTGGCATTGCTGCCGCGCACTTCAACCTTCACATGGAGGTTCTTGTCATACCCGGCGGCCACGCAACCGCCCGACCAGCTATACAACGGCTCCCACGTAATTACATTGCCCCGCAGATCGGTCAACTTGCCGCCAATCTTGCTGTACTTATACACCGCGCAACTGCCATCGTAGTTCCATTCCACCACGTAAATGGTCGGGAAGTAGCCAGCGGTGTTATAATCGGCGCGGAAAACCAACCCGGCTTTGCCCCCGGTAGGCTCGACCGTCTGATCGTCGGCTTTCTTAAAGCTTTGGTCTACTTCCACATCATAAGAACTATCCGTATGGACATAGGGCGCAGGCATGATTCCCATCCGGTAGTTGTTCAACCCGCTTGTATTGAGCATCACCTTAACGCGATAGGTGGCGTCACTCATGTAAAGCCCCGACACCACGTTACGCCCACTTTCCTGCAACGTTCCCCGGAACCAACCACTGGCCGAGTTGTCGAAATCGTCGAAGTAACCACTCGCGGTGACGCTAATGGTGATGACATTGCTCCACACGCCCTCGCCAATCGCGTTAATCCCCCGCACGCGATAATAGTACGTTCCCACCGCTTTGCCGGAATAGGAGGCGGTAGTGACGCCCTGGGCAAGCACCAGGTCGGATGGGCTAGTGAAGTTAACGTTGGTGGACTCTTGAATACGATAGTGAGTGGGCAAGAACCGCGTGTCGGGATAGGTCCAGCTCAACTGGTAAGTCCCATAGCCATTGTTCGAGGCCACGGCAAGTACAGGGGCGAAAGGCACCTGCGGATTAGCAACCACACTGATGACGTTGCTCCACTCGCCTTCGCCATAAGCATTGATGCCCCGGACGCGGTAATAGTAAGTCCCTGCGGTCTTGTTCGCGTAGGCTTGGGTAGTGACACCGGGCGCCAACTCAGCGTTCACAATTAGATTCGCAAAGTTGGCGTCAGTAGCTTCCTGGAGGCGGTATTTGGTCGGGGCAAATTGGGAATGATTATAGTTCCAACTCAGTTGATAGGTGCCAAACGTGTCGTTACTGGCCAGGCTCAAAGTAGCCGCGTACGGAACGGGCGGGTAGCGTTTCACGAGCAGCGGCAGATAGACGTAGCGAATGCCATTTCTGATGGTGACGGTAATCGTGTCCGTCTTGGCCGGATCGTAATTCCCGATGATATCCTTGCCGATACTCTGAAGCGTATACTGTGTCACTTCATTTTCGATAGGCAAAGTCCACGTGTAAGTCCAGTTCCACCAGTCGCCGCCCAGCGGATCGGGCACGACAGTTGCCGCATAGGTATTGATGGTCGGGCCGCCCACCCGTGTGATCACCAGGTCTACCAGTGGGGCAGCATTGGGCGCCTGCACAGCCTGCGCCGCCGGCGCGCCAGGCACCAGCGCCCCGGCTACCTGCGCCGCATTCACCACAACCGCCTGCATATTGCTCCAGCGGCTTTCGTAATTCCCGGTGAAGGTCTTGACCCGATAATAGTACGTCCGATTACGGGTCTTATTGGTGTACGGAATTGACAAATTGGTCGTCGTCTGCTCGTCGCTGATGACGGCAAAACTGGCATCTGTAGACTCTTGCAGTGTATAGAGTTGCGCATTGGCGACGCTTTCCCACTGCACCACGTACTGATTAAAGGCGCCGCCGCCATTCGAGATGGACAAGAGGTGGGGCGCCTGGGGGAAACCGGCCGGCATACTGCCCGCCCAGACACGCCCCCGAATGACGACCATCCCCCGCTGCGTGAAATGCTGTAGGTTCCACGGACTATCAATTTCCGTCGTGGGCAGGGCCGCCACCGTGACCGTCACAGGCAACAGCAAATCGCCCGAGCCATCACTGACCACAGCAGTGTTCGTGATCACCTCGCCGGGTTGCACTGTGGTAGTGACTACGGCTTGGAAGGTCACGGTCACTCTAGCGCCAGGTTCCATCGAGAAAACTACAAAGCGCAGCGTATTCCCTTGCGGCGGCAGGGAATAGCCAACACCTTCCGGTAAAATCTGCGTGACGCCTGATTTACTCAACCGTTCGTCCAACACATCCGTCACTGTTACCTGGCCGGTGGGGCTGATCTGACTGTTGTTGTGTAACACGATGGTATAGTTCACTGTCCCGCCGGGTGAAACTTCACGAGGAGTGGCATCTTTGTATGAAGTTCCCATTAAGAGAGTACCCTCATCCGCCCGCACCATCAGGGTAGAGGAAGCAAGCCAGACCATTCCTAAACAGATGGCGGCACATAGCATAGCGACCACCAAAATTTTGCGCTCTTTGCGCCATAGAGACTGTTCCATCACAAACTCCTTACACTGGTTATGGTAAAACTTTTTACACACTGTCGGCACATCACCCGATCCCTTACCCCGCCCTGAAAGGGACCATAAATGGCGACGCTGGCACACTAAGAACGAATATATACCACATCTGACATAAACCGTCAACTTACGGGACAATTCCATTTGAATATTCCCATCCCACCGAGAGATGATCATGCAACAGAAGACGCGCAAGGCCGCCGGTAGCCGGGGACGCCAAGTTCAGCCGGCGCGCCAGTGTCAACGACGCCCAGCAGCCCCGTCTTACCCACAGCCACCAGCCGAGTCGGCGTGATATGGTTATACAAATCTGTTCCCGATTCCGCCCTGACCTCCAGATAATTGTCCGCCCACCCATGCCAACGTCCCAACGCATCCTTTTGTTCCCACAACACCGGCAGCGTCTGGCCGACAAAGCGCCCACGATACTCCGCCGCCAACCGGTCGCCTAAGGCGCGCAACTGCGCCGCACGTTCTGCGCGCACTTCCTGGGGCACAGAATCCGGCAGTCGGACGGCCGGCGTCCCGGCGCGTTCCGAGTAAGGGAAAACGTGCAGGCGGGCAAACCCAATGTGGGCGACAAAATCGCAGGTGGCGGCAAAATCGGCGTCGGTTTCACCGGGGAAGCCGGCAATCAGGTCAGTGGTCAGCGCAACTTCCGGGCAGAGCGCGCGGGCGTCGGCGACCATGTACGCGAATTGCGCTGCCGTGAATCGCCGCCCCATCCGCCGCAGCACCGGCTCCGCGCCGGATTGCAGCGGCAAATGCAGTTGGCGACAAAAACGTGGGTGGCGCAAGAACTGTAACAAGCGTGCATCCATATCCCACGGCTCAACCGAGGACAGGCGCAAACGGGGAATCGCCGTCTCCGCCAGAATCGCCTCAACCAACGCCGCCAGTCCCCCCGCCATGCCCAAATCGTGCCCGTAAGCGCCCAGGCTCACGCCGGTCAACACGATTTCCTGCGCCCCCTGCGCCGCCAGATGCTGGACTGCCGCCACCGCCTCAGACAGCGGGCGGCTACGCGCCGCCCCACGCAGGCGGCGCGTGATGCAGTAGGTGCAGGTATGATCGCAGCCGTCTTGCACTGCCAGGAACGCGCGCGTGCGTCCCCACCGGCCCGGTTCCCAGGCGGCCGGCGCCGCCGAGATGCCGGTGACAATCGCCACCGCACGCGCCTTATCGCGGTTGGGAATCACCCAGGCGACGCCGGGGAGCTGCTGCGCGCCCGTCTCCTCCGCAGTGGCCCAGCATCCGATCACCGCCAGACGCGCCTGGGGGCAGCGGTGATGCAGCGTGTGCAGCCGATGGCGGCTTTTCCGCGCGGCCTGCGCCGTCACCGCACACGAGTTCAGCACAATCACCTCAGCCCCCTCCGGCGACGCCGTCACTTCCCAACCGGCCCCGGCAAACTGCCGCGCCAGGTCTTCTATCTCGGCGGCATTCAGACGGCATCCCAATGATTCCAGATAGACGTGCATACATTTACACCAGAAACCGGGTTTCCCAAGCAACAGAAACCCGGTTTCCCCTTACAGGATGAATTTAATGCGGGGAGCGCATAGCCAGTTTCAAATCACGTAGACGTACCCGAATCTCCTCAATCAGAAAATCGGCCTCTTCAGGGTCATCGTCAGTGACAATGAGGACCCCACTCTGAGTGTCCAGACAAATAGCAGCGGTCGGTTTGAAGTCTTCTTCAATGGCATATAACATTTCCCAGACAGCCGCTTCAGCATTCTTCAGTCCCGGAATCATAAAAGCACGGCCAGAGTTCACGACTTCTACGCCTTCGTCTTCCTGGTCAGTCTCCGATACATCCGTTTCTTTGTCAATATCCCGGATGAGTCGGGCCGGCAAAGGCAGGAAGATGAAGAACAGCAGAGTGATCCCGACCAACGCGAGGCCGGCAAGCACGTACAGGAAGCCCCTGAAGAGACCTTGAAAGAACGTGCGGCCACCCTCAGTGGGAAAATGCCACAGGAACACCAACAAAGCGCCGTACAACACGACGACCAGCAGCGCGCGTGCCCAGGGGTAGTGTTGAATGTCTGGATTGTTTTTTTCAGTAGTCATAGGCATTTACGGTAACGGTTCTACCTCAAGATTATCAAAAGCAATGACGACACCGGCCTCACTGAAAGCGCCGGCATATAAACCAATATCGCCCTTTTGCCGGGCAGTGTGTTCAACCCGCAAGACTTCCTGGTCATTGACCCGGAAAACATAAGCCGTTTCCTGAGCCTCCACGGCCAAATGGTTGAGCGCAGCGCCCTGATGGACCGCAGCGGTGGCGAACCAGTCATTACCCAACACGGTCCAGACCTCCCCGTCGTAATAAGCCGCGCGCGCATACCCATCCCCACTGATCGAGAAGGCGTAGAAACTGGTGTCCTTCTCCATCCGCACCAACACGCCGTACTCATTGTCGTCCGGGCCAGCCAACTGCGTAGCGTCCACCTGCACGGTAAAGTTGGTGTAAGTGCGCGGCGTTGAAGTCCAGGCAATTTGTCCCACCTCGGTAACCTCGATGACCAACTGTCCCTCAGAGATGGCGACATCCGCCGCCGCGTCGGAACTCAGCCGCCACTCCCCCGCTTCGTCAAAAGATTCGCGCCACACAGCATTCTTCTCACCAGCGCAGGCCCACAGGCTACTCACCAACGCCCCCAACAGCAACCATTTCCAAAAACGCATCCGCCTCTCCTCATCCCAAACGTTCATGGCTCACGCACGTCGAAATTGTCAAACCAGACAATTGTGCCGCCTTGATCCACCGCGCCGGCCGCCATGCCCACATCGCCGCGCGTTAAGGCGCTATCCTTCACCTGCGCCGCCTGCTCTCCATTCACAAATAACGTCAAACGCGAGCCTTCACAGACGGCCAACAGGCGATTATCCGTCCCGTCAGTGTTGATCAGAGAAGTGCGCAACATCGCCGCGCCGGTCAACGACTCAAGTTCTCCGGAATCCATGTGACGGAAAATCGCATAATAGCCGTCGGCGCTGATGGCGAAATAATAGAATTGCCCTTTTTCATAGCGACAAACCACACCATAGTGATTATCCTGCGTGCCTTCTGAGCGCACCAGCGCCTCAACCGCCACGTCCTCATAGACGCGCCCTGACGTCGCCCAGACAAACCAGTCCGGCACGTCAATCTGCATCAGATAACGTCCCTGCTGATACCCCCGCATATACTCTTCAGGAGTAGCCGCTCCCCACCCGCTATTCGGATCGGAAAAATCGTCGGTAAACGGCGGGGAAACACCCCAACAGCCTGCCAGCAATATCAACAGGGAAATAAGCACCCCGATCCTGCGCCCTAACTTCATATGGCCTCCCAGTCACCCGGTACCCTGGTTGATGAAACGCAACAACCTGGGCATGCCGGCCTCACATTTCACAGTGTCACTTGGAAAGATTTGCGTGTTCCACGAGAATCTTTATGGACACGGATGCCACGGATCACACGGATAAGGCTTTTAAATTTATTCCGTGTTCTTCCGTGTTTTTCCGCGTTCTCTTAGGTTTTGCGGTTTACTGCCTTATGTTTCACAGGGTGCATTATACCGCAGGGAAACGGCCTGACAACAAGAGGACTTGTGAAATCACCTGGTTATGGTACAATGACCCTCGCCTAAGCCCCTGTAGCTCAGTTGGATAGAGCATCGGCCTCCGAAGCCGGTAGCATGCGTTCAAGTCGCATCAGGGGTACTTCTGGCTTACGGCCCCCGCGTTATGCGGGGGCTTGTTGTTTCCGTAGCAACGAAACAGGAAACGGAGACAATATGCTACTCTCAAAGCTGGCCGAGGGCTTCTTGCTTGACTGCCAAGCCCGCAACCTATCCCCCAAGACCATTGAACTGTATACCGCCATTCTGGAGGAGTTTACCACCTTCCTGGAAGACCCCGACGCCCAAACCGTGACGGCGGGCGACTTGCGGCGGTTCATCGTTTACGAGCAAGACCGCAACCGTTACGCAGGGACAGATCACCCCGTCTTTACCGAGCAACCAGGGCGCAAGTTATCAGCTTGGACAATCCATCGTTACACGCGCAGCCTGAGAACGTTCTTTCGCTGGGCTGTCCGTGAAGAAATCCTCGAAAGTGACCCCAGCGCGAAACTACGCAGGCCAAAACTCCCCAAAGACCAGGTGGAAACCTTCACCCAAGCGCAGATAAACACCCTCTTGGAGCAAGCCCAAGCCACGTCATACCGTGATTACTGTATCGTATTCCTGGCGCTTGACTCAGGGTTACGGAAACGGGAACTGATTGCCCTGACCCTGGAAGACGTGAACGTGTTGACAGGCATGGTCACGGTGAGGCACGGCAAGGGCGACAAGTACCGCCAGGTACGGGTCGGGGAACTGTGCCGCAAGGTGTTATGGCGTTATGTCAACCAATACCGCAAGCCTGACGACAAAGCCGAAACCGTTTTCTTCCTCTCCGAGCGTGGTACACCCTTGTCCTACTACACGCTGGGAACCGTGATGACGCGGCTTTCCCAGAAATGCGGCTTTCGCGTGACCTGTCACAAGTGCCGGCATACTTTCGCCACGAACCTGGCGCGCAAATTCCCCAACGCTTTCTTGATTGCGCAGGTGCTTGGACACGCCGATCTGGAAACCTCAAAGGGTTACATTCACCTGGCCGCCGCCGATGTTTCCGCCGTTTTCTCTCCGATGGACGATCTTTTAGGCCCCAAGTAAGCCCCCAGAAGCCCCTACAATCAATTCTAAGGCGTTTTTCTGCCTACCCCTATATCCTAAGACCTGGAAGGCAAGAAAAACGCCTTAAAATGCAAATCTCAGCTTTAAGAGTTTAAAAGATGTTTTTCTTTTAAATTATCTGAAATCTGAACAAATCCCCCACTATGCTACAATAAGAGTGTTTAACAAATCACTCGCAAAGGGGGTTACTATGTTTGTAGGGGTTAGACTGCCAAAAGAGCTATTGTACCAGGTGGACAGGGAAGCCGAAGCCAAAACACGGTCAAACCGTTCAAAGGTCATACGGCAAGCCCTGCGCGCTTACTTCGCTTCACAGAGAACCGCAACGGGAACGGAAACGGGGACAGAAGCGGAAACCGTCACAGAAACGAAACAGGGGAGGTTACTATGTGCGTAGAAAAAGAAAAGCCCGCCGAGAGCAACGGCGGGACTTGGGACAAGCGTTTGAGCAGCGACTTGTACCCTCACTATACCACAGGTTTTGATTTTTGCGCCCTTTTTTCTCCAAAGGGGGTGCGGAAATGAGCAACTACGACGCGGTAAGGGAGTTAATTTCATCCTTCCCCGGAGAACACAAAGCCCTGGGTGTACCGATGGAACTTTGTAGATTTATGGGAAGCCTTGAGGGTGGCGTGTTTCTCTCTCAGTTGATTTTTTGGAGCGACAAGAGCAAGCGCAAAGATGGGTGGTTCTACAAAAAACACGAAGAATGGCAAACCGAAACAATGCTGTCCCAGTACAAGGTCAACAAGTATACGGAGCAACTTGTAAACCTCGGAGTGCTAGAGTTTAAGCTGAAAAAGGCAAACGGATCACCTACCTGTCATTACAAGTTCGATTATGAAAAGTTTCATAATCTGTTTATCGAATTTTTAACAATGGATTCCCTAAAAACTTCACAATCCATTACCGAAAATTCGACAATGGATTCCCTAAAAACTTCACAATCTATAACAGACACAGTAACAGAGACAGTAACAGAGACTACAACACACTCCCCTTCCGCTAACGCGGAAGGCGCGCGCGCTTTCGCTGAAACTTCTGAAACTGAAACCGAAACTGTTACCCTTCCAGGAAAGATACCGTCACAACAGTTCAATGACTGGGAACCAAACCCTATTGTCAATGCGTGGTTTAAAGACCATCAAGACGCGGATCGCGGGCTGATTTTGCGCCTTCTGAGGGGGTTACGCAAAGACATGGGGATGGTGCCAGACTTTCAAAGCAAGTCGGAAGTGTGTAGTTGGCTTAACGGCGCGTTCAAGTTGGTGCGGGTCAGTGATGGAGACCTGGAGCTTGTGCGTGAAGTTGCGCTAAAGATGCGTCAGGACGATCTAAAAACCCCAGTGCCGTACAGCCTGGTCAAGCTGACACAAGATGCTATGGCGAAAAAGCGCAGTAGAACCCAAGAACCTCAAGCTGTCGTCTTGAAACCCGGCGATTACGTTGATCCTGGTGATTTCTTTGGAGGGAAGGCGATGGAGGAGGTTCGGAGACAATGGGGACCGAATTAAGCCCCCTAATCCCCACCTATGCTACACTGAGAGCAGGAGGTACAAACCTATGGACTTACAATCTCGCTTCAAAGAGTTACTTGACCAACGCCGTGACTTGCTGGCCGCCATCGCCGCCGACGCCGGCGACATTGCCCAGCTTGCCCGTGTTCACAGTGAACTGACCGTTATCCCCCAAGCCCTGGCCGCCATCGCGCAACGGGAAGCCCTGACCCTGCTTGAAGACCTCGCAACGCAACGGGAAGCCCTGAATGACGAATATCGGGACATTTCCGCAACCATTGAAGAACTGGAAGTGCGCGCGCGCGCGAAAGTGGCCGCAATTCAAGAACTGCAAGCCATCGGCGGCGGGGATGAAGAGCGCCAAGCCCTGAACGCGCTGCAAGGGGAACTGGACGCCGCGAAAGCGCAACGGAAAGAAGCCCTGCGCAAGCAGTTTGCCATTCAAGACGCCCTGACCGTGCGTTTCGGGGAACTGATTCCCGACAGGCGCGGAATGATCGGCGGCAAGAATACCGACGATCTGAAGCGTCCCACCTGGCGCGCAAAACTGGCGCAAGCTCACGCCCAGCGCGTCCACGATGCCGCGCAAGCGCAGGTGTACAATGTGGTTACAGTTGACAGCTAAAGCCTACGAAGGATGCACGGAGTTACCTGGCGTTATCCGTCTCAGTATGGAGAGCGTCAAGGCCGCCATTGCCAAGCTGGAGAAAGCGAATCCCAGAAACGAAACGCGCATCCAGGAGCTACGTCAGGAATTGGCGCGGCTCCACGTTGAAATGCTAATTGCGCAGGAATTCGAGAACAGCGGGCCAGAGGTTTCGGTAAACGCCAGAATCCTGGCCGTGCTACTCGAAAACCAGCGTGGTTAGGTAAACCTCCTTGCGTCCCGTTCCGTTGCTGACCTCCTACGGCAACGGTAACGGGACAAGGGAGCGTTACACGGTAACGGACACAAGGCGCAACTTATAGGGGGTGAAAACCCCCACCCTCAAAACTTCTTCTTCCAAGTTTTCTACCCTCTGTCTCTGGCGTCGTTTCGGGAAGTGAGAGAGTGGAAACCGAGAAGAAGAAGTTTTTTCCCCACCCTTCACAGGGCAAAACCCCAAAACTATTTTTTAAAAACACCTTCCAGAATCGCCTACAAGCCGTTTATTTTCGGGGAAGCGGTTTTTCTACTCTCAACGAAAAATAACGCCTTAGAATTGATTGTAGAAGGTCACTCCCCGAAAAGTACTTGAAAATACTTGACATAACGCACATAGTCGGAAGTTGAAAGGGCTTTTCCCCGAAACCTGGAAACCGAAACCTTGCCCCAGCCCTTACAATGATGGACGCATTTTGACCGATTGCAGAAACGGCGTTACAAGCGCAGATAGGGTTTCTATCAGGGGTATGCCAGAAAAACGCGCTACGGGGCAAACAATGCCCTTAGAAATCCTTCTGGCGGGCTTATTGAGTCATACATAGCATAAATGACCCTTGACCGATATAAACTCCCCAAAAAGGCCAAGAGTGGCCGTGGGGAGCCTTTCAAATTTGCTTCTTGACAGTTTTGAATTGTGAACCTATAATCCTTGATATGAGCGACAAACGGAGCAAAACACAACAAGGGGACTTCTTCACGGCGGCCAGCCTGGCGGCGGCGGCGGGCGTCAGTGGCGTGTATGTGGCGCGTCTCTGCAAGCAGGGAAAGATACCGTGCAAGAAGCTCCATCCGCAAGTGTGGCTGATCGCCTTTGCAGACGGGCAAGCCTGGCTTGCGGAACGGGAAGCCAAGCGACAGCACCTTAACCCCACCCCATAAACGAGCAACGCCTGACAAGTGCTGGTAACACTTGTCAGGCGTCTAACTCTACCGTTGCACAGGCAGCGGTAGGGCTACTTGAATTATAGCACGTAAACCCTACCAGGTACACCCTACCCTGGCGGGCGTTACGTGGTATATTCCTGGAAAGCCCTACCTGAGACCGGCAACGGTACAAGGTGGGGCTTTTTCGTTTTCTACCCCTGGCACAAGGTCGGGGGACTATCACAGGGAGGTTATGACAATGTTTGACTGGCTGTATCCATACTATGTCGGAGTTAAGTTGTGGCTGGCGTTGCGCGTGTACCGTTACCGTAACGGGAACGCGCCTCTCCCCAAGTTTGAAAGGGGGGTGTCACAGTGAACCAGGAACCGAAACGTAACTTGTTACTTCCGAAGCTGTACCAGCTTCCCCAAGCGTTGGTTAAACTGTTGCCCCTGAAGCTGTACCAGCTTCCCCAAGCGTTGGTCAGGCTGTTACCTGTGAAGCAGGTACAGCTTCCCCCAGCGCAGGTGACGTTAACGCAGGAAGAAAACAACAGCACAGAGTAAGACTGAACACAAGAGGGGGTGGACTATGACGCAATTCATAGAGCGCAATCAGGCGGGCTTAGGGGAAAGCGCCTTTTCCCGCATCGAAAAGCAAGCGTGGCAACCCGTGGGGCCCGAAACGGCCTATGTCCCAGCGTTGCAGCAATTGATCGTTTCGGGCGCGAAGGCGGCTTTCGTGGGGCTTGCGGGAATCACGGGAAGTATCCTGGTATCTGTGGCTTTCCCGCAAGCCACACTTGAGGCCGTGCTTGTATCGCTGGGTGGGGGCTTGTTGGCTGGCCTGTACGACTTTCAGAGAAACATTGACGTGCGTTACTCTGATAGTCGAGAGGGCGAGCTGTCAAGGGAACTGTACGAGAAGCAGCTACAAGCAGAGGCAGCGACAAGTAACGAGCGTATCACCCTGGAATGGATTGAACGCAACGCAGACGGCAGCGTAAAGCGGGCTGTCTATGACGAGCTGGGGGTAAGCCGTGATGACCTCGCCCTGGTAGCACGCGCAGAGCGTTTGAGCAAGCGCGGGCTTATGGACGTGGGGCTTAACGACGCGCAAGCCATGCGCCTGTTGACGCAACTGTTGGCGCTGGGGTATATCACCCGCCAAGCCGACAATCTACCCGCCGAATGGACAAGCAAGGGCAAGGCCGTAAAGCGGGCTTTTGCTGGTGGTGGTGGTGGTGGTGGTGCGTGAAAACTCCCCCACCACCACCAAAAAGCACGGTGGGGGAGGGGAGAACCAGGAAAAACAAGGGGGTTAAGGTGTCACACAATACGGACATAGGCAGTTATGGGGAGCGACTTGTGATGCAGATGCTTACCCCTATCGGGGAAGTGACTACCGAAAGCGCCGCCGATCTGACCTTCGAGGGTATACCCCTGGAAGTCAAAACAGCGTCGCCTTCAAAGGTGAACGGGCGGGGGGAAGTCGGCTATCAGTTTTGCCTTTATCGGGAAGGCAAGACGGATTACCGCAAGGCCAGCGTCGTTATCTTGATTGCTTTGGACGGTGCCGGAAGGCCGAAAGGCTTTTTTGTGGTGCCTGTAGATCGCCTGGCGCAACGGAAGAAGATCACTGTCAAGGCCGATCTTTCGGGCAAGTGGGCTTACTGGCTGGACAAGTGGGAAGAGATAGCGCGCTTTGTGGAAGGTGCATGATGGGTACCGTCAAGCCGTTTGAAAGGGGCTTCTTTACCTGTCACAACGCCGTGACAGACGTGTTTATGCCTGCCCTGTCGGGAAGCGCGTTCAAACTGTTGATTTGCGCCTTGCGACAAACCGAGGGATGGAACAAGCCCCAGGACACAATTTCATACTCACAATTCAAGGACAAAACGGGCATACGCAGTAACACCACAATCAGTAACGCCCTGTCGGAACTGTTACGGGCGGGTTACTTGTTGCGCTTCCAAACAGGTACTTGTCAGGGAACGGGCAAGCCGATCTTTGCCTATCGGCTTAACACGGATTACGAATTGCCTAGTCCAGAAAATGGACTAGCCGCTAGTCCAGAAAATGGACAAACAACATTACATACAAACAATCAACATGCCGCCGATGATCTTCTTCAAGCCTTAATCAGCTTTGGCATTGAACGGGGCGTTGCGAAACGACTTTGCCAACAAGGGGTAACGTCAGAATTGCTTGAAAGTTGGATTGCTTACACGGAAAGCCATACTGACTTGAAGAACCCTGTCGGGTTTGTCGTTTCCCGTTTGAAGCTGGGGGAATTTCCCCCAGACGAACCGCAAGACGACGGCGACAACCCCGCAACCTCTTGGATACAGGCGGGGGCGTTACACTGAGAAGGGGAATTGACTTACGGCCTCTTTTCGGCTACACTCAAAACGAGACAACAAGCCTCCCTGACGGGGGGGAAGCCAGAAACCCAGAAGCGACGTTACGGTAACGCGGCCAGCATCGGCCTCCGAAGCCGGTAGCATGCGTTCAAGTCGCATCAGGGGTACTAAAAGCGCCCGGCTTAATGCCGGGCGCTTTTTCATGCCAAGGCGCAGAGAGAAGTCAAGGAGCGGCTGTAGGCGTGACGCCGCCGTCGGGAATGATCAACTTTTGCCCCACATTGATGAAGTCGGCAGAATCCAGGTTGTTGGCCTTCAACAGCGCGTCGGTTGTGACGCCGTACTTTAGGGCGATCTCCCCCAGCGTCTCGTTCGCCGCCACTTCGTGGATGACGCCGGTCCCCGCCGGCGCCGGCGTTGCGGTGGACGCAGCCGTCTGTCCGGGAATGATGAGGACGTCGTCCAGATAGATGGTGTCGTCGGCCATGTTGTTGGCAGTTTTGATCGCATCCACGGTCACGCCATATTCCAGTGCGATCCCCAACAGCGTATCCCCGGCCTTCACCTTGTGCGTGCGTTCGGCCGCCGCGGGGGAAGGTGGCGGAGCGACCGTTGCGGTCTCTATCGGCGCGGGAGTGGCCGTCGGCGCAGGCGTGAACGTCGCCACCGCGGGGGTATACAAAGGGCGCGCTGTACCCGTCGGGACTTCCGTTGTCGCGCCCTCCAGCGCCGGCTTCGATCCCACGATCTGTCCGATAATGCCCACCAGAGCTAGAATGACTACCACCAGGCCCAGACTAAGCAGCACTTCCGGGCGACGCAGCCAACTTGCGCGCTGTAGCCACCCCGATACCTTCCCCTGCAACGTCACAGGAGCCGAATCTTTGCCCATCCATCCGTCTAATCCGCGTTTCATGCCAGCGCCCCCGTCAAGATAACGTATGGGAACAGTATACACCGGATTGCACGGCGGGCAATGTGGATATATAAAACATGAAACGCGAAACCTATCCAACAAAGAGCGCCACGTTTCGCGTCGCCCAGGTTACGACGCTATTCGTACCGCAACGCCTCAATCGGGCTGAGTTTGGCCGCCTGGTTCGCCGGGTAGATGCCGAAGAACAGCCCGATGGCAAGGGAGAACCCCACCGCCAGCAGCACCGATTGCGGCGTCACCACCGAGGAAATCAAACCCGTCAGGTTGATGATCTGCCCCACCCCAAAGCCCACCGCGATCCCAATGCCGCCGCCGATGAGGCTGAGGATGACCGCCTCCATCAGGAATTGCAGCAACACGTCACTGCGGCGCGCGCCGATGGATTTGCGCAGCCCGATCTCACGGGTGCGCTCCGTCACCGAAACGAGCATAATGTTCATAATGCCGATCCCACCAACGACCAGCGAAATACCCGCGACGGCCCCCAGAAACAACGTCATAATGTCGGTCACGGTCGTCGCCATATCCAACATATCGGCCTGATTGATAAGACTGAAGTCGGCGTCGTCAAGCGGGGTGAGGTTGTGTACATCGAGCAGCACCGCCTCTACCTGATCGTAGGCTGCGTCCACCTGCGTCTCGGATGCCGCCATAATGTTGATACGGCTGAGGGTCAGATCGCCGTAGGCGTTGCGTGCATTGGCCAGCTTGGTCTGCGCCATCGAGAGGGGGATGAAGATATTGCTGTCTGCACTATTGAACATCGAGCCGCCCTGCTCGGTTAACACCCCAATCACGGTCAACGACGTCTTCTGCCCATTCATCGTGGCGACTTTGATCTTCTGCCCCACCGGATCAAACTCCCCGAAGAGGTCCTGCGCCACCTGCCACCCCAACACGGCGACTTTGGCCCGTTTATCCACGTCCTCCGCACTGAGAAAATCTCCCTGCGCCAGAGTCAAATTGTTCAATGCCTGATAATCCGGCGTCGTCCCCACCGCACTGACGCTGAAGTTTGTATCGCCATAGATGATCTGCCCGTTGACACTGTATTCTGGCACAATAAGTTGTGCATCAGGGACAGCGTCGGCGCGCCGCAGCGCCTCTACGTCATCCATTGTGAGTCCCTTGCTGGCGCTCCCGCCGGAACTGCCGCCCACCCGCCCCGTATTCTGGGGCATCACAATCAGCAGGTTGGTGCCGATGCTGTTGATCTGCGCCGTGATCTGTTCCTGCGCCCCCGCCCCGATGGACATCAGCGCGATGACCGATCCCACCCCGATGATGACGCCTAGCATCGTGAGCGCCGCCCGCAGTTTATTCGCCGCCAACCCATCCAACGCCACCAACACGTTTTCCCACAAATCAGATAATTGTGTAACCATCAGTCCTTCCCCCTATTGAGAAAGAGGCAAGATGCAGGATGCGAGATGCAAGATTCCTGCATCTTGCATCTTGTTTCTTACTTCTTGCCTCATGCCTCTTGTATTTCCCCATCCAACAACCGTACCACCCGCCCGGCTTCCGCACCGATCTTCTCGTCGTGCGTGACCATAACGATGGTGATGCCATGCTCGGTGTGCAGGCGGTGAAAAATGTCCAGGACTTCGCGGCCAGAGTGCGTGTCCAGGTTGCCTGTCGGTTCGTCTGCCATCAGGATGGCAGGCTGGTTGACGAGCGCGCGAGCAATGGCAACGCGCTGCCGCTGACCGCCGGAAAGCTCCGAGGGCTTGTGATACATCCGGTCTTCCAGACCGACCATCTTCAACGCCCCCACCGCCCGGTCTTTGCGCTCAGCCGGTGGGATGCGCGATCCGTTGCGGCTGTATTGCATCGGCAGGATGACTTGCTTGAGCGCAGTCGCCCGCGCCAGCAAGTTGAACGCCTGAAAGACGAAGCCGATCTTGCGATTGCGCACCGCCGCCAATTGATTTTCGTTCATCTGGCTCACGTCCACCCCATCGAGCGTGTACGCGCCCGCCGTGGGTATATCCAGGCAGCCAATGATGTGCATCAGGGTGGACTTCCCCGATCCCGATGGCCCCATAATCGCCACCCACTCGCCCGGCTCGATGGCGAGGGAAACACCGCGCAACGCGCGCACCTCCACCTCGCCCATCTGGTATACTTTGGTTAGATTCTCAATCTGAATTAGACTCATCGCATTCCTCTAAAAATCCAAAATCTAAAATCCGAAATCCTATCACGGCTGCCGCATCAGCCGTCCGGTGCCCATTCCGAATGGGCTACTGGGCATAGCCTCTGTGGTTGCTGTGGATGTCGCCGCCACACTGACGACGTCGCCTTCTTCCAGACCTTTCAATACCTCGGCCTGCGTATCGGTCACGAAGCCCAATTCCACCGGCGCTAACACAAAACCCTGCGCCGACTGAGTCGCCGCCCCGGCCTCCGGGGTAGTAGGGACGGATTCGCCGGTGCGAAGTTGCCGCAGCACGAAATTACCCCCGTCTATACTGCGCACAGCCTTCAGCGGGACGACCAGCACATTCTCCGCGCTGCGGGTGGCGATTTCCACGTCCGCCGTCATCCCGGCGCGCACCGACAGCGCCGTGGGATCGAGCGCCACGGTCACGTCGTACAGCACCACCCCGGATTGCGCGGCTGCGGTTGGCGCGATGTGGGTGATGACGCCGCTCAATTCGCTTTCATCGAAAGCATCCAACGTCACGATCGCCGGCATCCCTACGGCCACCTGCACAACGTCGCTTTCGTCCAGCCCAATCTCGACCGTGAGCATACTCAGATCGGCCAAAACAACAGCCGCCTGAGACCCGCCCAGCATCTGCCCGACCTCGGCGTTCAAAGTGGTGACGACGCCGGCAACCGGCGCGGTCAACGTCAAGTCGGCCAGCGTTTGCTGCGCCGAGTTCAGCTTGAGTTGAGACTGCGCCAGTGTAATCTCCGCCTGCTCCACCTGGATGCGCGCGGATTCAACCTCGCTGGCATCTGGCGCAGTCTGCTCGCGCTCCAGAGCGACACGCGCATTGACAACTTTGCTCCACGCGCTCTTCACGTCACTGTCGCCCAGGCCTACCACTTGCAGGGTATAATTGGCCTGCGCGACTTCCAGGTCTTCCTTGGCCCGCTGTAAATTGTTCGTCGCAGTCTCCCGCTCCGTCTCCAGTCGCCCAGATCGGAAGCGATCACCCAATTCCCACTCGCGGCCTGGATCGTAGGCAGAATCGTAGGCTTCTTGCGCGTCAGCGAGTGCGCGCTCGGCCTGATCCAACTTGACCCTCACCGAGACCAGTTGCGCCCCTTCGCGGGCGTCGCCGGTAAGCGTCTTCGTATACTCGGCCTGCGCCGCCTCAAGATTGGCCTGGGCCAGCTCTACGGCGCTCACATCCGGCGTCCAGGTGAGCAAATCATCCAGTTTGAGTTGTGCAGATTTCAAGCTGGCCTGCGATTGCTGCACTTGCAGTTCCGCCTCGGCGACGCTCCGGTGGGCGTCGGTGGCGTCCAACTGCACCAGCGTATCGCCGGCTTGCACTTCATCTCCGATCTCCACCAGCACCGCCGTCACCTTGCCGCCGCTTTTGAAAGAAACCACCACCTCATCCTGCGGCGCAAGACTGCCGCTGCCCTCGACGCTGACGCGCAACGTCCCCCGCTCCACCGTCGCCAGCTCTGCCGCGCCATTCTGCGCCGCCAGCGCCGCACGGCCGCCGGATAAGTTGCGATAGAACAAATATCCCACAACGCCGATGCCGACGACCCCAAGCAACATTAACCACAACCACCCTTTCCGCTTCATCTTTTCCATCTCCTTTACTTGTCTCCTGATTTCTCTTCTATCCTACCCCATCGGCCAACATCCTGCCAGTGTTCCCGATGACAAACCAAGATGACGCGGCTCACGTTCTGATGTGACGCGACTCACCTCAGAAAGTGACGCGCGCGGCATATCTTCTGGATAGACTTGTGCTATGATTGAGATGAAAATGGGAGAACTCGAAGCGAGATACACTATGACGGCCAATTCATCTGACGGAATACGCAAGACGCAATCCGAAATTTCTGCCATCGAGCCAGGGTTACTGGCCACGTTTCGCCTGCTCACGACCATCCGTCTGGGGTTGACGGCGCTGGCGAGTCTGGAGAATTTGGGGGATGGGCCATTCGCGCGTCATGGCGCGCTGTCGGCCAGAGTTCTGTTGAGTCTGGTGGATGGGATAGTATTGTGGTTGTACCTTTCGTGGCCGGCCTTGCAGCGGCGCATGGGCCGGTTCTATCTTCCGGTGGCCCTGGGCCTGGCGACCATCAGCCCGGTTGTCGCCCAATATACGGTTCCAATGCACATGGTCGCCATCAACTACCGGAGCATCATCCGCGCCTGGCAACTGCTCCCCGTCTTACTGATTCCCCTGGTGATGATCGCATGGCAATACAACTTTCGCTACGTGCTGGGGTTCTGCATCGGGACACTGTTGTTAGACATCGCGTTGGTGCGTATTATCGTGTCGCCAGAGCGGATAGCCGCCCTTCTGACTCTGGAGGGGATGCAAATCCCGGTGTTGGTGGGCGTCGTTGGCGTCATCGTCAACCGCACGGCCATCTTCATTGCCGTGGGCTTTATGGTCAACCGACTGATGAAAACACAGCGAACGCAGCGCACGGCTCTATTGGCAGCCAACGTGCGGCTGACTAACTATGCCAGCACGCTGGAACAGTTGACCGTCAGCCGGGAGCGCAATCGCCTGGCGCGAGAGCTGCACGACACGCTGGCGCACACCCTCAGCGCGTTGGCCGTCCAGCTCGGGGCGGTGGATACGCTGTGGGACGACGCGCCGACCGAAGCCCGCGCGCTGCTCGCACAATCGCTGGCAGCCACCCGATCCGGTCTCACCGAGACGCGACGCGCTCTGCACGATCTGCGGGCCTCTCCCCTGGATGACGTGGGGCTGAAGCTGGCGCTGGAAACGCTGACCGAGACCCTGATGGCGCACCACACACTGACGATAGCAGTAGACATAGCACCGGCGTTAGACGATCTACCTCCCGCCGTCGAACAATGCCTCTACCGGGTAGCGCAGGAGGCGCTGGAGAACGTAACCCGTCATGCCGCAGCACAGTACGTCAGTGTGCGGCTAGCGCGCACCACTGAGCACATTCTTCTTACCATCCACGACGACGGGCAGGGCTTTGACCCCACAGCAGCCGAGGCCACGAGCCGTCTCGGCCTGCAAGGGATGCGCGAACGTGCCGAAATGGCTGGCGGTGTGTTGACCGTGAAAAGCAGTCCCGGTCAGGGAACCACCGTGCAATTGGAGATTTGAAGGCAGGACTTCTTTCCTATCTTGCGATTTGCTCAACAGTACTAAATTCCTATTGTGACTTAGGGTAGAATCAGGTAAGATAGAGTCAGGTTCGAAAACTAAACATACTTAAAGGAGGTTCGAGATGCTGTACTTGCCGCGTGAAGAAGGTCAGGGCTTGGTTGAATACGCCCTCATCCTGGTGCTGATTGCCATCGTTGTGATCGTGATTCTGACCACCCTCGGTGGTGTGATTCAGAACGTGTTCAGCAACGTCGTCAGTGGCCTGGGCTAATCGCCAGCGATAGACCAAAACAACCGCGAGACCCCACAGAAGTGTGGGGTCTTTGCTTTTAAAGTGGACGGGCGACCATAGTACCGAAATCCTATGGCGATTCCCCCCCAACTAGGTTAAGATGAAAGTATAGTGTGGTTAAGGCACAGGAGGCTTACAATGTTATTCTTACCAAAGGAAGAAGGCCAGGGCCTTGTAGAATATGGGCTAATTTTGGTTCTGATCGCCATTGTGGTCGTCGTCATCGTCACCACCTTAGGGTCGGCCATTCAGAATATTTTCAGCGAAATCGGCAGCGCACTGTTTGAGGCCACCAGTTAAAACGCCGCGTCTTCGCATTTCAGCCGCGATTTATTGCGTTCCATCACAGGCGGGTGTAGAATGTAGCCATTTCTCCATCCAGGCAATCGGACTATGGCAAGCAGACAGACGACGCCCATGACACCCGCACCGGGAAAGCCACCCTATGCTCTTTTTGGCTTTTGGGCTGTGCTGCGACTCGTGACCCACCCCTGGGCGGCGTTGATTTCCAACCTCCGCCCTCTCACCCCCACCGAACAAATGATTCCCTTATGGCCGCCGACGGCCCCGCTGACCTCCTGGTTGACGCGGGTATGGTTGGCGCCCTGGCAGCGCTGGGACACGATTTACTACCTCTGGATCGCCACGCGCGGCTACGCCGTTGACGACGGCACTGCGCAATTTCATCCTCTGTACCCCTGGCTGGCAGTCCCCCTGGTCCGAATGGGGCTTCATCCCCTCTTGGCGCTGCTGACCGTCAACAGTATCGCAGTCATTCTGCTGATCTGGGTTGTCTACCGCCTGGCCCGCTTGGAGCTGGCCCCTTCCACGGCGCGCACGGGTGTCTTGCTGATGCTGTGCAGTCCTTTGGCCTTTGCCCTCTTCATCCCCTATGCCGAAGCAGTCTTTTTGCTGTTTGCGGTGCTTTGTCTGTATCACGGACGCCGGAAGCAGTGGTGGATTGCCGGCGGCGCGGGTGCCTTAGCAGCCCTGACCCGCCAGCAGGGACTTTTTCTGGCGCTGCCGTTGGCGTGGGAACTCTGGGAGAGTGCCGGCCGCCGGTGGCGCACGGCCCTCGCCGGCTGGCGCGACTGGCTTGCGCTCGCGCTCATCCCGGCCGGCTACTTTGCGTGGATTGTCTATCGCGCCTGGGCCTTAAACGATCTGGCTGTAGACTTCACCAATCTGCACACCCTGATTTATTCCTTCCTCATTTCCCCCAGCGCCGTGGAAGTGGTGCCCGTCCAGACGTTTATGTGGCCCTGGCAGGCATTGTATCTGGCCGTCGCGCAGCTCTGGCGCGCGCCCGACGTAGACCTCATCGTCAATCTGGTGGGCGGCGGCTACTTCCTGCTGCTCGTAGCCTGGGCGTGGCGCCGGCTGCGGGTCAGCGACCGGTGGTACGTCGGCGTCATCACCCTGGTCAGTTTTGGGTATCAGACCGGCTCGACGCATCCTTACATGGGGCTGCTGCGCCACCTGTTCCTGGCGTTCCCGGTTTTCCTGGCCCTGGCTCCCCGCGCCGAAAAACCGTCGCGGAAGCTATGGTGGATCATCACAGGATTGCTGGGACTGTTTTTCTTGCTGCTGCTCTACGGCCTGGAAGCCTGGATTCCATAATTCGTAATCCGTAATTCGCAATTCGCAATTCGTAATTCGTAATTCGTAATTCGTAATTCGTAATTCGCAATTCGCCGTTTTAGGGAGTGAAACAGGAGATGTCCTGGTTGCAAAAATTGACACGGTATCACCGGTATGGCCTCCGCACGGATACACTGTGGCTGGCCGTCATCCTGGCCGGGCTGACGTTTTATACGTCGCTGACGCCCCTGCCGCCCAACGATTTCTGGTGGCATCTAAAAATCGGCGAAGTCATCGCGCGCACGAGCGCCATCCCTGCCACCAATATGTTCGGGTGGACGCTGCCGGCCGACCAACCTTTCGTCTACGGCGCGTGGCTGGGCGAGTACTTGTTCTACTTGCTCTACCACTGGGGGCAGTTGCCCCTGGTCATCTTCACCCGCAACATCCTGATGCTGCTCACCTACGCCCTGCTGGGCGGCGAGGTACAGCGCCGCACCCATTCCGGGCGACTGGCGGCGCTGACGGTGCTGCTGGCCTACTTAATGACGATCAACAACGTGATCATCCGCCCCCAAAACTGGTCGTGGCCGGTCTTCATGATCTATCTGGCGCTGCTCAGCCGTTACCACGATGGCGCGCTTAAAAAGGGATGGCTGCTCGCGCTGCCGGCGCTGATGGCCTTCTGGGTCAACGTCCACGGGGCGTTTGTGCTGGGGATCGTCCTCATCGGCGCGTTTTGCGTCGGGGCCGGCCTGGGACGCCTGCTCAAGCAGCCGGACGCGCTTTCCTGGGCGGACATCCGTTGGTTGGCGATCATCGGCGTCCTGACCGGTCTGGCGACCATCATCAATCCGCAGGGAATCGGTATCTTTCAGTACGTCCTCAACCTGATGACCGACCAGCCCAGTCAAACGCTGATCGTCGAATGGCAGTCCCCCACCCCGCACGGCGTGGCGAACACTGTGTTCTTCGCCAGTATCCTGTTGCTGCTGGTGATATTGTGGTACAGCCAATACCGCCCCAAACCCCCCGAAGTTCTGCTGATCCTCGGCTTCCTCTGGCTGGCGTGGAGCGGCATCCGCTACATCGTCTGGTACGGAATCGTCGTCATGCCGATTTTGGCGCAGGCCGTCAGCGGGTGGGTCAAGCGGGAATGGCTGATCGGTACGGTCGGAAAAAATCTGCTCAACGTGGGGTTGGCCGTCCTTATCTTCATCCCCGTAATCGGCGTGCAACCCTGGCTGCTGGATCGCATCGCCTGGCCCTTCCCGGAAACGTACACCCAATTGCTGTTGACGGACGCCCAAGCCGGCCCGCTGCTCACCGCCGACACGCCGGTGCCCGTCACGCGCTATCTGACCGCGCACCCCGGCGGGCCAATGTTCAACGAGATGGGCTACGGCAGTTATTTCATCTGGGCGCTGCCGGAGCAGAAGGTCTTCATTGACCCGCGCGTCGAGCTTTACCCCTACGAGCAGTGGCAAGACTACATCAACATCACCCACGGCGTGCGCTACGCCGCGCTGCTGGATCAGTACGGCGTCGAACGCATTGTGCTGGACGTAGAGCGCCAGAAGGATTTGTGGGAGGCTTTGCAGACGGATGCGCGTTGGCGGCAGGTGTATGCGGACGAGCACGCGCAGGTGTGGGATAAGCAGGAATGAGAAATGGGTAATCGGAAATTGGAAATCGGGAACTGGTTGACGACGCGGCGGTTGGTGGTGTTGCTGTTGTGCGTTGCGGGCTTTGCGATGGCGCTGCGCGAAATCAAGGACGCCGACCTCTGGTGGCATCTGGCGACGGGACGCTATATCTTGGAGCAGCGGCAAATTCCCCGCGCGGACGTTTTCTCCTATACGGTGCGCGGGACGCGCTGGTATACCCACGAATGGCTGGCCGAGGTAGGAATGGTCGCCCTTTACCGGCTGGGCGGCGAGGCGGCGATCATCGCGGCGGCGGCGGCCATGGTCGCCCTCACGCTGATGGCGCTTTACAGCCAGTGCCAGGGACGTCCCTACGTCGCTGCGTTTGTGGTGATTTTGGGCGCGCTTGCCTCGGCCATCACCTGGGGGACGCGGCCGCAGATGGTCACGTTCCTGTTTGCGGCGCTGTATATGGGGTTGATTGAGCGGTATCGGGAGAGGACGAATGGCGAATGGCGAATGGCGAATAGCGAAAAACGGGGGACTTCAACGGATGGGGGTGAGAAGAAAATCCGTTGGAATCCGTTCAATCCGGTGACGTTTTTTCAAAGCGACGTGGGGCTGCTGTGCGCCTTTCCGCTCTTGATGATCGTGTGGGTGAACGCGCATGGCGGCTATTTTCTGGGGCTGGCGCTGCTGGCAGGCATCATCGGCGGCGATGGGTTGGCGCGGCTGATGGGGTGGACTTCCCAGCGCACCCTGAGCTGGCCCGCCTTGCGCAACCTGACGCTCGTGCTGGTCGCCTGCGTGCTGGCAACGCTGCTCAATCCCAATGGCTACGCTATGCTGTGGTATCCGTTTGAGACCCTGACCAGCCCGGCGATGCAGGCGTACATCCAGGAATGGGCCTCGCCCAATTTCCACGACTTCAACTTCTGGCCCTTCGCGGCGCTGTTGGTGGGCGGCGCGGCGTTGATGGTAGCGTTACGCCGCCGCCCCGACCTGACCGACGGATTGCTCTTCTTCGGCCTCGGCTGCGCGGGATTGCTGTCAGCGCGACACATCCCGCTGTTCGTCGTCGTCGCCGTGCCGGTCGTGACCCGCACATTGGCCGACGTCCGCGTCCCGCAGAGTGCGCGCAACTTCCCGGCGGTGAATTGGGGCATCCTGGCGCTGGCGCTGCTGGCGACCGGCGCGCGGTTCACCGTCATCCTGCAAGACAACCGCGTCTACGAGACGACGCACTATCCCCAGGCCGCGCTGGCTTATATCGAGAGCCACGGGCTGCGCGACGCCGCCATCTACAACACCTACAACTGGGGTGGCTACCTGGTCTGGAAGGGCCTCCCGGTCTTCATTGATGGACGCGCCGACGTGTATGGAGACGCCTTCATCGAACAGTTTCTGACGGCGTACTACGTGCGCGAGGGCTGGCGCGCGGCGCTGGACGCTTACAAGCCGGATTACGTGCTGATCGAGGCCAACGCTTCGATGGCCGTTTTGCTGGACGAGGCGCCCGAATGGGAGCGGGTCTACACGGACGAGGTAGCCGTCATCTTCGTTCGACAGACGAGCCATGAACTTGTTCCTGAATAAGGTGCAAAGAAAGGTTGGACGCAGATAAACGCCGATGAACGCAGATTTTAAGGAATTCTCAGAGAACCAAAATTAGCCTATAATGAAAGTATGCGCGGCCCGTTGATCCCAATCCTTCGATCGCAGGCCGCCATATCCGTTAAATCCGTTGAATCCGTTGAGAAATGAGGTGATGATGATGAGCAATTTGTATGGAGCTTTGTTAAATTTAGCCGAATCGAATGGTGTGAGCCACCCCCTGGCCTACCTGGACCCCGGAACAGGCAGTTACATCATCCAACTGCTGATTGCGGGCGTATTGGGCGCGGCCTTTCTGCTGCGGGGATACTGGAAAACCGTCAAGGACTTTTTCGTGAAACTCTTCTCCAAAAAACAAACACCCCCGGAGGACACTCCCCATGGCGAGTAGCCCGGCGGACGGCGCCTCGTTCCGGGACCCCGCCGGGTTCCTATTCTCGCGGGAGGGGCAGCTCTATCGCCAGGTGAATCAGGCCGGGCGGGAGGACTATGCGCATCTGATGCAATCCGGCCTGTATCAAGCCCTGGTGGAACAACATCTCATCATCCCGCACCGCGAGGTGGATGTCCCTGCGCCGCGCCCCGACCTGGCCTACCAGATCATCCAGCCGGACGTCGTCCCCTTCATTTCGTATCCCTACGAATGGTGCTTCGGCCAACTCCAGGCGGCGGCGCTGGCGACGTTGCAACTGCAAAAGCTCGCGCTCAAGTTCGGGATGTCCTTGAAGGACGCCAGCGCCTACAACATCCAGTTTGTCGCAGGCCGACCCACGTTGATTGATACGCTGTCCTTCGAGATCTATAAAGAAGGCCGCCCCTGGGACGCCTACCGGCAGTTCTGCCAGCACTTCCTCGCGCCGCTCGCGCTGATGAGCTACTGTGACGTGCGGCTGAGCCAACTGCTGCGGGTCTACATTGACGGCGTGCCGCTCGACCTCGCTGCCCGGCTGCTGCCCTGGCGAACGCGGCTGAATTTCCCCCTACTGATGCACATCCACCTCCACGCGGGCGCGCAGCAGCGCTATGCCGACACGCCAGACAGCCAGCAGCAGGTGCGCGCGCTGCAAACCCGCCAGATCAGCCAGACCTCACTGCTTGGCATGGTGGATAGCCTGGAATCCATCGTCGCCAAATTGCGGTGGCAGCGCACGCAGACCGAATGGGCCGACTATTACACCGATACCAATTACACCAGCACCGCCGGCCAGGAGAAGAAACGCCTCGTAAACGAATTCGTGGAGCGCGTGCAGCCCCAGATGGTGTGGGATTTGGGCGCGAACACCGGACTGTACAGCCGCGTCGCCAGTGATAAAGGGATTTTCACTGTGGCGTTTGACATTGATCCCGGCGCGGTGCAACAAGCCTACACCCTCAGCGTCGCCCACAAGGAGTCCCACCTGCTGCCGCTCGTGCTGGACTTGACCAACCCCAGTCCGGCGTTGGGATGGGCGCACGCCGAGCGCATGGCCTTCGCAGAACGCGGCCCGGTAGACATGGTGATGGCGCTG
The DNA here is from genome assembly GCA_034429475.1 of Anaerolineae bacterium. Classification (GTDB taxonomy): domain Bacteria; phylum Chloroflexota; class Anaerolineae; order B4-G1; family SLSP01; genus JAKQHY01. Next base: position 25,810 of record DAOUGD010000105.1, read on the forward strand.
GCCCTCATCCATCACCTGGCGATTGGCAACAACGTCCCCCTGGCGCGGATTGCCGAATTCTTCGGGCGGCTGGCGCGGTGGCTGGTGATAGAATTCGTCCCCAAATCGGACTCGCAAGTCCAACGCCTGCTGACCACCCGCAAGGATATCTTCCCCGACTACACCCGCGAAGGATTCGAGCAGGCCTTTGGCGCCACATTCACCATCGAGGCCGCCGAATCCATCCCTGAATCCGAGCGCATCCTATATTTGATGAAGCGGAAATAAGCCCATGGGAACTGAGCGAGCGCCGGTCTTCCACACCCTCAGCGGCAAAGGTAACACAGAATGAAACCCAAATCCGTAGTTTTCCACCCGCTCTTGTTTGCCATTTACCCCATTCTTGAGTTAGCCTTTAATCTGAACGCGAAGCTTCCCTTCAGGTATGCCGGACGCGCGTTGGTATTAGCACCGTTATGCGCGCTGGGTTTGATGATCGTACTGAAATATGTTATCAAGGATTGGGATCGCGCCGGATTTTTGACCTCCCTCGTGCTATTTCTCCTGTTGTACTACGGAATTCTATATCGCGTGGGATGGGGTCTTAGTATTGGAAAGTTGCGCCTGGGCCGACATCCATTCTTATTCACCGGCTGGGCTTTGTTGTTGGGATTAATTGGCAGCCGGTGGACCTGGAAACACTTACACAACCATTCTAAAATCACCCAATTCCTGAATTTTGCGGCGGTTGTGGCTATCGTGCTGTCTGTGGGACGCTTCGGACTGAACCGGGCGATGCTGAACGCTTCCCGCCAGGAGAGAAATACAGCCGGCGAGCAAATACAGCCAGAACTCCCGAAGGTGCGGGCAACGGAGAAACCGGACATTTATTACATTATTGTGGATGGCTACGGGCGGCGCGATGTCTTGCAGGAGGTATACGATTTTGACAATACGCCATTCATTGAGTTCTTGCAATCCCACGGCTTCTATGTTGCGGAGCAATCCCAGGCCAATTACACAGCGACGTTGTATTCCCTGCCCGCTGCGCTCAATTTTGAATACCTGGATACCTTGCTGAACATGGCTCCCAACAGTCGTGACTACGTCCCCCTGGTTCAATTACTCCAACACAGCCGGGCGCGTGCTGCTTTGCAAGCCTTAGGATACCAGTTTATTGCTAATGACACCAACTTTATTTTCTCCACCATCGTGGATGCCGATATTCTCTTCCGTCGTCCGCCCGACAATCCCTGGCTCAACGAATTTGAGGCGGTGCTGGTGATGAGTTCGGCGGCCGCCGTGCTTGTTGACGCCGGGGTGTTTGATGTACCGTGGATCGGCTATCAGCAGGCGCGCGAACGTATTCTCTTCTCCTATGACAGCCTCCAGCACATCCCGGAAATCCCCGGCCCCAAATTTGTGTTCTTTCACATCCTGGCGCCGCATCCGCCGTTCCTCTTCGATGCGACGGGTCAGCCTGTGTCGCCGGGGACGCCCTATTCCGGCGGCGGCGACGGCGATCATTACCTGGGATTCCCCGATGCGTATGTCCAGGGCTACCGAGGCCAACTGGCTTATACGAACATCCTCTTGCAACAAACCGTAGAAACGATTCTCAGTAATTCCGAAACGCCCCCCATTATCGTCATCCAGGGCGACCACGGCCCCGGCGCTTTGCTAGAAGAAACGTTGGAGCAAAGTTGTATCCGCGAACGGGTGGGGATTCTCAATGCCTACTATTTGCCGGGGGAAGGCGCGCAGAAGTTATATCCAACCATCACTCCCGTCAATACCTTCCGAGTGATCTTTGACACCTATTTTGGAACCAATTTAGGGCTACTGGCGGATCACAGTTATTACGTTAACCAAAGTCACCCCTATGACTTTACCGAGATAGGAGACCGCAGCCAGATTCCTTGTAACTTAGAACCCATCCGGCGGTGGGAATGACAATACATTCAATTCTGAAGCGGGAAGCAGCGTCCCCTGGGCGCGAACGGGCTATTCCTGGAGATCGCTGGGTGCTGTTGTTCGCTATTCTGGCGGGCGGTATCCTGGCGGCCCTCAGCGTGATGCGCTATACCGCCTACAACGCGGGGATGCTCGACTTGGGCAACATGTCCCAGGCGATCTGGAGTGTTACCCGTGGTCATCCGCTGGAATTTACCTACTGGTGGGGAAACTACAGCCGGCTCGCGCTGCATGTTGAACTAATCTATTGCTTGTTCGCCCCCTTTTATGCGTTGTTTCCCTCGCCAATCACTTTGCTCATCATCCAGTCGGGCTTGTTTGCGGCCGGGGCGTTCCCTTTACACGCGCTGGCTACCCGTAGATTGGAGCATCCGGTTGCGGCGCGTTGCGTTGTCTTGATCTATCTCTTATATCCGGTCGCATTGACGGCAGTGCTATTTGACTTCCACGGCGACACGTTAGCGCTGCCTTTGCTGATGTTCATGCTCAATGCGCTTGACCAGCGCGCATGGCGCAAGTATACATTTTGGTTGATATTGGCGCTGAGTTGTAAGTTCTACGTAGCCGTGGCTGTGGCGATGATGGGCGTGGTGCTTTACCTCAAAGGGGAACGCCGCGTCGCCCTCTGGTCAATAGTGGGGAGTTTGCTCTGGGGCGGATTGGCTTTCTTTGTGATTCGACCCCTGTTTGCCCCGGTCATCGGCACAGAAGTTCAGGCGACGGCCTCAGGATATTTCAGTTTCTATTTCGGAAATCTTACCGAACTACTACAGAATCCGGCGGCGCTAACCCAACGGTTGTTAACAGCCCTGGTAGTGTTTACGCCGGCCCTGTGGCTAGGTTGGCGCGCAGCTCTCTGGTTATTACCGGCAGGGGTGGTTGCCTTGCCCTCTTTGTTGAGCGTAGGGGATGTTTCCGCCTCCGATTATCGCTTTCATCACTACGCCATCACTGTGCCCTTTTTGTTGGCGGCCATTGTCTATGGAGCAGCGGCGCTGCGGCAACGCCAGCGTAATGCGCCACTGGGCCAACGCGCGGGGCGTCCGTGGCGCCGGGAATTGCTTATGACGCTAATCATCACGCTGATGTTTACGGTAGTCCTCATTGACATTCCCCTCAATCCACTGTTTTGGATCGCCGCACCAGGTTGGGGGTGGGATACCAACGCCTATGGACGCACCGCCCGGGATGCCTTCAAGGATCGCTGGTTGCGCGAACAGGTGCCGGATGAGGTACCGATCGCCACCTCCATGTTTCTGGCGCCGCACCTGGTCAATCGTGAGGTAGTTTATTTATTTCGGTATGAGGATGGCAATAATTTACCGTCGCTGGTGAAACGGCTGACCACCGTGGACTATGCAATTGCCGATGCACTGTCGGATTTCAGCACCCCCCTGCCTGGAGTCACCACCGACGTACAAACTGGCGTCCCCCCCATCTCCGCAGTTGTCGGCGTCGGACACCAACCGGCCTCTATCGGCGGCGTGTTGCACGATAGCCAGGCTATCGCAGCTTTGTTGCACGATCCAACATTCGGCCTGGTGCAGGCCCGCGATGGTTTGTTGCTTTTCCAACGCAATCCTGATCCGCAGCAGGTATTGTCACAGCACGTCAGCGTGCAGAAAGACGCCGCCGCCACAGACCTGCTCCACCACTTTGAGAATGGAACTGGGTTGAGAGATATACAAATCACTCCCCTGGGAGAGCGCCGTTTCCAGTTGCACTTTGTGTGGGAAGTGTTACCGGAATGGGAACTGCACGCCCCATTCTTTGCCGCCAGCCGGCTGGAAGGGGTGCCCCAGGCGCGTATTGCCCACTTGCCCACGCAGGTCTTGTATCCGCCGCAAGATTGGTCGCCCGGTGAAGTCATTATTGAGGATTTCGAGATTGTGCTGCCCGCCAATCTGGCGACCGGGCAGTATGCGTTGTGGACTGCCTGGTACGATAGCCGCCACCTCTTCGCTGCCGAGACTGACGCGCGCAGCCGGGTGAGCAGCGAACTTCAGGTAGGACTGCTAACCATCAACTAAAAAGGCCAGAATGATGAAACGAAACCTGCTATGGCATCCATTGCTCTTTGCCGTCTACCCGATCCTTGATCTACTGCTGTTGAACAATCAGGGCATCGCTCTGGCTATCCGCCCTTTCATTGTCATCACGTTATTGACGTTGGGATTAATGGCCGTTCTACACAGGTACTTCAAGGATTGGCAGCGCGCGGCTTTCTTAACCACACTGACCCTGTTCGTCGTGCTTTATTATGGTACATTGTATCGTGCGGCCTGGAATCTACACATTGGCCCCTGGCGCATTGGCCGCCACAGCCTCCTCTTCCCCCTGTGGTTAGGGGGAATTGGCATCATCGGCAGCCGGTGGACATGGAAACGATTGCGCGACCCCGACATGATCAGTAAATTATTGAATTTTGTGAGCGTAGTGGCAATACTCTTATCCGCGGCCCGCTATGGACTTGGGCGGCTCAGTTCCAAACCCGCGGACCTCAACGTCATTACGGCCGCCAATGCCACCGCCTTTCAGGATATTACTTTGGAGACAGCCCCGCAATCGGACATCTATTACATTATTGTGGATGGGTATGGTCGCGCCGATATGTTGCAGGCTCTCTACCATTTCGACAATGCCGAATTCCTGAGCGCCTTGCAGTCCCGTGGTTTCTACGTTGCAGAAAAATCTCAAAGCAACTACTTGAAAACGTCGCTCTCGCTGGCCTCCTCCTTAAACCTTAATTACCTTAACGCCCTGCCATTCCCGTCTGACACTTCGGATACCATGCCCTTAGAAACCCTGATCCATCACAGCGAGATCAGGCGGCTCTTGCAGGAAGCTGGCTATATCCTGGTCACATCCCCCAGCGGCTATCCCCCCACAAGCATCATGGATGCCGAAACCCTGCTCATACCGGAGACGCCCCAAGGAAAACTCAACACACTAGAAGGATTAATGGTGATGAATTCCGTATTAGTGCTGGCTGTGGACGCCGGACTGCTCGAAGTGCCCTCGGTAGGGTATCAAGTAAACCGTAACCGCATCCAGTCGGCCTTTGAGCTGCTCACTGAAACGCCGGCGTTGCCCTCGCCCAAGTTTGTCTTCTTCCACATCATCTGCCCCCACCCGCCCTTTGTGTTCGATGCCGCCGGCAATGCCATCACCCCTGCCGTCCCCTATGCCGGCGGCGGCGATGGTACGCACTTTGTGGGCACGCCCGACGCCTACATCGCCGGCTATATCGCCCAACTGCAATACACCAATCGTCAGTTGTTACACGTCATAGATGCGCTTCTGACACAATCGGCGACGCCCCCCATCATCATCATCCAGGGCGACCATGGCCCAGGCGCCTATTTAGATTGGGAGTCCGCCGAGAAGAGCTGCCTCTACGAACGCGCCTCCATTTTCAACGCTTATTACTTCCCTGATGGCGCGTACTCTCGGTTGTATCCAGAAATTACACCGGTCAACACGTTCCGGGTGGTGCTGAATACCTACTTCGGCGCGAATTTGGTACTACTCGAGGATCGCAGTTACTACACCGCCTGGGATCACCCCTATGATTTTGTGGATGTCAGCGCCGAAAGCCAGGAGCCGTGTATCTTACCCTAAAAAATGCGGACGGATGATTATGTCAAAGCCTGACACACGCCGAACAGCCATTCTGATCACGTTGGTTTTGTTGTGTTTTGGACTGCTTTACCTGCGCGGCCTGGATAGCTGGCTCATCAACGATGACGAGGGCAGCTTCCTCTACCAGGTCTGGCAGATGACCGAGGGACAGACCCCTTATCGAGACTTCCTCAGCTCGCGGGATCCCTTATTCCTCTATTCCGGCCTGATCTGGATGAAGTTGTGGGGCGCGAGCGTCATGCCGATGCGGCTGCTTGCCGTGGGATTGACGCTCGCCACCGCCGTCTTTGTGTTCCTGTTAGCGCGCCAGACCGTACCGGTGGAAGGGGCGCTGTTGAGTATGATCGCCTTTCTGCTGCACCCCGACATCGTCCAATATGGGCGCACCTTTCAGCCCGAACCTTTCTACCTGTTGTGCGTGGTAGCGGGCCTCTATGCGTTTACCGCCGGTAGATTGCGAGAAAAGCCAATCTATTCCGCCATCGCCGGGGTCATTTTTGCGGCGGCGGCGCTTTACAAACTCATCGCAGTGTTGGCGTTGGGCGGCTGCGGCTTATTCCTGCTCGTGAACGGGTGGCAGAAGAAAATGCCCCTGGGCCGGCTGGCGGCGGACATCGCGTGGCTGGCGCTCCCGTTTGGGGTGCTGTGGGGAACGGTGATGGGCCTCTGCATCCAATTCGTTCCCGGCTTCTACGAAGGCGTCATCGCGCTCAACCTGGCGCAGGGAAGCGATCTTTCTCTCATCCAAGTCTGGGCAAAGGGGCTGGCGTTCCTGCTGAGCTACTTGCTGCTCTTCGTCCCCCTGGTTTTGCTGGCGTTGCCGGCAGCGTGGCAAGGCTGGCGCGGCAAGATCACGCTCCCCATCGCCTGGCAGTTGATCACAGCCCTGGCCTTTATCCTGCTATCGCGTTCCCTGTTTCCACGCCTGCTCTATTACCTGATTCCCTCGCTGGTCATCCTCTTCATCGTCTCCCTCAGCCCGCTGCGCCGCTTGGAACGCTATGGCTACTTCTACTTCCTGATCATCTATGCAGTGGTGATTCCGTGGGCTTCTCAAGACGCGCAGCGGCTCTCACTACACGAAGACAGCACCCAAATCGTGGCCCAATACATCCGTTCCAAAACGCAACCCCAGGATTGCGTCCTCTCCGACTACCAGGAGCTGAACTTCCACGCCCGGCGCGCCGCCACCTACCTGGGCGCGGAAATTTCGCAGGTGATTGTGGAGGGAGACACCATCACCGGCCAAAAGCTGATCGAAGAAATCGAAGCGCAGGATGTGCGCCTGGTCGTGGTGGACGTCTCCCCCGAAACCGGCCATCAAATCACCCACTTGAGCGACTACCCTCTCCTCCAGGCCTATCTGCAAACTCACTTTGAATTGCTGGACGTGCTGCCCAGGGAAGCGCAACGGCTGGCAGTTTATCGCAGATTACCCGCAGAATGATGACGACAGATCCAGCACCGGCGCCCCGTTCTGACCCAACCCCTCGACGTGGGGTTAAAATCGTGTTGATTGTCGCCATCGTTGCTTACAGCGGCTACTTCAGCCTCTACCAGATGCAACGGCATCGCGCGCTGTGGACGTTCATTGACCTGGCGAACATGGAGCAGACCATCTGGAACACGCTCCACGGACGCTTTATGCGCTACACCATCTATCCGGCGACCAGCGAGCTGGTGACGGATTTCACGGATCGCATCACCGAGAGCCGCCTCGGCGAACACGTCCAGCCGATTCTCCTGCTGTTGATGCTGCCCTATGCCCTCGTGCAGCGCCCCGAAACCCTGCTCGTCCTGATGAGCGTAGGCGTGAGCCTGGGCGCGCTCCCCTTCTTCCGCATTGTGCAACGCCGGCTTCATTCGGACGTCTGGGCTTTGCTGTTCGCGGTCGGCTACTTGCTCCTGCCCTCCGTCCAAACGGCCAACGGCTGGGACTTGCACGGCACCTGTTTTACCCCCACCTTCCTGTTAGCCGCCATTGATGCCGCCGAGTGCCAGCGATCGGGCTGGTGGTGGGTCTGGTCGCTGCTGGCGATGAGCGGCCGCGAGGATATGCCCTTCCTGGTGGGCTGGGGTATGCTGTTCATGGTTCCCAAAGAGTTGCGCCGGCAGGCTTTTATCATGGCCGGCGTGGGCTTCCTCCTGAGCTGCCTCAACTTCTTCGTCATCATCCCCACCTTTGGCGGCGGACATACGCCCTATCTGTCCTTCTTCGTCCAAAAAGGTGGGGGGGATGGCGGCGGGCTGCTCGCCTCTTTGTTGAACGTAGAATTTTGGTGGACGAAACTCGTCACCTTTATCCTCTATAACGTCCGCCTGGGAGCGCCGTTCCTATTCCTGTACTGGCTGCACTGGCCGAGCCTGTTGGCGATGGCGCCCACACTGGTCATCAACAGCCTCAGCCACAACGCCTCCACGATTGCGCCTTCCTATTCCCATTACAGCCTGCCCCTCATCGCCTGGGCCTTGATCGGCGCGGTGGAAGGCCACCAGCGTCTCTGCCGCCGCCTGACGCGCCTCAATTCGGCGCTGGCGTGGCGGCCCACCCTGGGCGCCGGATTGCTGATCGCCATCGTCGCCACGCAGTTCGTCGAAGGCTACACGCCCCTCAATCCCCACTTCGTCTGGCCGCAGCGGATGGGGCAGGAAGCCACCATTGCCGCGCTGCTGGAGCGCATCCCCGCCGACGCCCCGGCTTCGCTGGACATGCACCTCGCCACCCACAGCGCCCGCCGCCCCACCCTGCGCATCTTCCCGGACATGCGCGGCGTCGAATGGGTGATGGTCAACGTATGGCAAGGGGGCTATCCCTACGGCATCCAGCCGCAGACGTGGCAAACCCTGTTCGCCGATCCCACCTGGGAAACGGTCGCGGCGCAGGATGGCCTGATCCTGCTGCGCAAAGGCTCCGGCCCGCCACAAGCTATCGCCCGCGCCTTCGCGCTCCCCGCCGACGCCGCGCCGCAGTTCAAAGTAGCCTTTGGCGACGCCGCATCAGGCTTATCCCTGCGAACCGTGCGAGTGAATCCGCTCCCTGCCGGGAACTTCTATCTCTGCACTGACTGGCAATTGGAAACAGCCGGGGAATTGAGCTTCTACGTGGTCACGCCCGGCGGGGAAGGTCAGCAAACAACGCCGCTGGAAATATCGCGCATCTATCCGGCGCTCACCGCGCAGCCGGGGGATTTTCGGGACTGCACGCGGCTTATGACGCCGCCGCGCGGCAAAACCGTCGCCATACAGCTCTACGTGGAAGACAACACGGGGGAAAGACTCCCGGCAGCTATCGTGGAACCGGGAAGCGGGGCGGAACTCAGAGCGGAAGCGGACGCCTTGACCATCACACTGCCGGCCTGGTGGTAATCCACCGCGCCGGTAAGGGCGTTTTTCTCTTTCCTTGCGGTTTCAGCCGGGCCAACACCGCCAATAGGCGCTCCTCTCAAAAAGCTGAGATACATCTGATTTGTTCAGCAGGCCAGATTTCACTTTTTTGGTGAAACGAGACAGTATCAGTAGATGAAAATTTTAGGCTCGTAGTAACGACTTTAGTCGTTAAAAAAACCACTGAAGTGGTTACTACGAATAGACTTTTCATCTACTGAGTATGATAGTTTTCCCGAAGAAACGTGAACAATAACGTTCATCTATGCAAGGAGAAAAATGAAAAACCCAGAGCCAATCGAAATAGAAGCTACCTATGCGCTCTCCGTCGTTGTCCCGCTACACAACGAGATGGAAAACCTGCCCATGCTCTACGAAAAAGTTACGACTGCCATTCACGCCACGCCAGAACCCTATCGCAGTCGCTACGAGCTAATTCTGGTAGACGATGGCAGCACTGATGAAAGTTTCAAAGAGTGTGCAGCCCTGTACGAGCAAGACCCGGAGCACGTGAAAGTCGTTCGTTTTCGTCGCAATTTCGGCAAAACGGCCGCCCTACAAGCCGGCTTCATGCTCTCGCGGGGTGCATATATCGTGACCATTGACGCCGACGTACAAGAAGACCCTCAACATATCACTGAAATGCTAGCGAAGTTAGCGTCCGGCTACGATCTGGTCTCTGGCTGGCGCCATGATCGCCAGGATCCCATTTCCAAAACACTCCCCTCACGCCTCTACAACTGGGTGGTGTCCCACTTTACCGGCATCCCCCTGCACGACTTCAACTGTGGGTTCAAAGCCTACCGCCGCACGGTCATCACCGATCTCAAATTCTATGGAGAACTCCACCGCTTCATCCCGGTGCTGGCGCACCAACGCGGGTTTCGCATAACCGAAGTACCGGTGACACACCGGCCTCGGCAATACGGCAAATCCAAATTTGGAGCCAAGCGCTTGGGACGCGGCTATATAGACTTTATTCAAGTTCTATTTCTGATCACCTACCTACGCCGTCCACTACGTCTGTTTGGCTCAGTGGGCACCCTCATGAGCGGCGCGGGAGGTATGATCCTTGTCTATCTAACGATTCTTTGGTTCTTAGGGCAAGGGCCTATTGGCGACCGCCCCTTACTGACATTAGGGGTACTGCTGGTGCTGACCGGGCTGCAACTTATCTCCACCGGACTCATTGGCGAAATGCTGCGGGAGTGGACGTTTCATCCCACCGATGAGTTTTCCGTGAGTCAGGTCCTGGGAGGAACCCTGTAAATGACTGCCTATACGAGTACCAACTATCACAAACACACCAGCAAGAACCCACTCCAAACCTGGTTGATCCACCGCTTTCATCAAGCTGCTGCCGCCCTCTTGGCAACGATATCGGGAAATCGCTACCTGGATGTGGGGTGTGGGGAAGGATTTGCCATGCGCGCGCTGCTCGCCCCCGCCAACAACCGCACGATTACAGGTGTGGATCTGGCATTACCGGCAGTGCAGTTAGCACAACAAGCCAATCCCCAAGCGCACTTTACGGTGGGCAGCCTTTTAGCCCTGCCCTTCCCGGACAACAGTTTTGATGTCACCCTATGTATGGAAGTATTAGAACATTTGACAGTGCCGGAGCAAGGATTAGCTGAGTTGCGCCGGGTGACGCGGCGTTTTCTACTATTGAGTGTGCCCAATGAACCATTCTTCAGAGGCGCCAATTTCCTGCGAGGGAAAAACCTGTCCCGGTGGGGCAACGACATCGGACATCTCCAAAACTGGTCAGCGCGCGCCTTCGTACGTTTTGTCAGCCAACAATGTATTGTTCTGACATGGCGTACCAGTTTCCCCTGGATTTTAGCCCTGTGTAAACCCAACTGAAGCGTACACAGTAAGAACCTATCCGAAAATTATGGCGACGATGCGCCGTTAGGCCGAACCTTGCGGCTGAAGCCGCTTTCGGGGGGCATTTTTTCGTGGGCGGGCTGCGCCCG
>DAOUGD010000106.1:0-27422 GCA_034429475.1 Anaerolineae bacterium
GCGGGCGGTATACCGCCCGCGAAAACCCTTTTTACCAATAATGATGCACCAACGCGCGGATATGTTGATCGTAGATGCCGCGCACGCCGGCCATGATCTCGTCGGAGAGCGGCGGCATATCGGCGGCGGCGATGTTCTCTTCGGCCTGCGAGGGACGCTTGGCGCCGGGGATGGCGCACGTCACGGCGTCAAACATCAAAATCCAACGCAGGGCGAACTGCACCAGGCTCATCCCCGGCGGGCAGAGCGCCTTGAGTTCTTCGACGGCCTGCAAGCCGATGTCGTAGGCCACGCCGGAGAAGGTCTCGCCCCGGTCGAAGGCGGCGCCGTCGCGGTTGAAGGCGCGGTGATCATCAGCCGCAAACTCTGAGGTGGGCCGCAGCTTGCCGGTGAGCATCCCGGAAGCCAGCGGGACGCGCGCCAGGATGCCAACCTTGCGTTTCTTGGCCTGCTCGAAGAACAACTCCGCCGGGCGGTGGCGGAACATGTTGAAGATAATCTGCACGGTCTGCACGTTGGGGTATTCGATGGCCTTGAGCGCCTCCTCGACCTTCTCCACGCTCACGCCGTAGTAGCGCAGCTTGCCCGCCGCGACCAGGTCGTCCAGCACGCCGAAAACTTCCGGCATGTAGAACACCGGCGTCGGCGGGCAATGGAGCTGGAGCAAATCCAGAGCTTCCACTTCCAGCAGCTTGAGGCTGCGCTCGACGAAGGCGGTGAGGTTGGCGCGATTGTAGCCTTCCGCGACGTGCGGATCGAGCCGCCGCCCGGCCTTCGTGGCGATGTGGATGTCACCGCCGCACTCCTTGCGCAACTGCGCCAGCAGGCGCTCGCTGCGCCCGTTGCCGTAGACATCCGCCGTGTCGAAGAAATTGACGCCCAATTCCACCGCGCGGCGCAAGGCGGCCAGGGATTCGGCGTTGTCCACCGCCCCCCACGTGCCGCCAATCGCCCACGCGCCAAAGCTGATGCTGGATACTTTCCATCCGGTACGACCTAATTCTCGGTATTGCATCACAACCTCCTTAATTAATACAATTTTTCACGCGAAGGCGCCAAGACGCAGAGGGAGAAAAGAATAGAAACTTGGCGGACTTGGCGGCTTTGCGTGAGGTTTCTTATGCTTCCTTAAACCTGTAACTCCTGATGACCAACCAGACTGCCGTCGCCAACAACGCACTGGCGACGTAGAACGTCCAATCCGGGAGTTCACGGAAGAGCAGGTAGGCCAGAATCCCGGCAAAGACGAACTGCCCCATGTTGATCAGGCTGACGATCTGCCCCCGGAAGTGCTTCATGGCGCGGTTGATGAGGGAGTGACCGACGACGGTGGGAATCAGCCCCAGGCCCAGGATGAGCAGGACGTCTCGTAAGCTGTACGGCTGGATGGGGTTGACGAAAAAGAGTGCGACGATCAGGCACAGGCATCCGGCCACGGCGTAGAGCGGCACGAGATACAGCCACACGCTCGCAAAATGCCGGTTCTTGCGCCCCAGAGTCAGGTAGACGGCGAAGAAAAGCATCGAGCCGAAGCAGACCAGGTCGCCCCAAAAATATTGCAGGCTGAGGTTCAAGTCGGCGGCAGTGAGAAAGACGACGCCCCCCAACGCCAGCGCCGTCGCCTTGAGTTCCGTGGGCGTCACGCGCTCGCGCGCCAGCAGCGCCAGGGAGAACGGCATCGCCAGCGGCACCAGGTTCACGATGAGGCTGGCGTTGGCGCTCGGCGTCATCCGCGCGCCAACGATCCACGTCATGAAGTGAATTGCCAACATCACAGCCGGCGCCAGAGACTCTCGAAAGTGCGTCCGGGTGTAGGCGCTCCGATGGCGGCGGTAGTCGCGGAGGAACAGCGGCGTCAAGGCCATAGCGGCCACCAGCAGGCGCAATGAGGCCAACAGAATCGGATGGACGGTGCTGGCCTTAATCATAATGACCGCCGTTGAACCGGCAAAAACTCCCAGCCCCAGCAAAAGTATGTTAAGCAGCAAGCTCTCTGTACCTTTCCAACGAGATAGTCTCCATTATAGAACAACTGCTTCAAACAAAAAAACGCCGCCTGGAGTCTAGGCTCCAAACGGCGTCGCCGTCAAAACCCACCGGTGACTCAATGCCCGCCACACGTGGCGCACGAGCTGCTGCTGCAAGATGCGCACGAACTCCCGCCGCCGCCCGCGCCCTTGAGCGCGCCATTGCCGCTGCTGGCCGCAAAGAAGAGCGAAAGGCTGCGCTTGGCCTGGTGCGCGCCGCACGCCGGGCAATCAATGGGAGCGTCCGCATCCTTCATCGGGCGGCGCGCCTGAAACTGCTTGCCACATTCCTGACAACTGTACTCGTAAATTGCCATCTTTGTTCACCTCTGGAAATAAGTCGAAAGTCAAACGTCAAAAAACCTGCGATACGGTTATACCTCTTCGCGGTTGATGATGTCGGTCAGTTCTTCGGCCTTCACGTAGCCCGTGACCAGGATTTGCTGCCCGGTCACGCCGGGCGCCGAGGCCACCGCGCGTTTGATGTCCACCGCCAGGCTGTGCGCCAGCGGGCACAGCGGCGACGAAGGATGGAAGGTATACGCGACCTTGCCGGTGTTCTCGTTGACCGCCAGCGACTCTACCAGGCGCATCCGCAACACGTCCACGCCGGTTTCGGGATCGATCACCTCCACCAGCCGCATCAAAATCTGTTCGCGCAAAGTCATATCCAACGGCATCATCTTCCTCCACCCTGATTATACCAGAAATCAGCGCTCTGTGCCCTCAACGAGAGTGTTTTGTCAGCAGATTTAGCAGATTCAACAGATTAGGGCTTGCGGTATTTGCGCCCCTCAAAGAACTCCACCAGGCCGTACCAGAGCAAGGTGAAGGCGACGCCCTCGTCCAGGTTACCCACAATGGGCAGGTTATCCGGGATAAACTCAATGAAGCCGGCCGTCGGGTTGAGGATGTAGGCCAACCCCACCGTCGAAGCCAGATAAATCACCCAGGGTGGGATTCCTCGCAGCGACAACGGTTTGATCAAAAATCCCAGTTGATCCGCCTGCGCGGCCTCGTCCAGTTTCTCGATTTCGTTTCCCATAGTTGCCTCCTCTTGGATGGATAAATTATAGCATCAAACGCCGCCAACCGTAATCAGCGCCAGGGCGGCGGCGAGCGCGTCATTTACCGACCGGTACGTCGTCACCCCCATCTCGGCCATCATCCCGGCCTTCGCGCCCCCGGCGGGTGTGACGCCGTAGGGGCAAAAGTCCGCCGCGACGCCGGCCGCCTTGAGCGCAGTGACCGCGTCACGCACGGCACGCAACCCGCCCGCGCTATCTTCGAAGACGTGGATGGTCATCGCATCCAGGCCGGAAAGCGGTGGGGTCAAGCGGTGAGCCGAGTAAAACTCCCACGCCGCGTCCAGCGCCGCAGCCTCCGTCCCGGAGAGCGCCGCGCCAATGGCCGCCAGTGCCTGCACCGGCGATGGCTTCACCAACGTCGCCACATCCGCACCGACTCGCTGCGCCAGCCATTGCAGGTGCCCCAGTCCGATCAGCGGCAAGCTATCCAACCCCACCAACGAGCGCGCTATTTCGGCTTCGGGTGAGTAGCCCAGATGGGAGGCTGTTGCATCCACTGGTGGCAGGCTAGGCCGCGCCGTGTACAACACTGCGCCAAAATTCTCAACGGATGGAACGGAATTGAACGGAGAAATCCATCCATCTGTTAAATCCGTTGAGAGTTTCCCCAACAGCGTCAACAACCGGCGGCGAATGGCGTCTCCCAGCAATGGCACGTCGTACTCGCGCAGGTACGGCGGCGAATCGAAGCGCGGCGCCACCCCGTAAGTCGCGGGGATCGCGTCGCTGCCGATGACCAGGGTTTGAAAATACTGCGTGATGGGCGCGTGCGCGAAATCGTGGGTGTGACCGAACAGCGTCTCCAACCACGCGCCGAAGGCGTCCCGCTGCGCCGGCGACAGTGAGCGCGCCTGCTTCCACAACTCGGCGCGCGCGGCGGGAGCGGTGGCCCCGCCCATCTGCCGGAGGCGTGCGCCCACTCGCGTGACCCAACCCACGTAATCCGGGCGGGGAACTACCCGTGGTCGCGCGCCCAGCGCTTCCAGCGCCTCGTCGAAACAGACAGGCGGGACGTAGTCCGGCTCCAACCGCAGGCGTGCCAGCAGCAGCCCCGCGATGTACGTCGGCGCGGAATCCCACTCGGACGTAAGGCCAAACGCTTCCCCGGCACGTATTTCGTCTTCGGTGGGGGGGTATTCGCCCACGCCTATGCGCCGCGAGAAATAGGCTACGGTGTCCTGCAAGCCGTGTAGGTAGCCGGTCGCCTCCACCAATACACTATCTACGTCAAAGAGCAACAAATGTTTCACTTGCGCCTCCGGGCCAGTTCATCCCGCACATCGTCCAGCGTCAAGTTCCGCGCGGCCAGCACCACCAGCAAATGGTAGATCAGGTCGGCGGCCTCGGAAATCAGGCGCTCGTCGCTTTGGCCCTTGCCCGCCAGCACGACCTCGATGGCTTCCTCGCCGACTTTCTTCAAAGCCTCATCTACATCGAACAGCAACTTGACGGTGTATGAGCCAGATTGTGGATTGGCCTTGCGTTCTAAAATGACCGAAAAGAGTTCGTCTAAAATATCTGGTTCCATAATCTCCGCTCCTACCGCGATGCGCAAATCATTTACTGATTGTGGTTGCCCCTCATTGAGCAGCGCACGATTTAATGCCGTATACAGGCGTGCCGCGTTCCTGGGAGAATGCAGAAGATGAGCAGTTTCCAACTGTCGAAAAAAACAACTCCGCTCCCCGGTATGACACGCCGGGCCTGCCGGGTCCACTTTGAGCAGCAGTGTGTCGGCGTCGCAGTCCACCCAGATTTCCCGCACGCGCTGCACGTTGCCGGACGTGGCGCCTTTGTGCCACAACTCTTGCCGGCTGCGGCTCCAAAAGTGCGCCTCGCCGGTCTCCTGCGTCAACCGCAGCGACTCCGCGTTCATCCAGGCCACCATCAACACCTCGCCCGTCGTCGCGTCCTGCACGACCGTCGGAATGAGGCCGCGATCATCGAATTTTAATTCAACCATCATAATCCCCTCATCAGAAATCGAAAGTCAAAAGCCACTGTTCTGACTTTCAATTTTTGACTTTCGACTTTGAACTTTCAACCTTCAACTCTCACCACAATCCCCTGTTCCGCCAGATACGCCTTCAGTTCCCGAATATCCAGCACCCTGTCGTGAAACAACGAGGCGGCCAACGCGGCGTCGGCCTTACCGTCGGTCAGCACCTCGGCGAAGTGGGCGGGCGTCCCCGCGCCGCCGCTGGCGATGACGGGCACGGAGACGGCTTCGGCCACGGCGCGCGTCAGGGCGACGTCGTACCCGGCCAGCGTGCCGTCGCCGTCCATGCTGGTGAGCAGGATTTCACCCGCGCCCAATGCCACACCGCGCGCGCACCACTCCACCGCATCCAGCCCGGTGGGAATGCGCCCGCCGTTGATGTAGACCTCCCATCCCCCGCCGGCGCGGCGCTTGGCGTCCACGGCCAGCACGATGCACTGGCTGCCGAAGCGCTCCGCCCCCTGCGTGAGAATCTCCGGCGTGCGCACTGCCGCCGAGTTGATGCTGACCTTATCCGCCCCGGCCAACAGCAGGCTGCGCGCGTCCTCCACCGTCCGCACGCCGCCGCCGACGGTGAACGGCATGAAGACTTCCACGGCCACCTGCCGCACCACGTCCAGCATAATCTGCCGGCCCTCGTGCGTGGCGGAGATGTCGAGGAACACCAGCTCGTCCGCGCCCTGCGCGTCGTAGACGCGCGCCTGCTCCACCGGATCGCCGGCGTCGCGCAGGTTGACGAAGTTGACGCCCTTGACCACGCGGCCTTCCTTCACGTCCAGACAGGGGATAATGCGTTTGGCTAACATCGTGCCTCCAATCGTGCGTAGGGCGTATTCCGTCAAAACCCTACGAAATACGCCCTACGAATTATGCCTCGTTTTTCAAAAGCTCTTCTACCATTTCCGCCGCGTCCGCCACCAGTAGGGGACAGAGCGTGCTGGAAAGTTTTTTCTCTTGCACGGCAGCGCGGCCTTCCGGCGTGCCGATGTCGTAGCCGAGCAGTCCAGGGCAGGTCAACGCGCCGTGGCGCTCCTGGAACCGCCGCATGAACTCGGCGGTCACGGCGTAGCCCTTATCGCGCGTGGCGTTATCCTCGGCCTTGACTTTGCCGTATTTCAGCCCGATGACCATCAACGCGCCCGTAACCGCCCCGCACACCTGTCCGGTGCGTCCCATCCCGCCGCCAAACGCCCCTGCGACGCGCAGCGCCATTTCCGGGTCCAGCCCGAAATCCTCCGCATACGCGGCCAACACCGATTGGGAGCAGCTAAATCCCTGGGCAAACCATGCCGATGCAGCTTCACGTTTCGTCATTGTGTCCTCCAGATATGAATTGAGAATCAGCGAACAAGCGAACAAGCGAGTCAGCGATAATGCGATACGGACTACGCAATACGCTTATATCCGCAACGCTTCTTCCAGACTGATGTGACCTTCATAGAGAGCGCGGCCGATGATGACGCCGCCCAACCCGGCAGATTTCACGCCCCGCACGTCATCCAATGAGACAACGCCGCCAGAAGCGATGACGTTGAGATCAGTGGCCTGCGCCAATGCCGCCGTCGCGTCCACATTGACGCCAACACTGACGCCATCGCGCGCGATGTCGGTGAAGATAAGCCAGCGCCCGCCGCCATCGGCCCACTGCTGCGCGAGGTCAGCCGCCCGGAGCGGGGCGGCCTGCTGCCAGCCGCGAATTTGCACGACGCCCGCGCGGGCGTCCAGCCCCAGGGCCACGCGCTCCGGGCCGAACTCAGCGAGAGCGGCGGCGGCCAGGGCGGGATTCTCCACGGCGGCGGTGCCGAGCACGACGCGCGCCACGCCCAGGTCGAGCGCGCGGCGGATGTCGGCGTGCGTGCGCAGGCCGCCGCCAAACTGCACGGGCAGCCCGACAGTGAGGATGCGCGCCAGCGCGTCTTGATTCGCCGGCCCGCTCTCGCCAAACGCGCCGTCGAGGTTGACGATGTGCAGCCACACCGCGCCCGCGTCCCGCCAACGCTGCGCCACCACGAGTGGATCGGCGGCGTACTGCGTTTCGCGGCCCGGATCGCCCTGTTTCAGCCGCACCACGCGCCCGCCGCGTAGGTCAATGGCCGGATAAATCGTGAAAGTGTTCATTGGTTTTCCTCATTGGGTAATAGAGAAATGAGTAATGAGTAACGAGTATCCCCCACCCATTTCTCATTACCCATTACCCATTACCCAATTTTTGAGTATCTGCAACCCTGCCGCCTGGCTTTTTTCGGGATGAAATTGGATGCCGACGACGTTGGCGCGGCCGACAATGCAGGGATAGGGGCCGCCGTAGTCGGTTGTGGCAAGGATGTGTTCGGGCTGAGCCTGGCAGTAGTAGCCGTGATTGAAGTAGACCCACACGCCATCGGGAAGCCCGGTGAGCAAGGATGTGGCCTGCATCGGGGTCACCTGATTCCAGCCGGTGTGCGGGACTTTCAGCCCCAGCGCCGGCGAGAAGTCGAATTTGACCACACGGCCCGGCAGCAAGCCTAGCCCGGCGTGTTCTCCCATCTCCTCGCCGACGTCAAAGAGCACTTGCATCCCCACGCAGATGCCGAGGAATGGCGTGCCGCGCGCGGCAACGGCGCGGATCGCGGGGATCAACCCCAACCGCTCCAGGCTGGTCATACAATCGGCAAACGCGCCGACGCCGGGCAGCACGACTTTGTCCGCCGCCAGCACCATCGCCGGGTCTTGCGTCACGGCGACGTCCGCGCCCACCGTCGTCAGCGCCTTGTGGACGGAGCGGACGTTGCCCGCGCCGTAGTCAATCAATGCGATCATAGCATTTCCCCTTTTTTCTCAACGGATTGAACGGATGAAACGGAAAAATCCGTTAAAATCCGTTCAATCCGTTGAGAAATTATAGTACGCCTTTGGTGGAAGGCACGCTGCCGGCGCGGCGCGGATCGCGTTGGGTGGCGGCGTCCAACGCGCGGGCCAGGGCTTTGAAGAGCGCCTCGGCCTTGTGGTGATCGTCGCGCCCATAGAGGATGCGCGCGTGGACGTTGGCCCGCGCGGTCACGGCAAACGATTCGAGGAAGTGCGCCCACAGCGTCGTCGGGATGCCGCCGACTTCGGGCGCGTTCCACGCCACGTCCACCACGGCGTAAGGCCGCCCGGAGAAGTCCACGGCGACGAAGGCCAGCGTCTCGTCCATCGGCGCATAGGCGTGCGCCATCCGCGCGAGGCCCGCCCGGTCGCCGAGCGCCTGGTCAAACGCGGTGCCGAACGCCAGCGCCACGTCCTCGACCGTGTGATGCGGGTCAACGTGCAGGTCGCCCTGCGCCCGCACCGTCAGGTCAAACAGCCCGTGGACGGCGACGTGCGTGAGCATGTGATCCAGGAATCCCAGCCCGGTCTGGATTTCGTGCTGCCCGCTGCCGTCCAGGGTCAGGATCAGGGTGATGTCGGTTTCACGAGTTTGGCGCGTGATCGTACTTGTTCGCATGGTACTCCTTTCGTCAAACGTAGCTCGTAATTCGCAATTCGTAATTCGTAATTCGCAATTCGTAATTCGTCACGCCTCAAATCCTTCCCAACACCTCAATCACTTTATCGCTCTGCTCCGGCCTGCCCACGGTGATGCGGATGTGGTCGCTCAGGCCGGCGCTGCTGTAATAACGGACGAGGATGCCTTCCTGCTCCAGCGCCAACTTGAGGGCGTGAGCGTCGCGCCCGACGACTTGGCACAGGATGAAGTTGGCGTGAGACGGGACGGGGCGCAGGTAGGGGAGGGTAGACAGCAACTCGAAGAAGCGCGCGCGTTCCGCAACGATGCGGGCAACCTTGTCGTTCAGCCAGTCCGGATCGCTCAAGGCGGCAATGGCGGCGGTGGAGGCGGCGATGGAGACGTTGTACGGCTGCTTAATCTTCCACAGGTGCTCTAGCAGCGCGAGAGGGAACGCGCCGTAGCCCACGCGCAGCCCGGCCAATCCCGCCAGCTTGCTGAAGGTGCGCAGGACGATGAGGTTGTCGTGGTCGGGAACCAGGCGGATGCGGCTGCGCGCCATCCCCGGCACGCCGTTTTCGCCCGCGAACTCCACGTAGGCTTCGTCGAGTACGAGGACGAGCGGCAACGCGAGCAGGCGTTCCAGGTCGGCGTCCGGCAGCCACGTGCCGGACGGGTTGTTCGGCGCAGCGATGAAGAGCAGTTTGGGATGGTATTGGGCCGCAGCGGCTTCGATGGCGTCCACGTCCAGCGAAAAATCGGCGCGGCGGGGGATAGAAACCACGTCAGCCGCGTGGAGCGCGCCGTCGAAGGCGTACATCCCGAAGGTGGGCGGGCAGTTGAGAAGGACGTCGCCCGGTAAGAGAAACAGGCGCATGATCAAGTCTAGCAATTCGTCAGAACCAGCGCTCGCCATCAGAAAATCGGCAGACAGGCCGGTGAAGTCGGACAGCGCGGTGCGCAGCAGACGGCTCTCCGGGTCGGGGTAGATGTTGGCATAGCGCAGTTCCGCCAGCGCCGCCAACACCTGCGGCGACGGGCCGTAGGGATTTTCATTCGCATCCAGCTTGACAATGTCTTCCGGCGCGCGGCCCAGCCGTGCTGCCAACACATCAAACGGGAAAATCGGAGTGTACGGCTCCATCGTGGCAATGTCAGGTCTTATCAGGTCTGTTGAGTTCATCTTTTTTCCTATCAGCAGATTTAGCAGATTAAGCAGATTTTTGTTTCTCTAACCAGGCGGGTTTCCAGAGGTTGCGGCGGTTTTGATAGGCGGGGCTGTTTTGCACAGCTTTTGGGGGAACATGACGGGAATGTTCTAAACTGGCCTTGCCAAAATTGAATAACAGTCCTATCTCACGACCACTCGCCGCCAAATACATAATCAGTTGTTGCTCGCATTTGTTGGGCATATTTTCCAACGCCTTCAGCTCTACAATAACGGCTTCATCCGCCAAAATATCCACGCGAAACTCGCCCACCATCTGCCCGTGGAACTCCACGGCAAAGCCTACCTCTTTGACTGCCGGGATTTCGCGTTCTTTTAACGCGATCATTAATGCTTCCTGGTATACTTTTTCAGAAAAACCCGGCCCCAATTCTCTATGAACTTCCATTGCCGCGCCGGTAACCGCGTAGGTGAGTTTATCATACAAACTCGTGTCAATCATTGTCCGCTCCTTTTTTTAATCAGCAGATTAAGCAGATTTAGCAGATTTGTTTAACTGTATAAATAATCTGCTTAATCTGCTAAATCTGCTGACCTAAAAGAGGCTGCCTGAGCATGAGCCGTCAAGGATTCAGCGTTGGCAATGATGGCGGCGCCAGAGGCGAGGCGGCGGGCGGTGGCAGCGTCCAGGCCGATCAGGTTGATGACTTTGACGAAGTCCAGCACGTTGACCGGGCCTTTGAAGCGGGCGGTGCCGCCGGTGGGCATGATATGGCTCGGCCCGGCGACGTAGTCCCCCAACACTTCAAAGGAGTGTTCGCCCAGGAAGATGCCGCCCGCGTTGCGGATTTTATCCACCCAGGCAGCAGGATCGGCGATAGACAGGCAGAGGTGCTCCGGCGCGTAGGCGTCCGCCAGACGCACGGCAGTCGTCAGGTCGGGCGTGAGGACGATGCCGCCCTGCGCGGCCAGCGATTGCGCGATGATCCCGGCGCGGGAAAGCGCGGCAGCCTGTTTTGTCACCTCCGCCTGCACCGCCTCCGCCAGCGCGCGCGACGGCGTGAGCAGGATCGCCGTCGCCAGCACGTCGTGCTCGGCCTGCGCCAACAGATCGGCAGCGACCCAGGCGGGGTTGGCAGAATCGTCCGCGACCACGATAGTCTCCGTCGGCCCGTACAACCCATCCAGCCCCACGATGCCGTAGACCTGGCGCTTGGCGATGGTGGTGAACACCCCGCCCGCGCCCACGACCTTGTCCACGCGCGGCACGCTCTCCGTGCCAAAGGCGAGCGCGGCCACCGCGAGCGCGCCGCCAAGCGCAAACACGCGATCCACGCCCGCGACGTGCGCCGCCGCCAGCGTGATCGGCGAGATGCGACCCGTCCCCTTATCCGCCGGGGCACAGACCAGGACTTCGTCCACGCCGGCCACGCGTGCCGGGATCGCCGCCATCAGCAGCGACGAGGGCAGGGGCGCGGTGCCGCCCGGCACGTAGACCCCCACCCTCTCCAGCGGGACGAGGCGTTGGCCGAGCATTCCGCCCAGCGCGTCCGTCGTCCAATGGGGGATGGGCTGCCGGGCGTGGAAGTCGCGCACGCGGGCCGCCGACGTTTCCAGCGCGTCCCGCAAGTCCGCGTCGAGCGCGTGATAGGCGGCTTCCCACTCGGCCTGGGGGACCTCCGGCGCGGCGAGCGTCACGCCGTCAATGCGGGCCGTCCACTCGCGCAGGGCCGCGTCGCCGCGCGCGCGCACGTCCGCCAGCAGCCGCGCCACCGCCGCCTCCGGCGTCAACGCCTCGCCGAACACGCGCTTGATACTGTCCAGCACCACGTCGGGCACGTCATCCACCGTTGTCATCTGGCGGCGGGTCAAAATACGGCTTGCTTCGTCTGGGTTGTTGTAAATGCGAATCATGGTTTCCTCCATACATAACAGGATTTGCAGAATGTTAGGATCAGAAATCCGTTGAATCCGTTGAGGATTTCACGCATCACGTTTCACCGCTTCCAGCATCGCCTTGATACGTTCCGGCTCTTCCTCAAAAATGTACGTCACGGGGGTGACGACGACGCCGCTGCCGCCGATGGCGCGGAGTTCGGCGATGGCTTCGATGAGATGGTCGCGCCGGACGACGACCTGGACGGCGTGCCAGTGCGGGCCGCCCTCGGCGGCGAGGTCTTCGCGCACGACCACGAGCGCGATAGTCGGGCCTTGCAGCCCGCCGAGGACGTGCTGGGCGAAAATCTGCCGGGCGATGGTCTGGGGCGAGTCGCCGCGCATGTTGGCGACGATGAGGGTGTGCTCTTGCGCGCGCAGGTGCGCCTCGGTGAACTCCAACAGCGTGCGGGCCACGGCGAGCACGTCGGGGCGGTCGCGCAGGGCGTTGCGGTTGGCGATGAGCGCGGCCTCGGAGCGCATGACGACGCCGTCCGCGAGGGGCCGCAGGCGGTTATCGGCCAACGTCTGCCCGGACGCCACCAAATCCACGATGCAGTCGGCATAGCCGATGGCCGGCGCGATTTCCAGGGCGCCTTCGGATTTGACGAGGGCAAGCGGCGCGACGCCGTTCTGGGTCAGGAAGTCTTCGGCCAGGTGGGCAAACTGGGTCGCCACCCGCAAGGGCTGGCCCAGATTGCGGGTATAGGTCGCCAGGTCGGCCAGGGTGGTCACGGAATCCCAACTTTCCGGCACGGCCACGGCCAGTTTACAATGACCAAAACCCAGCGACTCGTGGAGCACCAGGATTTCGCCGTTGCGGCCATACTCGGCGGTGACGTCCAGCCCGGTGAGGCCAAAGTCCACGCTGCCGTCGCGCACGCTGGTCACGATGTCGGTGGGCCGTTGGAACAGCACGGTGACGTTGGGCAGCGCGGGGATGGTAGCGGCGTACTGGCGTGGGTTGGGCCGGTAGATGTGCAGGCCGCACGCCGCCAGGAAATTGACGGCGTCTTCGGCCAGCCGGCCCTTGCTGGGCAGAGAAAGGCGAATTTCGGTACGATGTTTCATAGAATTACCTCTGTGAAAATAGGGATTGGGGATTGGGGATTGGGGATTAGGGCGCTCTGCCCTAATCCCTAATCCCCAATCCCTACACAAGAAAAGCTGCTGACAAAAAAAGCCTCCCGAAGATTCGGGAGGCTTGAATTGGCAAAATGTGTGTTGTTACCTGGCGCGCGCAACCAGGCCGCCCGAATGGGGAGGCTTGACCTGATGATGATGGCCCATGGTTTGCGCGAATTTAGATAACATAGGTTGAATTTTAACAGGGCTTGGGGGGATGTCAAGCGATCTCAACGGATTTAACGGAGGCAACGGATAGGGAAATTTCGTTCGATCCGTTCTGTCCGTTGACGCTACGCGGCCCCCATCAACTGTTTGGCGGCGGCGACGGCGCGGCTGGCGTCGGCCCCGTAGCCGTCCGCGCCGATTTCGGCGGCGTAGGCGTCGGTGACGGGCGCGCCGCCGATCATCACTTTGACTTTGTCACGCACGCCGGCGGCTTTGAGCGCCTCGACGGTGGCCTTCATATTCGGCATGGTGGTGGTGAGCAG
Organism: Anaerolineae bacterium; assembly: GCA_034429475.1. Classification (GTDB taxonomy): domain Bacteria; phylum Chloroflexota; class Anaerolineae; order B4-G1; family SLSP01; genus JAKQHY01. The sequence continues at coordinate 13,300 of DAOUGD010000106.1, forward strand.
CGCCGACATGGCTATGATGTCCACGCCCTGGTTGGCTGCGGCGTCCACGAACTTTTCCGGCGTCACGTCCACGCCCAGGTCGAGGATTTCAAATCCGGCGCCTTCAAGCATCATGCAGACCAGGTTCTTGCCGATGTCGTGTAGGTCGCCTTTGACGGTGCCGGCGGCGACTTTGCCCGCCGGTTTCACATCGGCGGCCACCAGGTACGGCTTGAGCAGCACCATCCCGGCCTTCATCGCACGGGCGGCGATGAGCATTTCGGGGACGAAGTACTCGCCCTCCTCAAAGAGGCGGCCCACTTCGGCCATCGCTGAGACTAATCCTTCCTGCAAAATATCGCCCGGGGCGACGCCGGCATCCAGGGCTTCCTGAACTTTTTCTTGGGTCAACGGCATGTCGCCTTCCATAATTGCCTGGCGAATCACTTCCAGAACGTTTTCCATATCTAAACTACCTCCGTGGGGAAAATGGGTTTGAAAAGGTGCAACGCCCTGACACGATGTACCCAGAGATCGGGCATGAGAGCGCGTTGCACCTCCAATGACCTATAAAGCCTGACGCGCGGCGCCAAGCTGACCGGCGCTGCCAAGCATTTCGTTCTTGTGAGCGATGAACTTGGCGTACTCGGCCATAAAGACTTTGCCAACCGGGCGCAGGTCGAAGTTTTCGGGGTGTTCGAGGAAATATTCCCGGTGGACGCGCGTCCACACCAGGCGGCCATCCGTGTCAATGTTGACTTTGGTCACGCCCAGCTCCGCCGCGCGCCGGAACTGCGTTTCGTCCACGCCGCGCGCGCCCTTGAGGTTGCCGCCCGCCGCGTTGATACGCGCGACTTCTTCTTGGGGCACCGAGCTGCTACCGTGCATGACCAGGGGGAATCCGAGCAACTGCTTCTGGATCTCGGCCAGCACGTCGAAGTGCAATCCCTGCGAGCCGCTGAACTTGAATGCGCCGTGGCTGGTGCCGATGGCGCAGGCCAGCGAATCGCAGCCGGTGCGCGCGACGAATTCCTTAGCTTGATTGGGATCGGTCAGTTTAGCGTTGGCTTCATCCACTTTGACATGTTCTTCGACCCCGCCCAGCTGCCCCAATTCAGCTTCGACCACGATGCCTTTGGCGTGTGCGGCTTCCACCACGCGCCGGGTGATGGCGATGTTGGTCTCGAAATCCTCGTGGCTGGCGTCAATCATGACCGAACTGTAAAAACCGCTGTTGATGCAATCGTAGCAGGTCTCTTCGTCGCCGTGGTCAAGGTGAACGGCGAAGATGGCGTCCGGGAAAACTTGCTCCGCGCTGCGGATCAGGCCTTCCAGCATAAATTTGTGGGTGTACGAGCGCGCGCCTTTGCTGATCTGGATAATAAAAGGCGCCTGGCTGTCAAGGTTGCCGCGAAACAGGCCCATCGCCTGTTCGAGGTTGTTGATGTTGTAGGCGCCGATGGCGTATTTGCCGTAGGCAAACTGGAAAAGTTGTTTGGTTGTAACGATCATTGCTCACTCCTTTTGATTAAAAATTACACGTTGCCCCCTGAAGATTGGAGGGATGGGGTGGTCGTCCGTGCATTACGCAGGCATTGTATGCTATTTTCCTACCTATGCAAATGGAGGTAATGATTAAAAGGTAAGGGATGGCAACGACTCTGCCGGTCAGCAGCAAGACGGCCAAAGCCGCCGCTCCACCGGCCTTGAGGCCAGCAAGCAAAGCGAGCCTCACTTACCACGCGACTACCACTCAAACGGCAAAGATAAAAATTTCTAGCGCGCAGGTTGCCTGCGCGCTAGAAACATCAAGGAAGGGGATACCCAACCGGGTCGCGCGCCGTTTAAGGCACGTAACGCGCCAGGCCACCCTCGCTGGCAGCGAACCAGACCGTACCGGCGCTGTCCACCAGGATGCTCTGGTGCCCTTCAAAGCTATTGGAAGGCAGGCCGTCGCTGGCGAAAACGGTGACCCACTCGTCGTCTTCATAGAGCGCGACGCCGCCATCGTACAACCCCAGCCAAAGCGTCTCGTCCGCCGCCACGAAAATGGAGTAGATTTCGCTGTCGGCTTCGTAGACCTCTTTGAATTTGTCGCCTTCGGCATCGTAGCGCACCAACTTGCTGCCCACGGCCAGGAGCGGGCTGCCGTCCAAATCCTGGGCCATGGCGTTGGCGCCAGCCGAGTAGATACCCGAAACGCCCGGCAAATCGTCCGTCCACGTCGTCACCTCGTCGTTTTCGTCGAAGCGGAACAAGGTGTCGTAGGTGCCGACCCACACATACGTCCCGTCGAACAGCAGGGCGTAGACGGTGCGGGGAGAATCCTCGTCGGCGCGTTCCTCGTCGGTGAGCAGGTCGTAGTAAGTAAACTCGTCGCCGTCCATCACCGACAGGCCGTAGTAGCCGCCAAACCAGACGCGCCCCTTGCCATCCACCGTGATGACCGTCGCGCCGCCGTTGTAGATCCCCTCGCCGGGTTCTTCGACGTACTCGTAATTGGTCCACTCCTCATCCTCGTAGCTGTAGTAACTGGCGCCGGCGCCGTGCGCGATCCACCAGCCGTCGGGGGTGTGGAAGAAACTGTTGACGCTGTAGCCGTCCATATCGTTCACTTCCCACTCGCCTTCGGCGTCGTAGGCGGATAAGATTTGCAGGCCAAACGAGCCGCCGAGCCAGATTTTTCCATCCGGCGTCTCGGTGATGGCCTCGTAGCGGTTGCTCAGGGGTTTTTCTTCGAGGATGAAGGACTTCCAGGATTCGCCGTCGAAGCCGCTGATGCCTTCCCCGTCGTCGGCATAGAACAGATAACCGTTCTCATCCAGCACCATGGCGTTCAGACCGCCTACCATGCCTTTTTCGTCCTCGTACAATTCGATGCACGTTTCTTTGGCGGGATCAAAGCGGCAGATGGAACCGAAGGTATTGCCGACCCATAGGGTGCCGTCTTCCAGTGCAATCACCTTCTCGAAAGCGTCCAGGTAGGGGAACTTGTCCACGTTGTCACTGTTGTAGATGGTCCACTCGCCGTCGCTGTACTTGAGCAGGCCGTCAAAAGCCGCCATCCAGATGTTGCCGTCGGCGTCGCCGGCGACGGAGCTTACGCTCTCGTCCGGGATGTTGGCCTTGTCTTCGTCGAAACCTTCCACTGTTCCATCGGAGTGGATAACGGATGAACCGAAGGAGGACACAATCCACAGATCGTCGCCAATGAATTTGGCTTCCTCCACCCAATCCGTGATCAGGCCGTCGTCTTCATCCAGATAGACCCATTTGTCATCGTCGAAATCGTAAATATCCAGCCCAAACGTGTAGCCGACGAAAAGGAGTTCGTTCTCCGTGTCGCAGTAGAGATAATCCACGCTGTCCTTCTGCATCCCGCTGTTTTCAGACGTCATCACCTGCCAGGTTGCATCCTCCTCGCCGGGGGCAAGGTAAGCTAACCCTAGATCGGTTCCGACGTAAATCTTTTCGGCAAAGGGACAGACGGCGACGGCATCGGTGTCGTTGGTGGGCAGGCCGTCGCGGGTGTCGTAGGCGACGATTTCATCGCTGTCTATGTTCCAGATAACCACGCCGCCTCCCGTCGCCGCAACGATCACGTTCTCAAGCACAGCGATGTCGCGCACGTAGTTGCCGTTGGTATATTGATACCACCCAGATTCCAGATCGATCTCCGGGGCCGGCGTGGCCGTGGGGGGTTCCGGTGTGTTGGTGGGCTTGGGCGTGGCGGTGGGCGCGGGAGTATTGGTGGGCTTGGGCGTGGCGGTGGGGGCAGGCGTATTGGTGGGTTTAGGAGTGGCAGTGGGCGCGGGTGTGTTGGTCGGCGGTATCGGCGTCTCCTTGGGGCCGCCGCAGGCCAGCAACAGTGACATCAAGGCAAATACCAGTAACCATGTGAATCGCGTCTTCATCGGTCTTCTCCTTTACTTGTGTGTGATTGAATATGCCTAAATCTTACCCTCTGAGCGTCAAAAAAACGTCAAAGGCACTTCAGAGCTTTCCGAACCATTCTTGCTCGAACTGTTCGGCAAATCTTTCCATAAAGGCGTGGCGGCTCGCCGCCAGTTGCCGTCCGGCGGGGGTGTTCAACGTGTCCTTCAGTTTGAACAACTTTTCGTACAGATGGGCGTAGCTGCTGCTGCCCAACTGTCCATGCTCCCAGTGCCCCGGTTGGAGGTACGGCTCCCACAGCGGACGCCGGTACGCGCCGCCAAACGCGAACATCCGCGCCAGGCCCACCGCCCCGATGGCGTCCAACCGGTCCGCATCCTGGAAGCCCAAAATCTCCCCACGAATGTCTTCTGGCAGGGGCCGATGACTCGTTGCCCAGGCGTACTCTTCGTGGTGGGCGATACAGCCCACGACGGCGGCAATCTTGTGAGGCGGAAAGGCCACGTCCGGCAGCAGCTTTTCCGCCTGCGCCATCCCAAAAGCCACGTGATCGCCCTCCCCCTGGAACTCGCGCCCGCGCCCGATGTCATGGAGATAAGCCGTCGCCGTCATGATCTCCGGGTCAAGCCCCTCACCCGCCGCAATGCGCAGCGCCAGATGTTTGACCCGCAGACAGTGGTAGAAGTCGTGGCCGGTGAAATCCTGGGCCACCTGGTCGTAAACAGCTTCCGCCAGCGGCAGTTCCCAGGCCGCAATGACATTTTCAAGAACCATCAGGTCGTTGAGCAAATAGTCAGACATCCGTTTCTATCCCAGAGTTGCCGCCGATAGTAGCCGGCAATTAACACAACCGTTCTCTTCATTATGGGTCGAATTATGAGATTTGGCAACCGCGCGCAAGCCAGAAAGAGGCCCCGGAAACCAGCGTGGATATGGTATAATCTTCTTAATCTGTTGAACTGCCTGGTAAGGTGTCATTAGGCACCGGACGCACCGGCAATGACGAGAATTTGTCAACGGATGAAACGGATTGAAACGGATTTCTCGATCCTGCCATTCCGTAAATCCTGTTATTTCTGTAGGAGAATGGATATTTTATGCTAGTTAACCTTCTAAACGCGATTAACGAATGGGTGCAGGGACTTATCAGCACGATGGGCTACCCGGGGCTGGCGTTCGTGATGTTCCTGGAAAACATCTTCCCGCCGATTCCCTCGGAGTTGGTGCTGCCGCTGGCCGGGTGGTTGACGTTGGGGGAGAATGCCACCTTCACGCTGTTCGGCGTGACGCTCGTGGGGTCGCTGGGCGCGTTGACCGGCACCTACGTCTTCTACGGCCTGGGGCGCTGGTTTGGCGAAGACCGGGTGCGCTATCTGCTCCGGCGTTTCGGCAAATGGCTGTTGCTCTCGGAGCAAGACCTGGACGTGGCGCTGGCCTGGTTTGCGAAGTACGGCGAGTACGTCATCTTCTTCGGGCGGATGGTGCCGATTGTGCGCAGCCTCATCTCCGTGCCGGCCGGGCTGGCCAAGATGAATCTGCTCCGCTACAGCATTTACACCGTCATCGGCACCGCTCTGTGGAGCTTCCTGTTGGCCTTCGCCGGGCGGCTCCTGGGCGAAAGTTGGCCCGTCGTCTCCGAGATCATTGATCAATACGAACACGTCGTCCTCGTCCTCGGCGTCCTTGTTGTTGTAGGCTTCTTCGGCTATCGCCTCTGGCAGATGCGGAAGGCAGCAGCCGATAAACAAAAGGTAGAAATGAGTAATGAGTAATGGGTAATGCGTAATGGGTATCGTTTACCCATTACGCATTACTCTTTACTTCTTCCGCACACTCAATAAGGAGAAACTTATGCCCCCCGTCATTCGCATTTCGCAAATCAGTGACTATGTGGATCAAGAAATCACCCTCCAGGGTTGGGTGTATAACCGCACGCACAAGGGCAAGCTCGTTTTCTTGCTGGTGCGCGACGGGTATGGCTTCGCGCAGTGCGTGGCCTTCAAGAACGACCTGACGCCGGAACTGTTTGAAACCATCGTCCACCTGCCGCAGGAATCGTCGGTCGTCATCACCGGCAAGGTGCGGAGCGACCCGCGCGCGCCTGGCGTCCCCGGCGGCTACGAAGTCGGCATCACCGGGCTGGACGTGGTGCAGGCGGCGGAGGAGTATCCCATCGCGCTCAAAGAGCACGGCGTGGACTACATGCTCGACAACCGCCACCTCTGGATTCGGATGCCGAGCCAGTGGGCAGTACTGCGCGTGCGCGCCGTCGTCATCGCGGCCATTCACGAATGGCTGACCGACAACGGCTTCATCCACATGGATACCCCCATCCTCACCCCGGCGGCCTGCGAAGGGACGACGACGCTCTTCGGCACGAAGTATTTCGACGAGGGGATGGCCTATCTGGCGCAGAGTGGGCAGCTTTACAACGAGGCCAACATCTTCGCGTTCAGCAAGGTCTACTGCTTCGGGCCGACATTCCGCGCGGAGAAGTCCAAGACGCGCCGCCACCTCACCGAGTTCTGGATGGTGGAGCCGGAAGTCGCCTTCTGCGACCTCGACGGGCTGATGGAAATTGAGGAACAGTTCGTCTCGCATATCGTGCAGCGCGCGGTGGAGAAGTGCGGGCCGGAACTGCGTTCATTGGGCCGCGACCTGAGCGTGCTGGAGAAAATCAAGCCGCCGTTCCCGCGCATCTCCTACGACGAGGCCGTGGAACGCATCAACGCCGTCCGGGCGCAGACGGAAGACCCGGAACAGCGCAAGCTGTTGGAGATGCCGTGGGGCATTGACTTCGGCGCGCCGCACGAGACGTGCCTGACGCAGCAATTTGAGAAGCCCCTGTTCGTCTACGGCTACCCGACGGCGGTGAAAGCCTTCTACATGGAGCCGTGGCCGGGCCGCCCGGAAGTCTCCAAGAGCGTGGATTTGCTCGCGCCGGAGGGTTACGGCGAAATCATCGGCGGCAGCGAGCGCATTTCCGATCCCGAATTGCTCTTGCAGCGCATCCACGACCACAAATTGCCCGAAGAAGCCTACAAGTGGTACATTGACCTGCGCCGCTACGGCAGCGTCCCGCACAGCGGTTTCGGCCTGGGCGTCGAGCGCACCGTCACGTGGATCTGCGGCATTGACCACCTGCGCGAGGCGATTGCGTATCCGCGGATGATTAACCGAATGTACCCATAGGCTAAGGAGTCCAAATGAAATCACTATTACGTATTTTATCTATGGGGAGCTTTTGTGTGTTGGGGATATTTTTGTTGTTCACGTTGTTCTTCGTGGTTGCTGACGCAAAATATTTCCGCAATCCCCTGGCATCTCCAAGTTGGGCTATCTCGCAAGTTGATGGGATCGGCATCTGGCCTCGAGGAAATACTTCAATTGCCGTTAATGCTTTGGGGGGAATTCATGTAAGCTATACCGGCGACCAGGGATTGAAATATGCCACTTTGAGTAACTCACTTTGGGTAATTCAAAACGTGGACCCTGGGGTGGATGTGTTGTATCATTCCTTAGCTCTGGATAGTCAGGGTAAACCGCATATCGCTTACATAGCCCTCTATCCGGCCGCCAGCACAGGGTATCTTAGGTATGCCACTCTAGATGGCACAAATTGGATTACCCAGACAGTCGAAGATAATCCATTTATGGGAGGGAGTAATGGGTGTGCAGTATCTTTGGCCGTAGATGGAAATGGTAGGCCTCATATCAGTTATGGTGCAATGCCATCTCTACGGTATGCGGAATTGACATCCACCGGGTGGTTAACACAAACCATAGATGAAGGCGTGTTTGGTCATATGTGTAGTTCCCTCGACGTAGAGATTTCGGGTAAGCCTCATGTCGCCTATTATGATATGAGGGAAGGCTATGATGGCGGTATGCTCAAATACGCAACTCTTAATCAAACTTCATGGGATATACAAATAGTAGATGAATATCCTTCAATGAGTGGAATGGATTTTGGCCTGCCAAGCGCACTTAAGCTCGATAACAACAACCTACCTCACATTCTTTATTATGATGCCCCCAACTTCCGGTTGAAATATGCAGTATATGGTGGCACGATGTGGAGATTAGAAACAGTGCCATCCCTAATGGCCGTAGATACTAATTTTAGAGGGGCTATGGCCCTGGATAGCGACGCCCGACCTCATATTAGTTTTGCTGGTCAATATGGCCAAGATTTGGTCTATATGACATTGAGTGGTTCACAATGGGTATCCCAGACAGTGGATGGGACCGGGATGGCCAATTCGATTGCATTGGGCGATGCAGATCATATCGCCATCAGCTATCTTGACACTTACTCAAATCAAGTAAAAGTAGCAAGAAGTCTCGGTGAAAGAATTCTCTTGCCGCTGGTAATAAGGCATTAGCCACTGCTATGAGAACAGAGTCAAACAAAGCTGCGGTTTAAGCCATCGCAAAAATCGTCAACTCCTCCCTCAGCCTCCCTCTCCACACGGCGAAAAATGCGCAAGCAGCATCAAGACTTTTGACCTCCGGGCGGCTATACTGTGAGATGTGGTTGCCCGCAAAGCGACCAACATCAAGCAGACCAACGGAGGTCACAATGGATACGAAAACGTTTACGGTGAATCCCATCGGCTACGTGCGCGCCGGGGAAGAAGGCTTCACGCTGGAGATCGCGCCGGAGTACCGGCCCGCGCTCAAGGGGCTGGAGGGCTTTGGGCATCTCAACGTGTTGTGGTGGCTGCATCTCTACGACGAGTACCGCGAAGTCCTGGAATGCGATCGGCCCTACCGGCTGGCGCCGGCCAAGCTCGGCATCTTTGCCACGCGGTCGCCGGTGCGCCCCAACCCCATCGCTCTGACGACGGTGGCGGTGTTGAGCATTGACCACGAGCGCGGGATCATTCGCATCCCCTACACGGATGCGGAAGACGGTTCGCCCATCCTGGACCTCAAGCCCTACCACCCCTGCGAGGATCGCGTCCGCGACGTGGCGCTGCCGGACTGGTGCGCCCACTGGCCGCAGTGGGTCGAGGATGCCGCCACGTTTGATTGGTCGGCAGAGTTCGTGAACGCGCAGTAATGCATCAAGGGATTAGGGAGTGGGGATTAGGGAGTGGGAATGCCCGTTCCCTACTCCCTAATCCCCACTCCCTGTTTTGAGGAAACCATGCAATCCAAACTTGTCGAAATACCCCCCTTGCGGTTAGTCGGCTTTGACTTCTTCGGCGATCCCTTCCGCAGTTACGGCGGGTGGACTGAGGAGAACGAAATCGGCCGGCTGTGGGTGCGCTGGATGACGTACATGGACGCCGTGCAGCCGCCCCTGCCGCACGTCGTCCCCCAGCCGGTGTGGTACGAAGTCCACGTCTACCATCCCGAAACGCTGCACACCGGCGAGTTTGAGGTGTTCGTCGGCGTCGAAGTCTCCACGTTGGGCGAGTTCCCGCCGGAAGTCGTCGTCAAGACGCTGCCGGGAGGCCGCTATGCCGTGTTCACCCTCGCCGGGCAGGAGATCGTCTCCGATTGGACGTGGCAGCTCGATCACGAGTGGCTGCCGGCGTTGGGCGTGGAGCGCTGCACCACGTACAGCATCCAGCGGTACGACGCGCGCTTCAAGGGGATGCACGCCGTGGACGAGTCCGAGCTGGATGTCTACATCCCGCTCCTGCCGTGAGGCCGCGTGATGAGCGACCTGGCGAGCATGGCGCAGGCCGTGGACTTCATCGAAGCGCGCCTGCGCGACCCCATCGGCGTGGGCGACGTGGCGGCGGCGGTGGCTTATTCCCTCTATCACTTCTGCCGCACGTTCAAGGCCTGGACGCACTTCACCCCTTACGATTACCTGATGCGCCGGCGCGTCGCCGAAGCCGCGCGGGAATTGCTGGACAGCGACCGCAAGATCATTGACATTGCGCTGGATTACCAGTTCAACGCCCCGGAGACGTTCTCCCGCGCCTTCAAGCGGGTGCTGGGAATGCAGCCGAATCAATGGCGCAAGCAGGGGCAAGCGGGCTACCGGCAACTGATGCCCCGGCTCACCATCGCCCATCTGGAACACCTGCAACGCAGCGCGCCGTGGCATCCGGCCATTGTGGAGCGTCCGGTGTTGACGTTGGTGGGGGTGATGACGTTGGGAACCGGCGCGGCGGCGTGGGAGTGGCTGCGCCGAGAGCCAATCGGCAGTGGGGGTGACTTCTACGAATGGACGGGGTATGCCGCCGACAATCCCCATCCGGCGATCCTGGCGGCAGTGGCCGTGGCGGAGATTCCCGCCGATGCAGTGGAATCCGGCGCCCTGGTCGTCAAACGGCTGCCCGCCTGCGCTTACCTGTGCGTCACGCATCGAGGGTCGGCGCAGGAGTTGGCCTTAACCCTCGATCACGCCTACCACGCCTGGTTGCCGCAAAGTGGCTACGGTCCAGCGGGGACGTGGTATCTTGAGCACTTTGGCGGCGCCCATGGTCGCCCGGTTTCCGGCGCGTGGGAGGTCTATCTGCCGGTAACGCGCCTCGCGCCGGACGCGCCGGGCGAGTCCTCCACGGCTGGTTAGTCACCTGCGAATGAATGCGCAGGCTGATACCCAAAACCCGTTGAAACGGGTTGAAAATCAACCCGCTGCCGGTACTCAGCCCGCTGCCGGTACACTGAGTGCGTTTCCAACGCACTTTTTATAGCAACCGCTGGTTTCAACCAGCGGTGACGTTAGAAGTAACTGATGCAATACACATCGTGGTCGTCGAGTTTTAAGTCTACCGCCGGCGATGACTCAGACATTACCTCCGCCGTTTTCACTTCCCACTGGCTGTCCTCGTAAGCCACATCAGCAGAAACAAGCTGTAGCAGCATCGTGTCTGCCGACATTGAGTAGCTTTGGTAGGTGATCAACACTTTGACGGAGACAATCTCCGTGGTGGCGCCCCCTTGGCCGCCCGCAGCCGGCTTATCCTCCAGGATGATGATGCCGCACATATCCACCATCTCGGCATTGACCCAATACGCCAGCGCGTCCTGGTTCAGCGTCTTGCGCACCTTGCTTTCGATAGATTCGCGCACCTGGTAGGCGATGGTATCCAATTCCTGCCGGGGAATACGTTCCTCCTGCACCAACTTCACCAGGTCTAGCTGATAGGTGACGGACTTTTGGGCGCAGCCGGCCAGGACTAGCAGGCCGAACAGCGCCATCGTCAGGCATCCAATTCGTGCGAGACTTATGAAGCGTTTCATACAAGCAGTTCCTCCGAACATAGTCTCAACGATGTAACGGAATTTAACGGATATTTTTCCGTTCAATCCGTTGAGGCTATTTTTAAGGAATTCATCATTAACCGGCGGTTCACCAGCGGTCGGATGAAAATCTCACGCAAAGGCGCCAAGCCCGCCAAGTTTCTGTTTTTACTTTGCGTCTTTGCGCCTTTGCGTTAAACAGTCTTGTATTTTCAAGGGAGATTCATTAATCCTGCTGGAATAACGCCGGTTGTTCGCCGGTTGGCTGCTCCTGCTTTGCCTTTTTGAAGCTCAACCCACCCTGCGACAAATCAACGTATTTGGGCGCTTCGGTTCCGGCGAGCAGGCCCTCGATGGTCAAAATCTGGAGCCTGGGGAAGTTGCCGTGGTGCGGCGAGGCGTAGAAGCCCGCGCCGGCGGCCTCGGCCTGCATCGGTTTGGTCGGCGGCGCGAGGGTGACGAACAACCCGATGGCCGCCTTTTCGCGCTCGATGACGTGGGCCAGCTCGCGGATCATGGCGACGGTGACGCGCTCGCCGCCTTTGACGGAGACGACGATCTTCTTGGCCGCGCTTTTGACGTCATCTTTGAAGTAGATCACGCCGTCAATGCCGGTATCCGCGCCCTTTTTCTTGCCCTGGTACGGCTGCGCGCCCACCAATGCGCACGCCCACCACTGGAATTGATATTTGTCGCGCGCGGCCAACTCCTGCGCGCCGGCCGCGTCTTTGGGTGTGCCGAGGACCTCGAACTGCAAGCCGGGGAACGCATCTTTCAGCCGCTTTTCGATCAGGCCGATGGCGAGGTGCGTGATGTCAATGCCGATCCATTCCCGCTCCAGCTTTTGCGCGGCGTGGACGGCGGTGCCGCAGCCGCAGAACGGATCGAGCACCACGTCGCCGGGATGGCTGCTGGCCTGGATGATGCGTTCCAGCAGGGCCAGGGGCTTTTGGGTGGGGTAGCCGAGGCGTTCGGCGGCTTGGGAGTTGATGGGGGAAATATCGTCCCACACATCTTGAAGGGGCGTTCCTGGCATTTCATCCAAGTAGCGGATGTATTCCACGCTGCCCGATTTTGTATAATGCAAACGGCCATTGTCATGAAGCTCGCGCATTTTCTCCTGAGGGCAACGCCATATTTTTGTTACCCCATTCCATTCGTAGGTGTAACCTCCGCCAGACAGTCCCGTGGCTGTCAGATTATCGGTCCTATATCGGCGGCCCGCAACATCTACATACCGATAATGGCTCTTAATATAGCTGTCGTTGTAGGGTTGATATTGTTTATTCCAAACGATCTCATCCGTCTTGGTGTATAAAAAAAGAATATCGTGAGCATTCCCCATTGTTTTCGAATCGCTATGCGCACTGGTGCGTTTCCAGGTAATTTCATTCTGAAAATTCTCTGGCCCAAACACCGCATCCAACACAATCTTGAGATAATGGCTGGCGGTCGGGTCGCAGTGCAGATACAAACTCCCCGTCGGCTTGAGCACACGATGCAGTTCCAACAGCCGGTTCGCCATCATCGTCAGGTAGGCCATCACGTCGTTTTCCCTCAAAAAACGGCGCAGGGATTGGATCATCTCGGACACGTCGGTATTGGCCTGATGCACCAGCTCGTCGAACTCGCGCTCGGCCTGCTCGCCCCAGTGCCAGGTATCCTCAAACGCCTGCACCTGCGCGTCGGAGGCGTGGCCTTTGGGCGTCTTGAACAGCAAACTATAGTCGCGTTTGCTGTTGAAGGGCGGATCGAGGTAGATCAGATCAACGCTTTCGTCTTGGATGTGCTCCCGCAGAATGTCCAGGTTATCGCCAAAATAAAGTCGGCCCATCGTCGCCTCCCTAGCTGCCGACCCGCAGCTCGTAGGTCGTCCCCCTGACCCAGTTCAATCCCTCGAAGTACCGGCTGTCGGCGTCCATGAAGAAATCGCACGTGGCGTTGTTCAGCGCGAAGAGGAGCTGTCCCATGGTCACGGGGACGCCGGCCATGCCGATGTCGAGGTCGAGGGTGTCGTCTGCGTCTTTCCAGAAGGCTTCGTACACCACTTTGATGGGGGTCGGCGAAACCACCTGATCGGGATTCCAGCCGTGCTTCCCCGGCGCCATCGCGTTGTTGTACTCCGTGACGGCGTCAACGAAGGTTTGGTAGGTCGTGTACTTCCTGTCGCCGAGCGCCCAATACACGTCGGTCAGCAGTTCTTTTCTTTGCGGGGCCTGCGTTCTTGGTTTCCGCTCGATATTCGTCCCACAATACGCGCAATCGGCCGTGTTGCGGCTGGTCCATACCACGGTCGCCGCGCTCACCGGCGCGCCGCAGCGCGGGCAGATGGCCGGGAGCCACTCCGTCCGGGGCGCTTTGGCGGTTTTTTCGCCCATCTGCTTCAGGGAGTCAATTTTTTCCTGGATAGTCTGCCAATCCTTGTATCCAAAGAGCACGGCCTGTTTGAGCGCCCGGTCCGCCTCCTCAAAGCGACCGACCATGGCATAGGCCTGGGCCAGATTGGAGTGCGCCACCGCCATGGTTGGCACAAGGGCAATGGCGTGCTCCGACACCTCGATCGCTTTTTCGGGGCAGTTGCGGTTGATGTACAGCGCTCCCAAACTGGCGATGGCGAAGGCGTATTGGGGTTCGATGGCGAGGGCTTTCTGGTAGCAGCGCTCCGCCTCGGCGTAATTGTTGCGCGAAAAATGCACGATGCCGAGGTTGTTCCACGCCCGATAGCACCTGGGGTCAATTTTGATGGCCTGTTCGTGGGCGGCGATGGCCTGGTCAAATTGGCCGAGGTTCTTGTAGGTCTTCCCCAGGATCGTGTAAAGCTCCGCCAGGTTGTATTTTGCCACGCCGTCCTCAATGGCCTGCGTCAGTTCCCTGACGGCCAGATGATAATCCAGCCGGTCGAGGGCCTCCAGCGCCTGTTTGGCATGAGCGTCGCCGGATGCTGTTTTGCTGTTGCCGCCGGATTTCTTTGACATAGCGCCTCCGAATGAATTAAAATCTATCCGAAAAGGGGGTGTTTTTTCGTGGGCGGGCTGCGCCCG
>DAOUGD010000107.1:0-21372 GCA_034429475.1 Anaerolineae bacterium
GGGGCGCAGCCCCGCCACAAAAATCGCCCTTAAAACGCCGCTTTAGCGGCAAAACAGGCAGTCTGACGGGCGGTACTTTTCGAAATGCGATAGCCCTGGTAGGCGGGGGGCGGTCGTGACTGTCTTCAAAGCGTGTTTTTCGGTTGCGGATGGCGACTGCAACCGAAAAACAGTGCCTTTAGAAAAACTGCAAGTGCAAAGCAAGACTCACTCGTCTTTCAGAGCAATAATGCGGGCGGCGAGATCGGGTAGATGCGGGCGATAGTCCATTTCATCCCATCTATCTGAACCAGACCCTCCCAGGGTGAAAATGGTCATACCCAGCACGTAGTCGTCTTCGCGCAGGCGGTCGTCGTACCAGCTCATTTCCTCGACAAAGATTCGGTCTCGTTCAGCCGGATTATCCGTCAACAACAAATTACATTCACTGATCACCAGGGGGATGACCTCATTACGCGGGATTAAGATGTCGCGGTATAAATAGCGATACCGACCGGTCAGGTCGCCGCGATCCGGGTAATGGGGAATAGTGGGGTCGTCGAGGGGCTGTCCGGGATATTGCGGCAGGGGATTGCCCCAGCCCTGGCTCATCGGATAGGCGTACTCATGCAGCGCGAGGATGTGCCCGCCCTGCTTGGCGCGGGCAAAAACGCCGGTTTCCGCGATGGCCTGCCATTCGTAAATCTCTGGGACGCCCATGCTGTAAGAGAAAAGGGCCACTTTATAGCCATGGCGTTCGGCAATATTCATCACTTCAATGAAGAATTGCGCCAGCCAGACATGGCCCTCAATGCTGGGCGGGTCCACTTCGTTGAGCACTTCCCAATAGTCTACGTAGCCCTGATGCGGCGCCCACACAGACATATGCTTCTCCATGTGGCGCGCCGCAGCCTCTTGAACGTCGCCGCTGGTATTCACTGTCTCCCAGACAGGGTCACACCAGCGCCCGATGGTGATGGTTTCGGGCGAAATTTGCTTGACCCGCTGCAAGTAGCCAAAGCTCAATCCTTTGACGACAGCGACGTGCCCGCCGCCATCGTGGACGGCCTGCACGAAGTCGGTAGTTCCGCCATCGGCAATCGCGTGAATGCCCAGCTTGGATGGGCCATGAGGGGTGTCGGAATAGGGCAGGGAGGAATAAGCGCGCAGCACCAACGGCAAGAAGACACGCGCCAGACGAGGCCGCGCCTTGACGACGACGGTGATGAGCTGCGGCGCGTTCAGGACATTCGTTGGGAAGGTCGAGATCCACACGGTACTGGTAAAATCGCCGACCCACAGCATGGTGGTGTTGGAGTAAGGGGAAATGTGGAGAGCGGTCGGTTCGATCACCACCCACAAGGGATCCCCCGGCACGCCAGACGTGACCGGCAGCGTCGGAGTGAGCAAACTCTCAGGCGCGACCTGCGCTGTCCAGGTAAACGTTCCGGGGCCACTGTTGCTCACGATGAAAGAGGCCGTCAACACGCGCGGCGCGCTTAAATCTACGAACAGGGTTTGCTGCAATGGCGCGACGTCCAGGATAGGGGTGAGGGATATACCAGGGCGTTTATCCAGCGACTGGACGGCGGTGTAAGCCAGCGTCGGCGCTCCCAAATAAGTCCCGTCGGCGCGCCGGAGCGCGTAGTAGCGGCTATGCTGACAGGGCAGCTCCGGGCGATAGTCGTGCCAGTCCAGGTTCCAAATGAACATCCCCTGCATCCAGGGCCAATACCGGTCGGCGTACTGATACGCGCGCACCAGATAGTCGGCTTGCTGCTGACCGCTGACTTCCTGCCAACGGAAGTAGGTTTCGTAATCGCCGTTCCCGTAACAGGTTTCCACCCCGTCCTCTTCGGGGTGGCGGATCCAGTTGAACTCAGTCGCCCAGACCGGCATATCGGCAAAGCCAGCATCCACCAGGAGGGTGTGCATCACTTCGGCGCCGCGGAAAGCGAAGCCATTGTCAACCGTCTCCGGGTCTTGTTCGGGCGGATAGGCAAAGCCATAGGGGTGATAGCCGAAAGCGTCCATACAATCGCCGGCGCCGTTGGCCAGCATCGCCTGGAGGTAGGTGCGCTCGTCCATCGCCGCGCCGTCGTTGCCCTCCCAGCCGTCCACACTGGCGGTGATGCGTCCGGTGGGCGCCAACCCGCCGCTGACGATGAAGGCGCCAGGATCAACGGCGCGGATGCGCTCCTGGGCCACGCACAGCATCTCGGCAAAACGCGCCGGGTCGGGCGTACCCCCATTCCAGAAGTCGTCCAGATTAGGTTCGTTGCAAATCTCATACGCTTCTACTTTCCCCAACCCCGCGCGCGCCACCGTTTCAACGTGGTCACCCCAGACTTCGAGGTCGGTGAGGCTGTCGCCTTCACAGTTGATCAGGTACAGGGTGTGAGAGGGCAGCGCCGTGGGCGGCATCAGCATTTGATACTCTTCCTGCATGTACTCTTCCCACACCTTGACCCACTCAAATCCCAGCGGCGCGAACAGCTCATCCACCCGGCCATAATCGCGGACGTTGAGTCCATAGCCCAAATGGGGAGCCGGTAAAACGGCATACTGACAACCGGCGTTGTTGATGGCAATCAGCGCATCGCCACCGGCATCCATAAAGGCCACCGAGAGCTGCGCGAGAGGACGACGGCCGGTCAAGGTTGTCAGAGTGTAGGGCGTGAAGGGCTGCATAGCCGGGAGCGTGCGCTGCACCAATGGAACGCACGTCAGGGCATCCCACACGCTCAGGAGGGTCTCGCTGACAGGGTAAGAAGCCGTTGTGTGCAGTTCGACCTGGGCGACACCGTTGTTCTCCGTGAGGCGCAAAGCGCCCTCGGCATTAGCCTGCGTGACGCCGCTCACGTCCCGCAGGGGATACCAGAATTCCGTCCACGAGAGGGTCTGCCCGGCAGCCAGGCTCGCCGTATCCCAGAACGTCGGGGCGACGCCGCCGTGCAGTTCCACGCCGCCGGAACCATCGTCAGTCCAGGACGACGAGGGCAGCGGGCTGCTCCAGCCGTAGCCAAAGCCCTTGGCGCCCCGCGTCACCTCCGAGGGGAAGACGCGGAACATCCCCGCGCCCCAATCCTGGCTGTACACGCCGACAAAATCGGCGGCGGCCTGGGGGTATTCAAAGAAGCCGAGCCACTCACGCCAGTTCTCCAGGCGCGAGTAGTCCACGCCGTCGTGGATCGGCCAATCGAATTGGTGATCCGGGCCGGTGGGAGTGGGTTGACCAGGAGGCAAGATGCGGCCGTCGCCGGTGGAGTGCAGCGTCATTTCATCTGCATTAAATACGAAAGTCAGATCGCCCGAAGGCTGATTGAGCGCGCCGGGTGCAAGCGTGGCGTTGTCCCAGAATTTGTAGGTGACGGAGACGGCGGTTGGGTTTTCAAGATGGGGCGTCACCGCCAGATAGGCGCGTTCCGCCGGCAGGTACAGGTCTATCATCGCGCGCAGCCGGTCGGTGCGGTCAGTATCCCAGATGGTGATCGTCACGCCCGCCGTGCTAGTGATGGCCTCCCATTGCCAGGGGATTCCCCACTCATAGCCGTGTTCCTCCACCGGCAAGCACCACTCGATGCCGCCGACGGCCAGCCACCAGCCCTGCTCCGGCGGCCCCCAGTGCGTCGGCTTAATCACCGGGTTCTGGTAAAGGTGGTTTTCGCCGGTCGCCTTGTCTATGATCTGGTACACGCGCCCCCCCAACTCCGGCATCACCGTGACCGTCAGATAGTCGTTCTCCATCACCAGCAGGGTATACTCCCTGGGAAGCGGGTTGGTATGAGGATAAGCGTTCCAATCCAAAACGGTGTAGGTCATGTTGTAGGTGGGCGTGAAAACTTCGCTCAAATAGGCGTGGTAGGGATACGTGGGGATGGTAATCGTGGTGGTGTAGAAACGGGCCGTGGCAGTGACAACCTGGGTCAAAGGAGTAGGAGCGGGGACAGAGAGTGTTTTGCTGTACGCTGGCTCACTCTGCGCCACCACCATCTCCAATGCGAGAAAGCCCAAACCAAATACGATAAGTAGTCGCCAATAACGCATCGTACCCTCCTCCAGGTATGTTTACCGGTCGCCTGATATTCTTTACATTATGCCCCGTTTTAAAGAATTGTGATAACGGTTGCGTTAAAGCGCAATGTCTATCGCTATCCAGGGCAGCCGCCGGGTTCATGTTATGTAAAGTAGTCTTGACTTTCCATTATGAATGTGTTATTCTCAAACTGTTAATCAAATTCGTTTTGCCTTCCCTATCTGCCAACAGTCTCTTCATGGCAGATAGCCGGCAGTGATTGAGAGTTGTATGTATTGGGAACGTGTTTCTGAAAAAATTTATCTGTTTACCAGCGATCGCTACGCGCTGGTTAACTCAGTTGCCGTCCTCACAGATGCCGGGATTATTGTGATAGATGCGCTCCCCTTCCCCGACGAAGCCGAACAGATCGCGCGTTTTCTGGCGCTGCGCACAGGATTGGGCTTTCATTCCATGATTTTGACTCACCATCACATGGATCATGCTTATGGGCTATTTGCGTTCCCGGATTCTCTGGATGTCATCGCGCATGAACGTTGTCGCCAAAAGCTGCTGGAGGTGGGGGAAAGTTCGCTGCAAGAAGCGCGACGGAGTGACCCAGTCTTTGATCAGGTTACGCTGCGGATACCGACGGTCACCTTTGCCGAAGGGGAAATGCAGCTCAACGCGGGCGACAAGGCATTTCGACTGTTCTCATTGCCCGGCCACACCGACGACAACATCGGCATCTTTATGGAAGAAGAACGCATCCTCGTGGCCGGCGACGCCGTGATGGCGATTCCCATTATCGCCGATGGCAACTGGCAGCAGGCCGTGGACAGCCTGAAAGTCATCCGCGAAATGTCGCCAGAGACCATTATCCAGGGACACGGGGAAGTCATTCTACGCGGCGAGGTCAAGACCGTCCTCAACCGTTACATCGCCTACCTGGAATGTGTGCGCGACAAGGCCGCCCGCCTCCTGCGTCTGGGACGAGATCGCAAGCAACTTTGGAACATTCCCCTGGAAGACTGCGGCCTGGAGCGCGTGCCCCTGGGCATCGCCAGCCACCGCCTGCACGTCGCCAATTTGTTGAGCATCTACGACAAGTTGAAAGCCGCCCAATCAACGTAACCGCAAAACACCATGCGCTTTTCACACTTTTCGGGTTCGGGCACAGTCCGAACCCGAAAAATATTCAAGCGACTCTCAAGGTTCCTCCGATGGCCCCGTTGGATAAACTCTTAGTCCAGTACCTCAAATTCCTGGAACGCGAAAATTCCTCGCCCTACACCGTCAAAAATTACGGCACGGACATTGGGCAATTCCTGGACTATTGCGCCGAGCACAACATCACAACCTTGCCGGGATTGGATCGAGAGGTCGTGCGAGATTATCTGGCCGAACTGAACGACGTAGGATACGCCGAAGCCAGCATTGCCCGGCGCGTCTTTGAATTGCGCGCTTTCGGCGACTACTTGCTGCACACCGAAGCCTGGACGGAGAACATGTTCCGCCGCATCCACGCGCCGCGCGTGCCGCGCCGCCTGCCGCGCTACCTCACCCAGGCGGAAATAGCGCAACTGCTGGCCGTACCGGATCACGTCTCGCCTCAGGGCCAGCGGGATTGGGCGATTCTGGAGACGCTGTACGCGGCCGGGGTGCGGGTCAGCGAGCTGGTTGGCCTGAGCCTGCGCGATGTCAACTTGAACGCCGGCGAGCTGCGCGTTATCGGTAAGGGGAACAAGGAGCGGATCGCGCTCCTCGGCCAGCCGGCGGTGGCCGCGTTGCGCGCATACCTCCACGGCGGACGCGCCGCCTTGATGGGGACCCGCGCCTGCGATGCGCTGTTCCTGAACCGTTTTGGCAAGCGCCTATCGGTGCGGTCGGTCAGCGAGATGGTGCGCGAGGCCGGCATCGCGGCGGGGATTGCCCAGACGGTCACGCCGCACTTGCTGCGGCACACCTTCGCCACACATCTGTTGGACGGCGGCGCAAACTTGCGGGTAGTGCAGGAGTTGTTGGGACACGAGAATCCGGCCACCACTCAGATTTACGCCCACGTCTCGCAGCGGCGCGCGAGAGAGGTATATCAGCAGGCGCACCCCCGCGCCGGGGAAGGGTCTTAGGGCAAGGGCGCTTCCCAGCCATTCTACTCAGCTATTCAACCGGTAGCCAACCCCGGCCTCAGTCAACAAAAGGGTAGGGTTGGCGGGATCGGCTTCCAGTTTGCGGCGCAGTTGGGCGATGTAGACGCGCAAATAGTGGGTTTCCGCCTCATACTCCGGCCCCCACACCTCCCGCAGCAGTTGGTGATGGGTCAACACTTTGCCGGCGTGCTGCGCTAACAGCCGCAACAAGGCGTATTCGGTCACAGTGAGACTGACCGGGCGGTCGTTGAGCGTGACCAGCCGCCGCGCCATGTCTATTTTTAGCGCGCCGGTGCAAAACACAGGGGATTCTGATGTAGGGGTAGCGTGACGGAGCGCCAGCCGCAGCCGGGCCAACAATTCCCCCAGACTGAATGGCTTGGTCAAATAATCGTCGGCGCCTGCGTCCAGCAGGGCGATTTTGTCGGTATCCGCGTTGCGCACGGTGAGAATAATCACCGGCGTCTGCGTCCACTCGCGCAACCGTCGTAACACGGCCAGGCCATCCATATCCGGCAGCCCCAAATCCAACACGATCACGTCGGGGCGCAGCAGCGCGGCTTGCGTCAGGCCGTCAGCGCCGGTCGCCGCGGTGTGGACGCCATAACCGCTGGCTTCCAGGCTTACGTGCAAAAAGCGCCGGATGGACGCTTCGTCATCCACTACTAACACAACTGGACCATCAGACATAGCGCCTCTGCATGGATTCGAGTATGTTTCCAATACATTGAGCGTAGTGCGTAGTCCGTAGTCCGTAGACGGAATACGCCCTACGCACTACGTTTCCATAACTCATAGGAAATACCCCCATCAACTTACGCGCCGGATGGTTCCGGCGGCGGAGCGGCCGGCGCGGGCTGCAAGGGCAGGCGCAAGGTAAACCGCGCGCCGCCGTTGGAACGATTTTCAACTGTGAGCATCCCGCCATGCGCCTGCACCAGTCCCCGCGCAATCGAAAGCCCCAGCCCGGCGCCGCCAGGGGGGACGCCCGGCGCGCGGTAGAATTTCTCGAAGACGCGCTCCAGGTCTGCCGGCGGGATTCCTGGCCCCCGGTCGGCGACGCTGAGCAGCCAGTGCCCGTTTTCCGCTCTGGCGCTCACGCGCACACGGGTGCCGGGCGGCGTGTAGGTAGCTGCGTTGTGCAACAGGTTGTACAACACTTGTTCCATCAGCCCGAAATCCACGGATACCAGGGGCAGGGTATCGGGCAATTCGACGACGACTTCGTGGGCGGCCAGATCGTGTTGCGCGCGCGCCAGGGCCGCCCGCGCCAGATCGTGGAGATCGCACCACTCTCGGCGCAGCGTCAGCCGCCCGGATTCCAACCGCGTCATGTCCAATAAGTTCTCCACGATGCGATTCATACGCTCCGCCGCCAGGTTGAGCTCGCGGCACAACGCCGCGCGCGCGGCGGGGTTGGCGCCGATGGTGGCATCCAGCAAGCCGGAAGCCGCGCCGGTGATTGTGGTCAAAGGGGTGCGCAACTCGTGGGAGACCGAATTGAGCAGGGTTTGGTACAGCCGCTCGGATTCCAGCAGCATTTGGGTCTGTTCCGCCGCCGCATCCAACGCGGTGCGCTCAATAATCAGGGCGATCTGATGGGCAAAGGTTTCCAACAGCGCGGTTTGTTCTAGGGTAGGGCGTTCCGCGCTGCGCGGGCGCAAACCCAAGACTCCCACCACGCCGCCGGGGGCGCGCAGGGGCAGATAGTGGGCCGCCGCCAGGGGTAGCGTGTCGGTAAAGCGCCCGGCTTGACGTTGATTCTCAAAGACCCACTGCGCCACGCTTAATTCCTTCTCGTCCAAAGCCAGCGCGCCAACCAGATTGGGGGCGGTCAGCCGCCCATCAGCCGGTTGGATCAGCAACGCCACCTCGGCGTCAAAGACGCGCCCGATGTGCGTCACAGCCATTTGCGCCGCCGCTTCCAGCGTGCGCGCGCCGGCCAACTCGTGGGTGAAGGCATAGAGAGCGGCGGTATACTGCTCGCGCCGGTAAACGATCTGACGTTGCGTCCGCAGCCGCGCCGTCAGCGTGCCCATTGAGAGCGCCACCACGAAATACATCCCCAACGTCAATCCATCTTCCAGCGACGAGATGCTCAAGGTGAAGCGCGGCGGGATGAACCACCAGTCCCACAGCAACGCGCTCAACGCCGCCGCCAGCAGCACCGGGCCGCGTCCCACTACCATTCCCAGCACCGCAACCATGAAGAGGAACAGCAGCGCCACGGCGCGGTAGCCGATCCACGGCAGCAGCCACCCGTTGAGCAGCGTGGCGATACTGGTCGCCGCGATGGCGGCACTATACTGGGTCAAGGGGAAGAAGAATTTTAAGCGCCGCCACGGCGTCTGAGCCGGGCGCGCGCCCGATTCATCGGGAACGACGTGGATGTCAATGGCGCCGCTTTCCCGCAGCAGCCGATCCAACCAGCCTTCCCGTCCCAAGAAACGCCAACGATCAGGAATGGGCTTTCCTACGATCATCTGGGTCACATGGCGTTCCCGCGCCACCCGCAGCAGCCCGTGAATCACGTCCTCGTCCCAGGTGGTGATGACTTCGGCGCTCAGTTCCCCGGCCAACGCCAGCACCCGCGCCAGATACGCTTGTTCGGCGGACGTCAGAGGTCGCGGCGTTTCCACATGAACGGCCAGCCAGGGCGCGCTCAGGGTGTAGGCCATTCGCCGCGTCCAGCGCACCAGTGGCTCGGCCGTCGGGGTGGGACTGATGGCGACCAGCAATCGATCCCCCGATTTCCAGGGACCGGCGATGTGCTTGAGCGTCATGTAATCCTGTAACTGGTGATCAACGTGCTCGGCGGCCAGGCGCAGGGTCATTTCGCGCAGCGCGGCGAGATTGCCCAGCCGGAAGAAGTTGCGCGCCGCCTGTTCCGCGCGTTCGCCGCCCAGGTAGACTTTCCCTTCCGTCAACCGCTGCCGGAGTTCTTCGGGCGCGAGGTCCAGCACGGCGATTTCAGCGGCCAGTTCAAAGAAAGAATCGGGGACCGTTTCCCGGACGGCGATGCCCGTGATCTGGCGGACGGTGTCCACGCGGCTTTCCAGGTGTTGCACGTTGAGGGTGGTGTAGACGTCCAGGCCGGCGTCCAACAATTCCAGAACGTCCTGGTAACGTTTGGCGTGACGCGAGCCGGGGGCGTTGGTGTGCGCCAGTTCGTCCACCAATACCAGCTTGGGATGGCGGGACAGGATGGCATCCAGGTCCATTTCTTCCAGCGTGACGCCGCGATACGCGATTTGCCGCCGGGGAATGACCGGCAATCCAGCCAACAACGCCTCAGTTTCCGGGCGACCGTGCGTCTCCACGTAGCCGACGACCACGTCCACGCCGTCAACCAGACATTGACGCGCGGCCTCCAGCATCGCGTAAGTCTTGCCGACACCGGCGGCCATGCCGAAGAAAATCTTCAGCCGCCCGCGTTGCGCGGCCGCCGCCTGCTTTTGCAGCGCGGCTAACAATCTGTCCGGGTCGGGCCGGTGCTCGTCGGAAGTCATTGTATACAACCAGTGTTTTATGGATTAGGATTGTTTCGTAACCACATGGGAGAAAATTCGGACGCAGATTCACGCAGATAATTTTAAAAAATCAGCGTTCATCAGCGTTTATCTGCGTCCAATATCTCTTCCGTCAAGTGCATCCAAAGCCAGGTTCAGGCGCAATACATTGACTCTGGGTTCACCCAGCACGCCAAAGGTACGCTCTTCGGTGGCTTCGGCGATCAGGCGGCGCACCACGGCTTCGTCCAGCCCGCGCGCCCGCGCGACGCGCGCTGCCTGGTAGTCCGCCGCCGCCGGGCTGATGTGCGGATCCAGCCCACTGCCGGAGGCCGTCGCCAAATCCACCGGAACCGGCGCGGTGTTGGCCGGGTTCACCCGATGCAACGCCGCCACACGCGCCGCAACGGCGGCCCATAGCGCGGGATTGTTCGGCCCCAGGTTGGAACCGCCGGAAGCCGCCGCGTTGTAGGGGAACGGGATGGTGGCCGAAGGGCGCCCCCAAAAGTAGCCGGGATCGCTAAATGCCTGCCCGATCAGGGCCGAGCCTACGGGTTTTCCGTCGCGCCGCAGCAAACTGCCATTTGCCTGCCATGGGAAAAATGCCTGGGCCAGACCGGTCATGGCTAACGGATAGAGTACACCGGTTAGCAACGTAAGCAAGCCGAAAAGCGTCAACGCGGGTCGTAAATGTGTGCGTATCATGGATTCTCCTATGGAAACGTATTCCGTATTTCGTACTCCGTATTCCGTAGTCCGTTTACGGACTACGGAATACGAAATACGCGCTCCTACACCAGGCCCATCAGAACCAGCAACCCGTCAATGAGTTTGATCCCGATAAACGGCGCCAACAGGCCGCCGACGCCGTAGACCAGCAGATTGTAGCGGAGCAGGGCCGCCGCGCCGACGCGCCGATAAGACACACCGCGCAGCGCCAGCGGAATCAGCGCAATGATGATCAGGGCATTGAAGATGACCGCCGAGAGAATTGCGCTCTGGGGCGTCGCCAGCCCCATCACATTCAGGCGGGCCAGTTCGGGATAGGTACTCACGAACGCCGCCGGGATGATGGCAAAGTACTTGGAGATGTCGTTGGCGATGCTGAAGGTCGTCAGCGCGCCGCGCGTCATCAGCAGTTGTTTCCCGATTTCCACAATTTCAATCAACTTCGTCGGGTTGGAATCCAAATCCACCATGTTCCCCGCCTCTTTCGCCGCTTGCGTGCCGGTGTTCATCGCCACGGCGACGTCGGCCTGCGCCAGCGCCGGGGCATCGTTCGTGCCGTCGCCGGTCATCGCCACCAGCCGTCCGCCGGTCTGGTAGTCGCGGATCAATTTCAGCTTGGTTTCCGGCGTCGCCTGCGCCAGGAAATCGTCCACTCCGGCTTCGGCGGCAATGGCGGCCGCCGTCAACGGGTTGTCGCCGGTGATCATCACCGTTTTGATGCCCATGCGGCGCAATTCGGCAAATCGCTCCTGGATGCCGCCCTTCACGATGTCTTTTAGTTGGATGACGCCCAGGACGCGCGCCGCCTCGGCGACCACCAGCGGCGTGCCGCCGGTTTTGGCGATGGTTGCTACCGTGTCGCGCACGGCCTCCGGGAAGCGCCCGCCTTTGAGGTCTACGTATCGTTCGATGGCGTCCGCCGCACCCTTACGCACTTCGCGCCTGTCCAAGTTGACCCCGCTCATCCGGGTCTGCGCGGTAAACGGTACGAACGTTGCATTCAACGCCCGCAAGTCGCGCTCGCGGAGGCCGTACCGATCCTTGGCCAGGACGACGATGCTGCGGCCTTCGGGGGTTTCGTCGGCCAGCGAAGCGAGCTGCGCCGCGTCGGCCAGCGCCGCGTCGGCGACGCCCTCGGCCGGGAGGAACGCCGCTGCCTGTCGGTTGCCGAGCGTGATCGTGCCTGTTTTGTCCAGCAACAGCACGTCCACGTCGCCGGCGGCTTCCACTGCCCGGCCGGAGGTGGCAATGACGTTGGCCTGAATCAGGCGATCCATCCCGGCAATGCCAATCGCCGAAAGCAGCCCGCCGATGGTGGTCGGCGCGAGGCAGACCAGCAGGGCGACCAGCACCGTCAGCGTGACCGGCGTGCCCCGACCCGCCGCCGTCACGGCGTACAGTGAATAGGGCAGCAACGTCGCGCACGCCAGCAAAAAGATGAGGGTCAGCGCGGTAAGCAGGATGCTCAGCGCCAGTTCGTTGGGCGTCTTCTGCCGTTTGGCGCCTTCCACCATGGCGATCATCCGATCCAGGAACGTCTCGCCAGGATTCGAGGTAATCCGCACGATCAGCCAATCCGAGAGCACCCGTGTGCCGCCGGTTACGGCGCTGCGATCGCCGCCGCTCTCGCGGATGACCGGCGCGCTCTCGCCGGTGATCGCGCTCTCATCCACCGTTGCCACGCCTTCCACCGCTTCGCCGTCGCCGGGGATGAGATCGCCGGCGGCGACCAGCACCAGGTCGCCTTTGCGCAATTCGGTGCTGGGCGTCAGGGTATGGGCAGCGTCGGGACGCGCGGCGGTCAGCCGTTTAGCCTGGATCGCGCGCCGGGCGCGGCGCAGGGCCTGGGCTTGCGCCTTGCCGCGCCCCTCGGCCACCGCCTCGGCAAAGTTGGCGAACAGGACGGTACACCACAGCCAGATCGCAATGGTGAAGATGAAACCGGCCGGCGCTTCCCCTTGGCCCAGCCATGCCTGGAACGCCAGGGCGGTAGTGAGCACGCTGCCCACCTCCACCACAAACATCACCGGATTGTGCATCTGGTGGCGCGGATCCAGCTTTTTGAAGGCGGCCAGTCCTGCCTGTTTGAGCAGTGGCAGGTCAAACCATGAATGGGTCGTTGATTTTTGGGTCATGCAATCCCCTCACCGCAGTAGATTAAGATGGTTTCTCCATAACGGGTTTAAAAATCAGGACGCAGATTCACGCAAATTCACGCAGATAGATTTAAAAATCAGCGTTCTTCCGCGTTTATCTGCGTCCAATATCTTTTCGATTATGGCAAAGTCTGCAATTGTTCGACAATCGGCCCCAATGCCAGGGCGGGGATGAAGGTGAGTGCGCCGATGATGAAGACGATCACGACAAGAAAGAGGACAAACAACGGCGTGTGGGTGGGCAGCGTCCCGGCCCCGGGGGTGGTGGTTTTCTTACGCGCCAGCGAGCCGGCAATCGCCAGAGCCGCCAGCAGCGGGCCATACCGCCCAACAAGCATCGCCAGCCCCAACGCCAGGTTGTAGAACGGCGTATTCGCGTTCAAACCGGCGAAAGCGCTGCCATTGTTGTTGGCGGCGGAAGAAAAAGCGTAAAGCGCCTCGGTGAAGCCGCGCGGGCCGGGATTGAGGATACTGGCTCGCGCCGCCGGCAGCAGCACCGCGACCGCCGTTCCCACCAGCACCATCACAGTGGGCAACAGAATCACCAACGCGACCATCTGCATTTCAAAGACCTCAATCTTCTTGCCGAGATATTCCGGCGCGCGCCCCACCATCAACCCGGAGACGAAGACCGTGACGAGGGCAAAGCTGACCATCCCGTAGAGACCTGATCCGACGCCGCCAAAAACCACCTCACCCAGTTGGATCAAGAGCAGCGGCCCCAACGCGCCCAACGGCGTGTACGAGGTATGCATCGAGTTGACCGAGCCATTGGAGGCCGCGGTAGTCGCCACAGCCCACACCGCCGAGTTAACCACGCCCAGGCGCACCTCTTTTCCTTCGAGATTGGCCCCCGGCGCGACGCCCAACGCGGTCAGCGCCGGATTGCCGGCCTGTTCGACGGCCAGCGTCAGCCCCAGCAGCGCTGTGAACAACAGCAACATCACTGCGAGCAGCGCCCAACCCTGGCGAATGTCGCCTACCATAACGCCGAAGGTGTAGCAGAGCGCCGCCGGGATCAGCAGAATCGCCAGCACTTCCGCGAAGTTGCTGAGGGGTGTGGGGTTTTCCAGTGGATGCGCCGAGTTGGCGTTGAAGAAGCCGCCGCCATTCGTGCCGAGCTGTTTGATGGCAATTTGCGAGGCGGCCGGCCCGAAGGCAATTATCTGCTGCGTCGCCGGCTGGCCGGCGGCGGTTGTCGGCTCAAGCAGCGCGACGGTCTGGGCGGGGCGTAGCGTTTGCACCACACCCTGGGAAACCAGGAGCAGCGTCCACAGACAGGCCAGCGGCAGCAGGATGTAAAGTGTGCCGCGCACCAGATCCACCCAAAAGTTGCCCACCGTCTGCGCCGAATGGCGGGCGAAGCCGCGGATCAGGGCAATGAGCGCGGCCATGCCCGTCGCCGCCGAAACGAAATTCTGCACCGTCAGCGCGGCCATCTGGGAGAAATAGCTCAGGGCGATTTCGCCGCTGTAACTTTGCCAGTTCGTGTTGGTGACAAAGCTGATCGCCGTGTTGAGTGCCTGATCAAAGGAGAGTGCGCCCACGCGCTGGGGGTTGAACGGCAGCGCGCCTTGAAGCCACAACAGGGTGAAGACCATTGCCAGCCCCAGCGCGTTGAAGACCAACAGCGCCAGCGCATAGGTGGACCAGGACATTTCTTCCTCCGGATGAATTCCGGCTATGTGGTACAGAGCGCGTTCCACCGGCTTGAGCCAGCGCACCGGAAATGGCGGTGCGCCGGCATAGACGCGCGCCATGTAGACGCCCAATGGCTTCACCGCCGCCAACAAGACGCCAAGCAGTAGACCCATCTGCCCCAGGGTCAGCGTGGCGTCCATTTCAGAAGTCCTCCGGCTTGAACAACGCCAGCCCCAGGTAGACCAACAAAGCGCAGGCCAGCACTGCGCCGACGAGATAAAAACCGTTCATCCATGCCTCCCGTAAACGAGGTCGCCCGTATGAGCGACCGGGATGTCTTATTGTAAGATCAAACCGAGGCAAAATGTATTAAGGGGGCATCAAAAAGGGTCAGGCAGAGGTCAAGAAAGTATCAAAAAACGGAGATTGCAAACGAAAGCAAACATCGGAGCGTGAGTTTCTGTGGATTCACGCAGGATCAACCTGCGTTTGGGCGCGAAGTCGCCAGGTATGGCAGCGGGCGCCCCTATTAACAACGCCGGGCAAACTCATCTCAACGAAGAGAGCTTGCCCGGCGTCCATTCGGCAACAGAATCCCTATATAGATTCCAACACGGCTTCTTTTTCCTCTATGCGTCGGACTACCACATTGGCGCCGTCGTGGTCAATCACAATCGTGTCGCCGCTGTGCAATCCCCCGCTCAAAATCTCGTCAGACAACCGCGTCTCGATGTCCTGCTGAATCAACCGACGCAAGGGCCGCGCGCCAAATTCGGGGCTGTACCCCTTTTCACACAACCAATCCCGCGCCGCGTCGGTCAACTCGATGTCCATAGCGCTGTCCTGCACCCGTAGCCGTAGCTTACCCATCTCTAGGTTCACGATCTGCCGAATGTCTTCCTGGCTCAGGGCATGGAAGACGATGGTGGCATCCAACCGGTTGATGAACTCCGGGCGGAACAACTTCGACAACTGGTTGATGAGCCGCTGGCGCATATCCTGATAAGCGTGCTCAGCGTCGGTTTCCAGGGTTTCCAGCGCAAATCCGATCCGGCCCTGTCGCAAAATCTCATCCGCACCAATGTTGGAGGTCATAATGATGATGGCGTTGCGGAAATCCACCTTGCGCCCGCGTGCATCCGTGAGCATCCCCTCTTCCATAATTTGCAGCAGCATGTTGAAGGTGTCGGGATGCGCCTTCTCGATCTCGTCGAAGACCACAATGGAGTAGGGCCGGCGGCGGATGGCCTCGGTGAGCTGCCCCGCATCGTCGTAGCCGACGTAGCCGGGCGGCGCGCCGACGAGCCGCGCGACCGCGTGTCGCTCCATAAACTCGGACATATCGAGCTGGATCAGCGCCTCCTCGCTGCCGAAGAGGAATTCGGCCAGGGCCTTTGCTAACTCCGTCTTCCCCACGCCGGTCGGCCCCAGGAAGATGAATGAGCCGATGGGACGATGCGGGTCCTTCAGCCCGGCGCGCGCGCGCCGCACCGCCTTGGCGACCGATTCGATGGCCTCGTCCTGGCCAATGATCCGGCGGCGCAACGTGGACTCCATCTCTAGCAACCGCTGCGTCTCGGCCTCGGCCAACTGCGTCATTGGGATGCCCGTCCACATAGCGATGATTTCGGCCATGTCTTCCGGCCCGACCACCAGATTTTCTTCCTCTTCCTCGCGGCGCGTGCGCAGTTCCGCCATCCGCGCCTCGAGGACTTGCTCTTCCAACTTGAGATCGTTGACCTCTTCCGTGCGGTTTTGCGCCGCGAGCTGCGCTTCCTTGAGCCGGGCGTCCTGCAATTGCTCAAACACGTCCCGCAATTGCAACGAAATGGGGGACTTGTACATCCTGACGCGCGACGCGCCCTCGTCCATCACATCAATAGCCTTGTCCGGTAAATAGCGATCCGGTACGTACCGCGCAGAGAGGTGCGCCGCGGCTTGCAGCGCCGCGTCGCTGATCTGCAAGTTGTGATGCCGCTCGTAGGTGTGCTTGACGCCGCGCAAAATATCAATGGTCTGGTCTATCGTCGGCTCGTTGACCATCACCGGCTGGAAACGGCGCTCCAACGCCGGGTCTGACTCGATGTACTTGCGGTACTCGTCCAGCGTGGTCGCGCCAATACATTGCAATTCGCCGCGCGCCAGGGCCGGCTTCAAGATGTTCGCCGCATCCAGTGACGACCCCGCCGACCCAGCGCCCACCAGCATGTGGACTTCGTCAATGAAGACAATCGTGTCGCTATCTTTCAGTTCGTGGAGAACTTTTTTCAGTCGCTCCTCAAATTGCCCCCGGTACATCGTCCCGGCAACCAACGACCCGACGTCCAGTTGCACCAGCCGTTTGCCCAGAATCGGGCCGGGGACGCCGCCGGACACGATGCGCTGCGCCAATCCTTCGACGATGGCCGTCTTGCCGACGCCCGGCTCGCCGACGAGCGCGGGATTGTTCTTCGTGCGACGCGCCAACACCTGGATGACGCGCTCGACTTCCTTTTGCCGGCCGATCACTGGATCGAGGCGGTTGTCCTGCGCCAGTTGCGTCAGGTCTACAGCCACCTGATCCAGCACCGACTCCTTTTTCGACCGGCGCTCGCGCTGCGGTTGGGGTTGCCCGCCGGCGGTTTGCGGGGGCGGCGTGGATTTCGTGGGGCGCGCCGGCATAAAGCGCTCGATGCGGCGGCGGATCGCTTCCGCCGACAGCCCGCCGTGCGTCAACACGGCGATGATGACGCCTTCATGTTGGCGCAACAACGCCAGGAGGATGTGCTGCGTGTCTACGGTGGCGCTGTTGTGGCGCTGCGACTCCTCCAGAGCCATTTGCAACAAGGCTTTGGTGGATTGGCGCAGTTCCGGCTCAGGCGTGCGCAACGGGAACGCGCTGGAGAGGCGGGCAACGGTCTGCTGCGCCTGCTGTGGACGCAAGCCCATGTCCCGCAGGACGCGCCCGGCAACGCCTTCGCTTTCTAAGAGCAGTCCCAGGAGGATATGTTCCGGCCCAATCGTGGCGTGGCGCATCCGCGTAGCCTCGATCTGGGCAAAGCGTAATATCTCCTGAGCCGCGGGCGTGAATTTTTCAAGAGGGTCTGCCATAGTATCCGTCCTTTAAGTATCCCACGATCTTCCCGCCAATTGGAAATCCGCCTTGTCTGATTTCATTATAACATAAAACCTATGGTTGTTGCCAATAAACAAAAGCACGGGAGGCAACCTCCCGTGCTTGGTTTAAATCAGCGAAGCGCTTGCGCCGCAGTTAGCGCATTGCCTGGCGCATCAAGTCCATAAATTCTTCCCATTCATCCGGGAAGAGGTGAATGGTGATATTGCCCAGCTCCAGGTGGTAAACCAGGCTATCGTCCTCTTCTTCTTCCGCTACCCAGACCGCGTACGTTTCGGTCTCACCCAACATTTGAATGTCAGCGTTCTTATGCATAGTTCTCCTTAAAAATGGTACTTTACAATGGTTTCTCTTTACCTTTTCGCTCCTACGGGCTGAAAAAGTAAAAAGGGAATACGCTACTTAGTTCCGACGCGGACGGCCCCCACCGCGCGAATCACCGCCGCGCGAATCGCCGCCGCGACGCCCACCGCCGCCGCTACGCGGGCTATCCTGCGCCTGCGCTTCTTCCAGCGTCCAGCCTTCCAACACGGCCCGGCGCGAAAGGCGCAGCTTCCCATCGGCAATATCGGTTAACATCACCATCACCTCATCGCCGATGTTGACGACGTCCGTGACCTCGTTGACCCGCGTGTCGGACAGTTGCGAGATGTGGACCATCCCGTCAATGCCGGGCATGATCTCGACAAACGCGCCAAAACTTTCGACGCGCACGACCTTGCCGCTGTAAATCTTGCCCTTCTCCGGCTCCGTCATCATCCCCTGGATGTAGGCCAGCGCGCGCTGCGCCCCATCGCCGCTGACGGCAGCCACAAAGACGGTGCCGTCCTCTTCCACGTCCACCTTGACGTTGTAATCGGCCTGGATCGCGCGGATGTTCTTGCCGCCCGGCCCGATGAGCGCGCCAATTTTGTCTACGTTGATGTGGGTGGTCAGCATCTTGGGCGCGTACTGCGATAGTTCCGCGCGCGGCGCCGGCAGCGTCGCCTCGATCACGTCAATGATCTGCTCGCGGGCCACTTTGGCCTGCGCCAACGCCTCGGTCAGAATCTCGCGGGTCACACCCTTGATCTTGATGTCCATTTGCAGCGCCGTGATGCCCTGGCGCGTACCGGTGACTTTGAAATCCATGTCGCCCAAGTGATCTTCCATCCCCTGGATGTCGGTCAGCACACGATAGCGCGCGCCATCGGACACGAGGCCCATCGCAATGCCGCCGACGGGGGCCTTGATCGGCACCCCGGCGTCCATCAACGCGAGCGTGCTGCCGCAGGTGGAAGCCATCGAGGTGCTGCCGTTGGAGGACATCACGTCGCTGACGACGCGGATGGTGTACGGGAACTGCGCTTTGGGCGGCAGCACCGGCTCCAACGCGCGCTCGGCCAGCGCGCCGTGGCCGATCTCCCGGCGTTTCGGGCCGCGCAGCGGCGACACTTCGCCGGTGGAGAACGGCGGGAAGTTGTAGTGATGGATGTAGCGTTTGCTGTCTTCGGGGAACAAGTCGTCCAATTCCTGCTCCTCGCCCGGCATCCCCAACGTGGCGACGCTCAACACCTGCGTCTCGCCGCGCGTGAACAGGCCGGTGCCGTGCGTGCGGGGGAACAGTCCCACTTCGGCGTCCAGCGGGCGGATGGTGCGCTGATCGCGGCCATCCGGGCGGATGCCCTCGTTGAGGATGCGCGCGCGCACGACGGCTTTGAGTTCGTCGTCAAACGCCTCGCCGATCATGCCGTTGGTCCACCCGTTGGCGGCGGCCTCTTCGGCCAGGCCGTCCTTCAAGTCGTGGCGCAGCGCATCCAATGCGGCAATGCGCTCGCCCTTGAGCATGGCCGCCTTCACCAGGTCGGTGAGGGGGGCCGCCATCAAAGTGTGAACGCGCTCAGCCAGAGCCGTTGGCAGGGTGAAGCTGGGATAGGTCTGCTTGGGCTTACCGACGGCGGCGCGCATCTCGTTTTGGACGCGGAGCACGTCCTGGAAGGAAGCGTGCGCCAGCATTAACGCTTCCACCATCTGCGCCTCGTCAATCTCGTTGGCGCCGGCTTCGACCATGATGATGGCGTCCGCGCTGCCGGCGACCCGCAAATCCAGTGTGCTGGTGAGCATCTGGGAAATGGTGGGGTTGACCACCAACTTCCCGTCAATGCAGCCGATCCGCACCGCGCCCACCGGCCCCTCGAAGGGAGCGTCCGAGATCATCAGCGCGGCAGAGGCGGCGATGATGCCTAGGATGTCCATGTGCTGCTCATCGCCCCGCGACAACGCCTGGACGACGATTTGTACGTCGTTGCGCATATCGGCGGGGAACAGCGGGCGCAGCGGGCGGTCAATGAGCCGGCTGGTGAGAATGGCCTGCGTAGATGGCTTGCCCTCACGGCGGAAGAATGAGCCGGGGATGCGCCCACCGGCGTAGAGCCGTTCCTCAAAATCCACCGTCAGGGGGAAGAAGTCAATCCCCTCGCGGGGTTCTGGGGACATCGTGGCGGTGGCGAGCAAGACCGTCTCGCCGCTGCGCGCGATGACAGCGCCGCCGGCCAGACGCGCAATCTTGCCGGTGGACAGGGAGATCGTGTCTTCACCCAGCCGTGTTGTAAATGTATGTTCCTCTAACATTGTTACCTCCTGTTCCGGCGCGACGGCAGCAGAAGGTCAGAAACTGGGAACTATGGCGTCACTCTCCTGTTGGCGCCGCACTCCCCAATTCCCACCTTCTCCTCTGCCTTTGGCCGGAGTTCCTAAAAAGAATAGATTTTTAAAGATCAACCACCCTACAACTCACGACAGTCGCCGGGCGGTCAACTTTCCTCATTACAGTACAAGCGAGTAGAAGGGAATTTCCACCTCTACTCGCTTGTTGTGAAGCTGAAGCCACACTTTGCAATTACTTGCGGAGACCGAGCCGTTGAATCAGGTCGCGGTAACGCTGCGGGCTGACGTTTTGCAGGTAAACCAACTGCCGACGGCGTTGGCCGACCATTTTGAGTAACCCCCGGCGCGAGTGCTCGTCGTGCTTATGGGCCTTGAGATGCTCGGTCAGAGTGTTGATACGCTCGGTCAGCAGGGCTACCTGCACTTCCGGCGACCCTGTGTCATCGTCTGACAAGGCATACGTCTTAATAATCTCCGTTTTTTGTTCTTTCGTTAACACTTTACTTACTCCTTAAATTATGAGAACCGGCCAACCGTTTTGGACTTCGCATCGGCCAGTGGTCGTCTACGCAGAGGAGTATACCATACTCGGTGTTTTTGACAACTTTTCACCAACAATCTCTGCCGCCAAAACAGACTCAACGGATTTAACAGATTCAACGGAAGGGATATCCGTTAAAATCCGTTGAATCCGTTGAGAAAAATTTTCATTCTTACAGGAAGGTTAGTATAATGGGGGCTGAGGTGATTATGCAATCTTCTCCATCGGTTCCGACAAAGCCCGTCTGGCAAAACGCGATCATCCTGATCTACGCCACCCTCGCGTTGGTGATAGACCATTACCGCACGGTTTTCGGCAAAGAGGAATGGGACTCCCACATCTTCTATCTGATCATCCCGCTGGCGCTGCTGCTGCTGTTTCGCGTCTCGCCGGCCACGTATGGCTTCCGGTGGGGAGACTGGCGGCGCGGACTGGTGCTGACGGTGGGCGGCTGTGTGCTGGTCGCGCCGCTGCTGTGGTGGGTAGCGCAGATTCCATCGGTCAACGCTTATTACGGTGACATCTGGCGTCAAAGTGGGTGGGGCGGCGTGGTGAGTTGGGCCGTGCAAGACCTGTTCGGCTGGGAATTCTTTTTCCGGGGTTTCTTGCTCTTTACCTTCGCCGAGATTGCCGGACCGTGGGCGATCCTGTTGCAGGCGATCCTCTTCACCTTTGGGCACTTGAGCAAGCCGGAGCTGGAAGTGTTGAGCTGCATCGCCGGCGGCAGCGCGTTTGGCTGGGTGGCGTGGGAGACAAAATCCTTCGTCTATCCCTTCTTGATTCACCTCTTTGTGGAACTATTCATCGTCTGGGCGGCGACGCTGAGCGTATAATGAAAAACTGTAAACGGCCTAAAGGCCGATAAAGAGGATTTTTGTCGCCGCGCGTAGC
>DAOUGD010000108.1:0-1601 GCA_034429475.1 Anaerolineae bacterium
CCCGGATATTGCATAAAAAGTATGGCGGATTGTCTCTTTTTGTGATAGATTTCAGTTAACTAGACTAGAAATCAAAGAGACATCCGCCATGACGAAATGTATCTCAACGCCGATCAGATTTCCAGGGTGCAGAGGCCGAAAGGTTGAGGCAATTTTCAGTGGCCAGGCGATCAGCTCCGACGGCGGCGGGCTGCTGCTTCGCGCCGTGGACAACGCCACCGGCCTCCTGCAGCGCGTGGCCCGCGCGATCACCGACTCCAGGCGCAAGGCCAGTTGCGTTCACGGCGTCGAGGCGCTCTTGCGCCAGCGAATCTACGCGCTGGCCCTCGGCTATGAAGACCTCAACGATCATGACGAGTTGCGTGATGACCCAGCCCTGCAGACCGCGGTGGGGCGCGACGTTGAACTGGCCAGCGCTTCCACACTGTGCCGATTCGAAAACCGCATCGACAAAGCATCATTATGTGCCATAAGCAGAGCACTCGTCGATAATTTCATTGATTCGCATGCAACTCCGCCAGATGAAATTATCCTTGACTTCGACGCCACCGACGATCGAGTGCACGGCAATCAGGAAGGACGTTTTTTTCATGGATATTACGACCATTACTGCTTTCTGCCACTCTACGTCTTTTGCGGTGACGATCTTTTGGCCGCCTATCTGCGCCCCAGCAACATCGATGCGGCCAAGCATTCGCTGGGCATCCTCGGGCTGCTGGTGAAGCGCATCCGTAGCGCCTGGCCACGCACGCGCATCATCTTCCGCGCCGACTCCGGCTTCTGCCGCTGGAAGACCATGCGCTGGTGCGACCACCACGGCGTCGGCTACATCCTGGGCCTGGCCAAGAACTCGCGCTTGGCCGAGGCGGCCGGGCCGCTCCTGGCCGAAGCCAGCTCCAGTTTTGAGCGGACCGGCGGCAAACAGCGGCTGTTCGGCGAGCTGCGTTACGCCGCCTCGACCTGGGATCGCGAGCGGCGGGTGATCGTCAAGGCCGAGCACCTGGAGAAGGGGGCGAATCCGCGATACGTGGTGACGAACATGGGGGGAGAACCATCTGAAATCTATGAAAAATACTGCGCCAGGGGCGAGATGGAGAACCGCATCAAGGAGCAGCAGCTCTGCCTCTTCGCCGACCGCACGAGCTGCAGCAAGTGGCTGCCGAACCAATTTCGCGTGCTGCTCTCGGGCTTGGCCTACACGCTGCTCAACACCATCCGCCGCCTTGGCCTGACGGGTACGGAGCTGGCCCGCGCACGATGCGACACGATCCGCCTGAAACTACTGAAGATCGGCGCGGCGGTCATGCGCAACACCCGGCGGGTGTGCCTCTTGTTATCCGAATGCTATCCCCACAAGGAGCTGTTTATGCTGGTGGCGACAAGGCTTTGCCCCGGATAGAGAAGACTGTCGGGCTCAATTTGCGCGGCTCGTAGGTGGAGTGCGCTCAAAATTCGGAAGCAGGAGGTAGAAATGAACTGGCCCCGCCGCTCGGCGTAGGTTTTGCCCGAGCGACGTCCCCGCCAATGGAAAGAACCATCAAAAAAAACGAAAAACGCCCCCGGAAGACAACTCCGAAGGCGCTCGTGCAATATGCGGGCTA
>DAOUGD010000109.1:0-21812 GCA_034429475.1 Anaerolineae bacterium
TTGGACGACTGCTGAGCTGCTCTCCTACCGAGTGCCCGCACAATTCTTGGATCAATTGTCGACACTCAAACCTTTGTTCACCCTGTTGGAAGAATGATGTCCATCAAGGAAAATCAGGGACAACACCCAAAGACACGAAGACGCGAAGTTTGATTTGTACTTACATCTTTGCGCCCTCGCGTCTTTGCGTTGAAAAAGTTTGGGGGATAGGAATTTGGGCAGAGGAAGAGGACGTATTCGGCGGGTGATGTACCGGCCGGGGGAGTCGCTGCTGCACCGGCTGCATCCACTGGCGAAGTTGGCGTGGCTGGTGGGCGGGACGGCGCTGGTGTTTGTCGTCCCGACGCCGTGGGCCGTATTGGGGATGCTGGCCTTGATCGCGGCGGCCTTCCCGCTGGGGAAGGTGGCGCTACGCGACCTGCCGGGGCTGCGCCTCTTCGGCTTCATGGCGCTGATGCTCCTGGTGCTGCAATTCACTTTCGTCCGCACCGGCGCGGTGCTGTTGGAGGTCGGCCCGCTGCGTGTGACCGCCGACGGGTTGGCGGCCGGCGTCTACGTGGCCGGGCGGCTGTTGAGCGTGATCCTCCTGAGCTATCTGTTCGTGCTCACCACCGAGCCGAACGACCTGGCTTACGCGCTGATGCAGGTGGGGTTGCCCTATCGCTACGGCTTCACGCTGATCACGGCGATCCGCCTCGTGCCGCTCTTTGAGCAGGAGGGGCAGACCGTCTACCAGGCGCAGTTGGCGCGCGGCATCGCCTACGACGCCGGCGGCCCGCGCCGCTTCCTGACGTTGGCCCGGCAATTCTTCCTGCCGTTGCTCGTCTCGGCGCTTGGCAAAGTGGACGCGCTGGCCGTCTCGATGGAGGGACGTTGCTTCGGCAAATACCCCCGCCGCACCTACCTGCGCGAAGTCCGCTTCAGTTGGCGGGATGGCGCGGCGGTGGCGGTGTTGGTAGGGGTGGGCGTCCTGTTCTGGCGAGTTAGGAGTTAGGAGTTAGGAGTGGCGATAGGAGACTTGATCCTATCATTCTGCAAATCCTGTTATTGAGGAGTGTGTATGTCAAAACGTCGTTGGGTTTGGATAACGGTGGGCATTGTGGCGGCGGTGATCGTGGGGATGGTGGCCGTCAGCCTGGGGACGCAGCGACCGCTGCCGACGCGGCTGCTGACGAAATATCCGCTGGGGACGCTGATGGAGGAGGCGTACATGATGAGCGACTGCGCCGAGTGTCACGATCCGACCAACTTCCACGATTGCTCTACCTGTCACGATGACCACGGCGCGATTGAGATGGAGAACGTGCCGTTCTACGCGGGGCTTGTGCTGGCGGGTGACGTGATCACGCCGGGTTATGTCCTGCTCGACGACATTCTGCCGTATCGCGACCGGCCCAACACGCACCTGCCGCTGCTGGATTTCCTGGCGGATCAGGGCGTGACGGACTTCGAGAGCGTGACGCTGACCTCGTTGGACGGCGGCTTCGTCACCATCAGCCGTGAAAATTTGACAGAAGGGGCCTTGCTGATGCCTTACGTGGATGGCGTCCGCTTTGCAGCGGAGAATCTGCACGTTTCGACGTGGCTCAAGGGCATCCGCCGGGTGATCGTGGTGGGCCGCGAGACGCCGCTGCGGATCAACGGCCAGCCGACCTCGATGGGCCGCCTGCTGTTGGGGCCGACGGAGTCCGTCACCGTGGAGCAAACGGACGTGATGTTCAAGAGCGAGGACAATGGGCAGGTGCGGCAGGCGCAAACCGGCGCGCGCATTGAGGGCGTCCCCCTCGGCGCGCTCGTTCCTGCGACCTTCACGCGGCTGATCGTGGTTGACGGCAGCGGCAGGACGCACACCCTGACGACGGAGGAGGCGCAGGGTGCGGTGCTGGCACAGTTGCGCGGCGAAGTCACGTTAACATTGCCCGAGCGCGGACGCTCGCAGTGGATTACGGATGTGGTGGAGATTGCGTATGAATAAGGTGTCGTTTTTCCCTCAACAAGTTGAAGAGTCCGGAGTCCCGAACTTGTTTGGGGTTTGGCCGGTCGGCGGTCGGTGGTCGGCGGTCATCCTCTGCCTGCTCATCGTCCTGTGTCTGCTCAGCGGATGTGGCTGGAAAACGACGCTGGACGCGGCGGACGGGACGCCCGTGACGGTCACGCGCGCCACACTGCGGGATTTGAAGGACTTCGCAGACGAGGAAGGCAGCGTACCGGTGGAGCGGGTGCTGTACCAGAACGGGTATCGGCTGATCGAGGCGTTGCACGTCACCGATGCCGGGGGCGGCGTCCGCACGTTGGATTGGGCGGCGTCCGCCGAGACGTTGCTGTGGCTGGAGTCCGGCGCGGTGTCGCTGGGCGATGAGACACTGGCGGCGACGCACATCGCCGTCAGCCCTGCGCCGGAGCTGGCGGACGTGGTTGTGAGCCTTACCGACATCGCGCCGACGGCGGCGACGGCGCTGGGCCTCCCGGTTCCGGCGCAGGCGACCGGGCGGGCGTTGACCACAGCGCCCGCGCAGCACGTCGTCCTGATTTTCCTGGATGGCTTCGGCTACCTGCGTTACCTTTCCGCCCGCGACGCCGGGCTGGTTCCCCACCTGAGCGCGCTGGGCGAGCCGCAGATGGGCCTGAGCGTGTATCCGCCGTGTACCGCCGTGGGGTCCGCCGCCGTGCTCACGGGCGCGCCGCCGGAGGTCAACGGCGTCGTGGAGCGCGGCATCCGCACCACCGAGGCGGAGACGCTGCCTGATGTCGCCGTGGCGGCCGGGCTGCGCGTCGTCGCCGTGGAGGGGGATGCGCTGGCCTTCAACATGCGCAACACGGAGATCACGCTCTCCGGCGACCGCGACGGCAACGGCAGCACGGACGACAACGTGCGCGCTAACGCGCTGGCGGCCCTGGCCGAGGGGCTGCCGGACGTGTTGTGGGTGCATTTCCACGGGATTGACGACGTCGGCCACAACTACGGGCCGGACACGCCGGAAGATTCGGCAGCCATTGCCGGGGTGGATGCGGCGGTGGGGGACTTGTTGGCGGCGCTGCCGTCCGAGACGCTGGTGATCCTCTTTGCCGACCACGGGATGCACGCGGTGCAGGAGGAGGGGCGGCTCGGCAATCACGGCAATCTCATCGCGCGGGACATGCTCGTGCCGGTGTGGGTCGTGCAGCAGTGAGCGGCGGTTTGTCAGCAGATTAAGCAGAGCAAGCAGATTTTTAAAGGGGTGAGCTACTGAGGATGCCACTCAGTCCTCAGTCCTCATCACTCAGTCCTATTTCAAGGAGGTCAAGATGAAATTGAAGCAGTGGATTTGGATGATGGTTGGGTTGGTTTTGGCATTGGGGCTGGTCGGGTGCGGCGGCGCGCCGAAGGTGGATTGGACGCTGGAAGTCACCGGCGGGAGCACGCCCGTGACGTTGAGTTACGCCGATCTGGTGGACATGCCGCAGACCGATCTCAAGGACGTGCTGATGCAAAAGTCCCTGGGCGAGGATGAGACTGCCTCGTGGAGTGGGGTCGCCATCTCAGAGATTTTCGCCAAGGCCGGGGTGACGAGCTTCACCTCGGTGACGGCGACGGCTGCGGACGGTTACGCCGTCGAGATCAGCGCCGACGAAATGGAGGGGGCCATCGTCGCGCTGAAGAAAGACGACACGTGGATCACGAAGGCGGAACCCGACAAAGGCCCAATCCGCCTGGTCTGCCCGGAGACGCCGGCCAACCGGTGGGTGTTCCAGGTGCAGAAGATTCAGGTGAATCCGTAGGCGAGTTAGGAGTTGCGAGTTAGGAGTTAGGAGTGAGGATGGCGGTGTATGCCATAGTCCAAGAAACGTAAAACGTGAAACGTGATGGCTTTACTATGACGACCTTACGTTTTACGTTTCACGTTTCACGCATCACGTATCAGGATCGCTTTAACTATCACACAATCAAAAGGAGGATGAGAAATGTCTATAATGAAGAAATTTGGGTTGGTGTTGGCAGCATTGGTGTTGGTGGGGTTGTTGGCGGCCTGCGGCGGCAAATCGGGCGGCGGGATTCCCGAAGATGCGGCCCTCAAGATCACGGGGAACGTCAAACAGGAAGTCGGCTGGAAAGAAGCGGATGTGCGCGCGATGGAGACGATGGAAGCGCAGTCCACCAATAAGGATGGGGAAACGAAGACGTATACCGGCGTGTCCCTCAAGGCGCTCCTGGATAAGGCCGCTCCCAAGGACGACGCCACGACGGTGACTTACGTGGCCGATGATGGCTTTACTGCCGAAGTCACCCTGGCAGAAGTCCAGGGTTGCGCCGACTGCATCGTTTCCTTCCGCGACCAGGGCGGATTCAGCATCGTTATGCCCGGCTTCTCAACCAAGTTGCAGGTCAAGGGTGTGGTGGAAATTCAGGTGAAGTAGTTTTCCGTCAGCAGATTGAGCAGATTTAGCAGATTTTAGAAACCGGGTTTCTTGGAGAAACCCGGACTGAAGAAATACAAAGTGGGGTTGCACAATGAATGCAACCCCACTTTTCAGTGCCGAGACTGAGAATTGAACTCAGGACACAGGGATTTTCAGTCCCCTGCTCTACCGTGCTGAGCTATCTCGGCAACTGGGAAAGATTTTAGCCTAAATCGGGGATTTGTCAAGGTATCGTTGCTTCGCTCACTCGATCACCACAGTAACGCCGATCTCGGCCCAGTTGTACAGCGTTTCGGCGTCGGGGATGCCCAGGATGATACAACCAAAGGACGCGGGATGTCCAAGGGAGCCGGCCCAGAGGCGCTGCCCGTTGGCGAGGATGGGCAATTCGTGAAAGCCGTTTTCGACGCCGCCGCCGGCCGGGTAGACAGAGATAAAGTAGGGCATCCACAAATCCCATTGGCTGGCATACGCATTGTCGTGTTTGCCCAGCACCTGAAATGTCCCCCGGTGTGTGGGGGAGTCGGGCAGACCGGTGGAGACGACCCAATCGTACAGCAGCACCCCGTTCTCGTAGACGCGCGCGCGCTGCTCGGCCAGGCTCACCACGACCTTCTTGCCGATGATGGGCATGTTGGGCAGCAAAATATCCTGGCTGGGGATGGTGATCGCCTGACCTACGCTCAACTGATCCGGGTTGATGGTGGGATTGGCGGCGATAATCAGGCCCGGCGGCATACCGTACTGGTCCCCAAGCCGCATCACGGTGTCGCCCGATTGCACCTGATGGACATGCTGCGGGTGTGTCAGGTAAAATTGAACATTCCCGCCGCCTGCATCGAGAACGTCCAGGACTTGCTGCGCGGCCTCATCGAACCGGAAACCCCGTCCATCGCCCATCTCCGTGGCCTGCGCCACCAGTGTGTTTTGAATGGCGTACCGGTTGATGTCCACCACGGAACTACCATCCGGGCCGGGCGTCAAATACAGCCACGAGGCAATATCCTCTCGCCCAAATGTCCAGGTCAACATTTCTTCGGTCAGGACGTCGTAGGCCGAAACGACGACAGTCCGCTCCAAAAAAGGCTCCGCCTGCGCCGTGACGTTCGCGGCATCTGGTTCCGCGGGGGCAATGTCGGCAAACACCAGCGGGAGTTCGACGCGGTAAAGGTCGCCGCCCACGGCCTGCAACTGCACTAACGTGCTGCTGACATCCAACACGCGCCCCGCCATGCCGGGAATGATGACGACTTCCCCATTTTCAAGCTTTAGGGTAGGTTCCACCGGTGGGACGGAGATTTCCTGCGAGAGCGTTTCCAGCAGGCCGCGCGCGGTCAAGGCATCGAAGGTGAAGCGCGGCCACACATCGTGGTAATCCAGCCAGACGCCCAGTTGCTCCTGCCAGCTTCCGCCCCGTCCGATGGTATAAGCGGCCTGCGCGGTCGCGACCACATCCACGCGCATCCCGGCCTGTGTCCAGTCGTATGTCCATCGCCTGTCGCCGTCGGTCAAAACCAACTCCCCGGTGCGCACCTCCGCCGCCACCGGTTCGAGGGTGAGGGCTGCCTCGGCGGGTGTCATTCCGCCGAGCGAGACACCGAGGGCGTAGACGTTGGGATAGATGTGTCCCTGGTACAGGCGCTCCATCCGCTGCAAGAAAACCCAGACGCAAAAAAAAGCTAATCCGGCCAGAAGGAGCGCCAGGAACAGAATTAACCCGCCGGTCAGGATACCGTCTCTACGGGCAGAAGGAGCAACTTCAGGAGCAGCCATAGCATCACCTTAAAAAACCTTGTGACCTTGCGTTGGAAATACTTTTCAGGACGCAGATTTCCGCGGATGCACGCAGATATTCTTAAAAAATCAGCGTCCATCAGCGTTTATCTGCGTCCTAATTTTTCTGATTACACCGCAGCCTCCAGCCGCAGCACTCGATAGGAATGGGGCTTGACGACCAGGTTCATGGCGATCTTGCCGGTAGGTTGCCCGCGCCAATCGCGGACTTCGACGCCGCCGGCAATGACCTCGCCGGTTTGCACGTCGCGCAGCGCGGTCACGCCGCGATCCACTACGACGCGCACCGCCGTCGCCGTCGGCAAATTGGACGCGATGATGCAAGTATCGTTGTCGTAGGCGAACAGCATCACCTGCGCCGGCGCATCCACGCGCACCGGCAGATCGCGCAGCAGCACGTCCCGGATGCGCGCCAACACGGCCTCCGGCAGCTTGTAGAGGTCGTCGAAGTTGTCGGGGATGGTCAGCACGTAGAGCTTCCCGCCGCCGTAATCGGCCACGTGCAGCACAGGATGGCCGGTCGTCTGCGTCAGGCCGGAGACCTCTTCCCATGAGTCGTTGGTTAGATAAGCAATGTGCGGGATGAGGATGGGCGCATCCGCGTGATAGACGTTGCCCCAGCCGATTAGGAAGTCCTGCACGCTGGCCTTGCGGTCGGTGACTTCCAGCTCAACGATGTCGCGCAGTCCGCGATCCTGCAAGGCGCGCAGCAGGCCGGAGGTGATGACGACGGTTTTCCCGCCCAGCAGCGCCTGCTTGATCTGGCCCACAATCGCCGGATCGTGCTTGGCCGCCTCGGTGAGCAGCATCGTCGGCGCGTCCGCCGGGAATTCCGGGCGCAGGTCAATGGGAATCCCCAGCATCCCCAGGTAGTTGTGTAGGAAGTCCTCGCCGGTGGAGTGAAAGGGTTTGTAGCTCCGCACGCCGATGGGGTTGCCCAGCGCGCCGAGCGCCTCGTCCACCTGCGCGAAGGCGCGCCCGGCCGCGAGCGCGATCGTCGCGTCCGCCGGCCAGAATTCGCCCTCCCGTCGCACCGACGCAATCATCGCGTCGAAGTCGAAGCTGGTCCCGCCGCCCTGCCACGGCCCGCGCTGCGCCATCTCGATGGGACGCAGCAAATTGCGGAAGTCGAAGAGGGTGACTTCCGGCGCTTTGGCAAACAGCGTCAGCCAGAGTTGCTCCGCGTACCGATCCGCATACCGCGCGCCGAAAGGGTCCACCCACCCGCCGCCGTTGCCGCCCGGCTTGATGGCCTCGAAGTAGCGAAAAATCAGGTAGCCCGTGTACGGTTGAAGGTGCTGATTGCTGAGCACCGCGTCGCGGGTTTCCGTGCCGGTGTAGATGCCGTCGAACATGGACGGCTCCAATTCCAGGTTGAAGCCGAGTCCCTGAAAATGTTCGTACCAGTTCGGGTACTTGATGACGAATTTGATGGCGGGATTCGCGGCGCGGGCCGGCGCCAACACCAGATCGCGCGCCGCATCCGCCATCAGCCCCAGCCGGAACTCCGTCCAACTGCGGTCGCCTTTGGCGGCCACACAAGAGGGACATTTGCAGTTGGTGAAGAAGAAGTCGTCAAGGATGACTTCGTCAAAGAGGCGGGCCGTGTAGGTCACGACGTCCTTG
Organism: Anaerolineae bacterium; assembly: GCA_034429475.1. Classification (GTDB taxonomy): domain Bacteria; phylum Chloroflexota; class Anaerolineae; order B4-G1; family SLSP01; genus JAKQHY01. Next base: position 7,819 of record DAOUGD010000109.1, read on the forward strand.
AGCTTCTGCCGATGCTCCGGGTTGGTGTAGCAGTACGTCTGGAAGCGATTCGGCTCGTTGACCGTCACGGTGATGCCGCCGGAAACCTGCACCCCGCGCTCCAGCAAGTAATCCCGCGCTTGCCGGACGGCGGACTCCTCGGCCACGAGCCAATCGCGATGCGTTTCCAGGTAGACTTTGTCCACCCGGATGTGGCGCTGCATCATCTCGAAGCCCTGCTTGAGCCAGTCCAGATCGGCCATTTTCTGTACCTCATACGCCCGCGCATAGATGGCAACCTTGAAATTTTGGTAGTGTTCAGACATTCTTTGTATTCCTTTGCGGTAGCTATTTTAAGTTCGTCAAACGTCAAACGTCATGCGCTCATTGTGAGAGCTTCACGTTTGACGTTTGACGTTTTACGTTTCACGTTTCGGATGCATGATATAATTGTCATACGGTTATGTCAAACACAGAAAGCCCATAAAGTGTATCTTTTCCACTCAACCGAGGTGAACTATGAAAACCGATTTAGATCATCTGATGGAAGCCCGCGACCTGGACGCCATCGTCGTTTCCGGGAAGGTGCTGGGCAACACGTCGCTCATCTACATGCTGAACGGCGCGCATCTGACCAGCGTGCAGGTCATCCAGAAGCGCGGTGGCGGCCCTCACCTCATCGTCAGCCCCATCGAACGCGAAGAAGCGCTCGCAGCCGGCTATCCGCTCACCCTCGCCACCAAGTACCATTACAATGAACTGATCGCTGAGTACCAGGGGGACCTCCTGGCGGCGACGGTGGAGTATCAGCAGCGCATCTTTGAAGACCTGGATGTGCGCGGGCGCATCGGCTTCTACGGTGCGCGCGACCAGGGTGAAAGTTACGTTTTCCTCAACGCGCTGAACGCGGCGATGCTCTATGGGGAAGTGGTGGGCGAGTTCGGCGAAAACCTGCTCCTGGAGGCGCGCGCCACCAAAGACGCCGCCGAAGTCGCCCGCATCCACGAAGTGGGCCGCCGCACCGCCGAGGTGGTGCGGCAGACTCTCGCGTTCCTGCAACAGCATCCCGTCGGGGCGGACGAGGTGCTGCGCCGCCCCGATGGCGCGGCATTGACGGTCGGCGACGTTCACGGGCACATCCAGCATCTCATCGCCGCGCAGGGATTGGAGAACCCGGAAGGCTTCATCTTCTCCACCGGGCGCGACGCCGCCGTTCCCCACAACACGGGGACGCCCACTGCGCCCATCCGCCTGGGCGAGTGTATCATCTTTGACATCTACCCGCGCGAGGTCAACGGCTATTTCTTCGATATGACGCGCACGTTCTGCCTGGGCTACGCGCCGGAGCCGGTGCAACGCCTCCACCGCGACGTGCAGGACGTGATGGCGCACATCAAGGCCGCCTATCGCGTGGGCGAACTGGCGCGCAGCTACCAGCAGATGGCCTGCGACTTCTTCAAAACGCGCGGCCACCCGACCCTCGGCGACGACCCGGCGACGCTGGCGGGCTACGTTCACGGCCTGGGGCACGGCGTCGGGCTGAACATCCACGAATCGCCCGGCTTCCAGGACAACGACGCGAACCTGACCGTGCTGCAACCCGGTCACGTCTTCACCCTGGAACCGGGGCTGTATTACCCGGATCAGGGCATCGCCTGTCGGCTGGAAGACGTGATCTGGATAGACCCCGACGGCGTGGCGCAGACGTTGACCGATTTCCCGTATGATCTGGTCGTGCCGATGTAAGCGCGATTTCCGCAGCGTGCCAGTGAATTTATCAGCAGATTGAGCAGATTGAGCAGATTTGTTGCTTACCTTTCCGTTAAATCCGTTAAATCCGTTGAGAGAGACTGTATGAACACACGTAAAATGGTATCTGCGGGCTGGCCGGTGAAGCTGGCCTTGCGCCTCGGCAGATTCTTGCCCCTGTGGGGAGCGCCGTTGTTTGCGGCGGTGTTGGCGCGGTTGAATGTCTGGTTGCGGCCCGACGTGTATCGCCATGCGGAAGCCAATCTGCGGCACGTCCTGGGGCCGGATGTTCCTAAACGCGACCTGCGGCGGACGCTGTACCGGTTGTTCTTCAACGTGATGCGCCGCTACTACGAATATTTCTACAACATGGCGCGCGGCCACACGCGCATTGAGGATGTCGTCCCGCCGGTGCGCTTCACGCCGGAGACGCAGCAGCGCGTGGATCAGGCGATGGCCGATGGCAAGGGGCTGTTCATCCTGGGCTGCCACATGTCCAACTTTGACCTGGCCGGCCTCGCCACCGCGCAGTATTTGCCGATGCCGCTGTACGTTCTGTCTCTGGCGGAGCCGACGCGCGACATTGAGATGTTCAACGAGATGCGTCAGAACTGCGGCATCGAGATGCACCCCATCACCCCTGAATCGCTGCGGGGCGCAATGCGGCATTTGCAAAACGGCGGCGCCGTTGTGACCGGGCCGGATTACCCGGTGGCGGATGAGGCGTCCGTGGAATTCTTCGGCGCGCCGGCCCGCCTGCCGAGCGATTATCTGCGGATTCCGCTCCGCACTGGCAGCCCGGTGATGGTGCTGGCGACGCACTACGAAGACGGCGTGTACTGGATTCAAACCGCGCCGCTCATCGAACTGGAAAAGACCGGCGACCGGCAGCAGGACGTTGAGGTCAACCTCCGCACGATCCTGGCCCGCGTCGAAGACTTCATCCGCCAACACCCCGAAGAGTGGATGATGTTTATACCGGTATGGGACGATTAGCAGGATGCAGGATGCAAGATGCAGGAAGCAGGATGTAGGATTCTTGCCTCTTGCTTCTTGCTTCTTGCCTCTTGCCTCTTGATTCTTGATTCTCGATTCGTATGCGCATCTTAGGAATTGAAACTTCGTGTGACGAAACGGCGGCGGCGGTCGTCGAGGATGGCGAGCGCGTGTTGTCCAACGTCGTCGCCTCGCAGGTGGACTTGCACGCCCAGTACGGCGGCGTCTTCCCCGAACTGGCGTCGCGGATGCACGTGGAAGCGATCGGGCCGGTCGTGGCGCAGGCATTGCAGGAAGCGCACGTCGGTTGGAGCGACCTGGACGCGGTCGCCGTGACCTACGGGCCGGGCCTGCCGGGGTCGCTGCTGGTGGGACTCAACTTCGCCAAAGGCGCCGCTTTGAGTGCGGGGCTGCCGCTCGTGCCGGTCAACCACCTGGAAGGACACCTCTACGCGCATTGGCTGCATACTGACGCGCGCGAGGCGGCCTCGGACAATCCCCCCGCGCCGCGCGACTTTCCGCTGCTGGCCCTCATCGTCTCCGGCGGCCACACCGAGTTGATTCTGATGCGGGGTCACGGGCAGTACGAATACCTGGGCGGCACGCTCGACGACGCCGCCGGCGAAGCGTTCGACAAAGTCGCCCGGATGTTGGGATTGCCCTATCCCGGCGGGCCGGCCATCGAGCGCGCCGCGCGGCAGGGCAATCCGCACGCCTGCGACTTGCCCCGCGCCTGGCTGCCCGGCACCTACGACTTCAGCTTCAGCGGCCTGAAGACTGCTGTGATGCGCGTCCTGCGCCAGTACCACGAGCCGTCGCCGCGCGTCATCAGCGACATGGCTGCCGCATTCCAGGTTTCCGTCATCGAGGTGCTGGCCGAAAAGACGGCGCAGGCGGCAGAGGCGCATCGCGTCCACGGCGTGCTGCTTTCCGGCGGCGTCTCGGCCAACGCGACGCTGCGCGCCGCCGTGCGCGCGCGTGTGACGCGGTCCGTTCACGCCACACCGCTGTGGCTCTGCACCGACAATGGCGCGATGATCGCCGCTGCCGGAACGTATCGTTACCGGGCCGGCGCGCGCGCGGCGTGGGATCTGGACATCGAACCGGGGCTGCGACTGGCGTGACCAGGTAATGCAACCGGTTAAAGGAGAGTCCTATGCCAGAAGTGAGTCGCTTTTTTGGTATCGTGATCCGCATGTACTTCGATGAACATTTGCCGCCACACTTTCACGCTATTTATGCCGGGCGAGAAGTTCAGATAGGTATTGACCCTATCCAGATCCTTGAGGGCAAACTCCCTCATCGCGCCATTTCTATGGTTATTGAGTGGGCGGCCTTGCATCAACGGGAATTGCTCAATAATTGGGAACGGCTACGGCGTGATCAACAAGCGGTAAAGATTGAACCTTTGGAATAGGAGGAGCTATGTTTCCTAGAGTTAAACAGGTTCGTTATCTTGGGGACTATTGCCTGGAGTTGAGCTTCACGGATGGGGTTGTGGGGGAACTCGATTTCAAGGCACGGGTGGTAGGGCGTGGGGGCGTGTTTGCCCCGCTGGAAGAGATAGATTTCTTTAAGCAAGTGCAAGTTGATCCAGAAGCCGGCACACTTGTGTGGCCCAACGGTGTAGATCTTTGTCCAGATGTGCTCTACAGCCTGGCGACCGGCAAACCCATCCACGCCGAACCGAAAGTGCCAAAACGCCCCTCTCGCTCAAAACACTTCAAGCAAATTGAATCGGCGGTTCCTTTAGCAACAAGGACTACCTCGTGAAATCCAACGTCTTCCCCGGCCAAAGTTTCCCGCTAGGCGCCACCGTGCTGCCCTGGGGCGTGAACTTTTGCGTGTTTTCCAAAAACTGCGACGCGGTGGATTTGCTCCTGTTCGACGATGTGAACGACGCCAGCCCCCGGCACGTCATCCCGCTGGACCCGCGTCACAACCGCACCTTCTATTACTGGCACGTGTTTGTGCGGGGCGTGGGCGCCGGCCAGTTGTACGGCTACCGCGTCCACGGGCCGCGCGCCCCAGAAAAGGGGTTCTATTTCGATGGCGAGAAAGTCCTGCTTGACCCCTATGCCCGCGCGGTGGCTTTGAGTCGCCAGTATTCGCGGGAAGCCGCCAAGCATCCCGGCGACAACTGCGCGCAGGCGATGAAGAGCGTCGTCGTCAACCCCGGCGGCTACGAGTGGGAAGGTGACATCCCCCGCCCGCAGCCTTACGCGCAGACGGTCATCTACGAGTTGCACGTCGGCGGTTTCACCCGGCATTCCAACTCCGGGCTGCCGCCGGAGAAACGCGGCACTTACGCCGGCGTCGTCGAAAAAATCCCGTACCTCAAATCGCTGGGCGTCACGGCGGTGGAATTGCTGCCCGTCCAGCAGTTCGATCCACAAGATGCGCCCCTAGGTCTGACCAATTATTGGGGCTATACGCCGGTGGCGTTCTTCGCGCCGCACCAGGGCTATTGCAGTCGCCCCGATCCGCTCGCCCCCGTCAACGAGTTCCGCGACATGGTCAAGGCGCTGCATCGCGCCGGCATCGAGGTCATCCTGGACGTGGTGTTCAATCACACCGCCGAAGGCAGTCACAAGGGGCCAACGCTCTCTTTCCGGGGCTTGGAAAATCGCGCCTATTACATCCCGGCGCCGGGCGATCCTTCGCGCTATGCCAACTATAGCGGCACCGGCAATACCCTCAACACCAACCATTCCATCGTGCGGCGGATGATCATGGATTGCCTGCGCTACTGGGTGGCGGAGATGCACGTGGATGGCTTCCGGTTCGATCTGGCTTCGGTGCTGGCCCGCGACGAGTGGGGCCAGCCGTTGAAGAGTCCGCCGATTCTTTGGGAGATTGAATCCGACCCGATCCTGGCGGGGAGCAAAATTATCGCCGAGGCGTGGGACGCCGCCGGGCTGTACCAGGTTGGCTCGTTCATCGGCCACCGTTGGGCGGAGTGGAATGGGCAGTACCGCGACGACGCGCGCCGCTTCATCAAGGGCGACGCCGGCGCGGTGGCGCGCGTGGCCGCACGTATCCAGGCCAGCCCGGACCTCTATCCCCAGGAGGACCGCGAACCTAACCGCAGCATTAATTTCATCACCTGCCACGATGGGTTCACGCTGAACGATCTGGTATCCTACACTCAAAAGCACAACGAGGCCAACCGCGAGCAAAACCGCGACGGCGCGGACGTCAACTTCAGTTGGAACTGCGGCGTGGAAGGGCCGACCACGGACGCAGCGGTCGAGGCCCTGCGCGTTCGCCAGATCAAGAATTTCTTCACCTTGCTGTTTGTCTCGCAGGGGACGCCGATGATTTTGATGGGGGATGAGGTGCGGCGCACGCAGGGGGGCAATAATAATGGTTATTGTCAAAACAATCAGATCAGTTGGTTCGACTGGCGCGGCCTGGAAGAACACGCCGATCTGCTCCGCTTTGTGCGGGGGCTGATTCAATTTACGCAATCGCGGGAAATTTTTCGGGCGGAACGTTTTTGGAACACAACCTCAGGGGAAGCGCCGCCGGTTATCCGCTGGCACGGCACTCAGCTAGAGACGCCGGATTGGGGGTTTGATTCGCACAGTTTGGCGTTTGAGTTGGTGGACCTGCCCCGTGGCGACCGACTGTACATTGCCTTCAATGCGTACTGGAAACCGTTGACGTTTGCGTTGCCCATCTTGCCGGACGCTCAGCCGTGGCGGCGAATTGTGGACACAGCATTGGCGTCGCCGCACGATTTTCAAGAGCCGCCGCACGCGGCGGCGGTCAATACCCCCGCCTACCGTTTAGAGGCGCGCAGCGCGATCATACTGTTGACCGGATAACCTCGCGCTAAGGTTGGTTGCCACTGAACGTGATCGGAATGAAGGTGCGGAATTGCAGCACTTCCAACCGATACATACGATTCATATAATCCCCATCCCAACCGCCGACCACGTAGAGCGCGCTGTTCCAGGTCGCCAATCCCAAATTGCGCCACTCCCCAACAATGGGCGTCTCGAAGGCCGTCCAGCGGTCGTGGGCAGAATCGTAACGCTCGCTGAAGCCCAGATAAGTATCCCACCCGCCGCCGACCGCCTGTAGGCGATTGCCCAGCGTCACCAATCCTAATCCACTGCGCGGTTGCAACATGGGGGCGCAACTTTGCCAGCGTCGTTCCGTGGGGAGGTAGACCTCGCAGGTGTTCAACTCCTTTTTGCCGTCGTATCCTCCCACGTAAAAGACTCGGTCAGAAAGCACCGCCGCCGCCCCAAAAGCGCGCGCCGTCGCCGGCGTTGGCAATTCCTCCCACTTATCAAGGGTGAAATCGTAAGCGTAGGCCACGGCGCGATAGACATTGCCGGTCGCCAGGCCGCCGAAAAGATAGATACGATTTCCGGCGTTGGTCAGCGCGTAAGCGCACAGCGGCTCCGGCAGAGGCGCGACCGAGTCCCAGGCATCTTGGTCAATGTCATAGCGATGTACGTCAATCACAGGCCGCCAGTTAGCGTCGCAGCCGCCAGGCGCAAACAGGACGTCGCCCAGCACCACCACGCTAAAATTCGCCAGCGCTGCCGGGCGCGGGGCGGCGGCAGCCCAGCCGCCCGAACCGATGTCGTAAACGTCGAGCTGGTCCGTCGGGCCGGCCTCGGTCATTCCCCCGACGGTGTAGATGCGCCCTTGCGCAGCCGCCACACCCAGTCCGGCCCGGCGCACCGGCAGGGGGGATAGCTCTTCCCAGCCATCTTCACCGGCCGGCGGCAGGTTGTTCGCTATCGACTGCGTCGGGCTGAAGATAGTCTCCGGGCCGGAAATGGCCGCCTGGCCTGGCATGCGGGCCGGCAGCAGCAGCACGCCGACCGCCAGCAGCGTCCCGACCGCCAGCGCCAACCAGCGCTGCCCCGGCCAGGCCGGCGGAGCGGGCGGCGGCGGAGCGGGCGGCAGTACAACGACGGCGGCGTCCACACTTGTCTCGACCGGTTCGGGGATGGCGACGCCCTCCGCAGGTTCTGTCGGCACGCCCGGAACGGCGATCCAGCCCTCTTGCATGGCGCGCACCGTCAGGTCGGTGCGCGAAACGGCTCCCGTCTTGGTGAAAATGTTGCGCAGGTGAACTTTGACGGTATTGGGGCTGAGGTAGGTGCGCGCTGCGATTTCCCGGTTGGTCAGTCCTTCGGCCACCAACGCGATGATTTCTAATTCGCGCTCACTCAGCGGTTCGCCGTACTCAACTGGCATGAAGTTCCTCCGCCCTGGGGAATTCCACCACCTCTTTACCGGCCAGTTTGTCCAACACCCGCTCCGCCACGATGTCCAGGTGGCCGGGGTAGCGTACGAAATCCAGGTCGTCGCCCGGTACTGTCAGCACCGGGCACTGATCGAAGGCGGACAGCCATTCCGTGTAAAATTGTTCCAACAGTGCCAGGTAGTCGGCGGAGATGCTGTTTTCGATGGCGCGCCCGCGTCTTTGAATGTGAGACAACAAGGTTGGCACGCTGGCGCGAATGTAGATGAGCAAGTCCGGACGCGGCAAAGTATCCACCACCAATTGATAGACGCGCTGGTAGGCCCGGTAATCCCGCTCCGTCATATTGCCAAGCGTGTATAGCGCCCGCGCGAAGATGTGTGCATCTTCATAAATACTGCGATCGATCACCGCCGAATGGGGCAGGGCCATCAAAGCGCGATGTTGTTCGGCGCGGTGCCCCAGGAAGAAGACTTGCAGGTGGAAACTCCACTGGCGCATATCGGCGTAGAAGTCGGGCAGATACGGGTTGTCGTCCACCGATTCATACGCGACCTGCCAGTTCAACCGCTGCGCCAACCGCTCGGCCAGCGACGTTTTCCCTGCTCCAATATTTCCGGCGACTAAGACCAGATGTTTGCTCAAAGAATCACTCCTTTGTGGAAAAGGGTAATGAGTAACGGGAAATGAGTCATGGGGACAACCCCGCATCACGCATTACTTATTTCTCATTTCTGCCGATAGGCTTTAGGCCCTGGAAACGCAGGGCGACGACGCCCACAGTCTCCGGTCGCACCAGGGCCGTTTCGGCAAGGCGCAGTCCTGCCACCCACAGAATACGACCACCGGCTTCCACCAGGGGCAAATGGTCGCGCCAGGGGTGGGGGACTTTAAGATTGATGAGGAAGTCGCTCAAGCGCACCTCGGCGCCGCCCAGTCCCTGGGGACAGAAACGATCCCCGGCCTGGCGCGTGCGGAGGCAGGGCGCGTCTGCCAAAACGGCGGCGTCCATCCAGGCGTTGAACGGGTGGCGATTTGCCGCAATCGTCGCCAGGTCCCAATGGGCCGCCGGTTGGGTCTGAAGCGTCCAGCCATTGGGCAATTCCAGTGTGCCGGGGATGGGGAGTGGCATGGAGGTCTTGGGCGGCAGCCAGGGTTGTTCCGCCGGCAAATTCAAGGCGCGTTGATCGGCGATGGTGAGGGTGGTGTACCCCACCGTCAGGCGCAGGCCGTGCGGCAGGGTGGCCTCGGCGCCGGTGACGCCGTTGAGCGCCACGTGGACGGCGTCTTCGACGTGGACGAAATCCACGTCGCGGAGCGTGCGGCGCAAGGTGCCAGCGGCGCAACGAATGAGCGCGCGTTGGAGCGCCAGCGGTTGGGCGCGCCAGTTGTGCAGGTCAAAGACCAGCGCGTCGTCGTGCGCTTCGAGCAGCAGCGCATCCCAGGCCACGCTGACAAATTCCTGCAACAGCTCATAATCGGCGCGCACGACTTCCGCCAGGTATTGCAGGCGTTGCGCGATGCGCGGGTTGATGTCGGCCAGATAGGGCAGGACTTCGTGGCGTAGCCGGTTGCGAAACAGGGTTGTGTCCAGATTGGAAAGGTCGAAACGGGTTTCCAGTGCGTGTTCCTGGCAGTAGTCTGCAATCGCGGCGCGCGGCGTCGCCAGGAGCGGGCGGATCAAGACCAGCTCCGGTGCAAAATCCGTGGGCGTCGTCAGCAGGCGATAGTCGCGCAGACGGGTGAGCGGCGTCATCCCGCGCAGGCCGGCCGGGCCGGCGCCGCGCAGCAGGTGCATCAACACGGTTTCGGCCTGATCGTCGGCGTTGTGTCCCACGGCGATCTTGTGCGCGGCCACGTGTTGCGCTAGCTGCCCCAGGAAAGCGTACCGCACGCGGCGCGCGGCTTCTTCCAGGGGTAATTTTTCTCGCCGGGCCACCGCCGGGACGTCGGCGCGTTCGATGGTGCAGGGCAATCCCCACTTGGCGGCCAATGCGGCGACGAAGTTCGCATCCGCATCGGCGTCGGCCCCGCGCATCCCGTGGTGGAGGTGCGCGACGTGCAGCTTCAGGTGCAGCGGGAGGGTCTTCAGGACGTGCAGCAGCATGACCGAATCCGGCCCGCCGGACACCCCCACGACGATGCACTCATCCGCTTCCAGGAGGCGGTGCTGCCGGCTATAGTCTTGCACGTCGCGCAAAAGTGACATGGTTTGTCTCAGTCCGTACTCATTGCGTAATGCAGATACGCTTCCATAAATGCGTCCAGATCGCCATCCAACACGGCCGCCGTGTTGCCGGTTTCGTAGTCCGTGCGGTGATCCTTCACCATCTGGTAAGGGTGCAGCACATAGGAACGAATTTGATTGCCCCACTCGGCGTCCACGTGCGCGCCCTTCAGTTGGCTGAGCTGCTGGCGACGTTTCTCTTCCTCCAATTGGAGCAGGCGCGATTTGAGGATGCGCAGCGCCGTCTCGCGGTTCTGGGTCTGAGAGCGTTCGTTTTGACAGGAGACGACGATGCCGGTCGGTTTGTGGGTGATGCGCACGGCGGTCTCGTTCTTCTGCACGTGCTGTCCCCCGGCGGAGGAGGCGCGGAAGTTGTCAATGCTCAGGTCGTCCGGGTTGATTTCCACCTGCACTTCATCCCCCAAATCCGGCCACACTTCCACCAGGACGAAGGACGTGTGCCGACGATGGGCCGCGTCAAATGGGGAAAGCCGCACCAGACGGTGGACGCCGCGCTCGGATTTCAAGTAGCCATAGGCATAGCGGCCTTTGATCCCGACGGTGACGCTTTTGATGCCCGCGCTTTCGCCGGGCATGGAGTCGAAAATTTCCGTCTTGAAGCCCCGCCGCTCCGTCCAGCGCAAGAACATGCGCAGCAGCATCGCGCCCCAGTCCTGCGAGTCGGTGCCGCCGGCACCGGCATGGATGGCGAGAATAGCATCGCTGTTGTCATGCGGGCCGCCGAGGAGCAGGTGGAACTCGGCCTGGGCCAGTTCTTTTTCCAGCCGGGCGGCTTCGGCTTCCAGTTCTGCCTCCATACCGGAGTCTTCTAGGGCCTCCAGTTCTTGCGTATCCTGGATTTCCTGGCGTAAGTGGCGCCAATATTCAATTTCTTCCTGAAGGGCCGATAGGCGTTGTAACATTTCCCGCGCCTGATCCGGGCGATCCCACAGATCGGGGGCGGCGGCGCGCTGTTCCAGCACGTTCAGTTCGTTAATTTTTTCAGATAAGTCAAAGACGCCCCCACGTGGCGGCCACGCGGGCCGCCAGATTTTCGAGGCGATTCGATAGGTCACTCATACCATTCTCCTGATCAGATAGTTTGTTTTTCCAGCAAGCCTTTGACAAAAGCTTCGCGGTCGAAAGGGGCCATGTCCTCTATTTTTTCACCGGTGCCGACATAGCGCACCGGTAAGCCCAGTTGATGACCGATAGACAACACCATACCGCCACGCGCGCTGCTGTCGAGCTTGGCAAGGACGATGCCGCTGACTTTGACGGCCTTGAGAAATTCCTGTGCCTGGATCAACCCGTTCTGCCCGGTATTGGCGTCCAACACCAGGAAAGTTTCGTGCGGCGCCCAGGCTACCCGGCGGGCGATGATCCGCTGAATTTTCTCCATTTCGGCCATCAGGTTGTGTTGGGTGTGCAAGCGGCCCGCTGTATCCACGATGAGCAGGTCGGCTTTGCGCGATTGGGCATATTCGATGGCGTCATACGCCACGGCGCTGGGATCGCCGCCTTCCGGCCCGTCAATGACGGGGACGCCGGCGCGCTCCCCCCACACCTTGAGTTGATCCATGGCTGCCGCGCGGAAGGTGTCGGCGGCGGCCAGCACCACTTTGCGGCCCTCGCGTTGGAAATGAGCCGCCAATTTGCCGATGCTGGTGGTTTTCCCTGAACCGTTTACCCCTACAATCAGAATCACGGCCAGGGGCCATTTCAGGTTAAGGGGAGGCGCTTCCGGCAAAAGGCTTAGGATTTCCTCGTAGATGATCCGGTTGAGGTCGCTGCTGCGATAGATGCCCTCATCTTTGATGCGCGCGCGCAGCTTCCCAATCAACGCGGTGGTCGTTTCGACGCCCACATCCCCCTGGATCAACAGGGCTTCTAGTTCGTCCCAAGTATCTTCATTAATATCCCCTGCGCCGAACAAATTCGCAATCTGGCTAAAAACGGCGTTCCGGGTTTTCCGTAAACTTTCAAAAATACTCTTCATATTGTCTTCATCCTCCGCCCTGGATTATATCCTGTGGTAGGGGCGCGTCAAGATTCCATTCCTAATTCGGGTTTGATTCTGGCTAATACGCCCAAATCAAGTATAATTTACTTTAGAAGGCGAAAAGATCGAGGTGCAATTGACATACCTCATAGGCCATGTTAAACTTGTTGTATCTATCATGCACAAGCGCGTGATAGCTTTTAACCCTAATCCCGGTACAACACAACGTTAAGGAGGTCTTGGATGGGCGGCAATCGAACCTTGCTTATTGTCCTGTTGGTGGTAATCCTGTTAGCTGCCATTGGTGGTGGTGGGTATTATTACATGAGGATGCAGAAAAAGCCGGCGGAGGTTACACCAGAGGCTACGGTGGAAGTCTTATACACGGATATTGTGGTGGCGGTTCAGGAAATTCCACGTGGAATGCAGATCAGCGTAGAGGACAATGCGATTGAGCTGCGGCCATGGCCGAATGAATACCTCCCGATTGAATATTTCACCGATCTGGCCGAGATTGACGGTAAGTATGCGCGCATGGATATCCCCCGTGGCAGTCCTGTTTTTCCCAGCATGATCACGCGGCCAGGGGGGATGGCGATGGCGGCGGAAGGTTCGGCAGCCTCCTTCTTCAGCCCGGCAGACCGGGTAGCCTACGCCCTGCCGATGGATTTTCAAGGAGGAGTGGCCTGGGCCATCAAACCGGGGGATCATGTGGATGTGGTTGCAGCCCTGGAGTTAGCCTCGGTAGACCCGGAATTCCAAGCAACTGTGCCGAATAGTTTTATTTCTGTGCCGGACCCCAACGCTGAGAAGACCACGTCAATTTCCGGTATCTACGGACGGTTCGAGATGTTGCCGAACGGCGAAGCCGCAATTGTGTATCCATCCACCCCGTTGCTGAACAATCTGGTGGTGCAGCTTACCGTACAGGATGCGATTGTCTGGCACGTTGGTATATGGGAAGATGAGGATCAATTGCAAATTGCAGCCGCGTCTACCCCAGTGGCGCCGGCGGCTGGCGACGGCGGCGCGCCTCTCATCGGCGGCTCTGCCGCACAACCTACGCCCGTTCCACAACTCTCCGAGGCTAAGGACGCAGAGCCGGTGACGTTGTTGATGAAGCGCGAAGATGTGCTGGTTCTGAAATACTTGTACGAGATGGGCGCCGATCTGGATCTGGTTTTGCGTCCGGCCGGGTATACCGATTTGGTGTTGCAGCCTCAACCGGTGTGGATTCGCTACATTCTGGATAAATACCAGTTGCCCGCGGCTCCTTCCGATCTCCCGGTGGCACCATCTGCTATTCGCTCTCCCGTGGAAGTAACCGTCGAACCAGCAGCGACGCCGCAGGAGTAGATGAGGTAAGCAATGGCCGATAAAATTCGGGTCATGATTGTGGATGATATTGCTGAAACGCGGGAGCAATTGCGTAAGCTCCTGTCGTTCGACCCTGACGTGGAAGTTGTTGCGATGGCGGCCAGTGGCGAGGAAGCCGTCCAGGTTGTTTCTCAGGCGCGTCCCGACGTGGTACTGATGGACGTCAACCTGCCGGGGATGGATGGGATTGCGGCGACCGGCAAGGTGGTGGAAGCCATCCCCACCGCGCAAGTCATTATGTTGTCGGTGCAGGGCGAGACTGATTATATGCGCCGCGCGATGATGGCCGGCGCCCGCGACTATCTCACCAAACCGCCCAGCGCCGACGATCTGTTGGATGCTATTCATCGCGCTTTCAAGCTGCGGCAGAAAATGGGAACCGGACCCTTGAGTCCGGCCACGGCGGCGGCGGCCGCCCCCCCCGCCCCCCCGCC
>DAOUGD010000110.1:0-72426 GCA_034429475.1 Anaerolineae bacterium
GCAGGGGAGCGGGGGAGGGGGGGAGCAGGATGGCAGGGGAGAGCGTTGTTTCTTGGCGGCTTTGCGCCTTGGCGTGAAACAAAAACCATGTCAGGAGCAGGCTGCCGAGGAGGAGGACGGGGCCGCGCCAGGAGTGGAAGTTGCCGCCGAGCAGGTCGGCCAGGGGGAGCAGCAGGGGGAGGAGGTCAACGGCGGTGAGGCGGGTGTGCCAGATCAGCAGCAACGCGCTGCCCAGCCCCAGGAGCGCGCCCGTGAGCGCGCCTACCGGCCCGAAAAAAAAGGCGCTGTGCAGTTCCAACGCCAGCGTCCGCGCCAGGGCCGCGCCCCACATCGCGCCGCAGAGGCCGGCCGCTGTCCATTCCCCGATTTCCGATTTCCGATTTCCGATTTCCGATTTCATCAGGGCGTAGCCGGCGCAGGTTCGATAGGGGTCGTGCCTTCCATCGCGGGACTGCCTTCCGGCGCAGGATTACCTTCCGTCGGGGTCTCCCCTTCGACCGGTAGCTCGCCTTCCAGCGGCAGGCCCAACTTGCGGCGGAAGTAGAAATCCATCACGTCGTGGGCGACGGGCGCCGAGACAACGGAGCCTTCGCCGCCGTCGTAAATCCAGACGACGACGACGATTTCTGGCGCTTCAAAGGGCGCGTAGGCCATAAACCAGGCGTGCGTCGGCAGCGTTTCGCCCTCGGCCACGTCGCACCGCCCGGCCTTCAGCGCGATGTCGTCGCAGTATTCGGCGGTGCCGGTCTTCCCGGCGACGTTGATACCTAGATCATCCAGTCGCGCGCGTTGCCCTGTGCCGTTTTCGGAGACGGCCAGATCCAGCCCTTCGCGCACGATCTGCCATACCGATTCGGGAATGTCCATTTGGTGTAAGACTTCCGGTTTGAAAGGCACAATGACCGTGCCTTCCGCGTCGGCGATGTGGTGGATGACTTGGGGCCGGTAGATGACGCCGCCGTTGACCACGGCGGCCAGCGCGTTCACCATTTGCAGCGGCGTCACTTGCAGCGCGCCCTGGCCGATGGAGACGTTGTACGTGTCGCCGGTGGTCCACGTTTCCTGGTACATCTGGCGTTTCCAGGTGGGATCGGGCACCAGACCGCCATATTCGCCAGGGATGTCTATCCCGGTCTCGGTTCCTAAACCGAATTTTTGCGCATAAGCGGACAGTCGGGTGATGCCCAGGCCCTCGAATTCATCCGGTTCAAAGCCGCCGCCCACTTCGTAGAAGAACACGTCGCACGAATGCATCAGCGCGTCTACCACGTTGACCGGACCGTGCCCGCCGCCGGATTGCAGATTGATCCAGCAATAGAACGGTTGCGCCAGAGATGGATCGTCGGGCACAAATTTGTTGGGGATCAGAATGCGTCCGGGGCAGTTGATGGTGGTGTAGCGGTTGACGACGCCTTCCTGGAGGGCCGCGGTGGCCGGTACAATTTTGAACGTGGAACCGGGCGGCACCTGGTCAGCAATAGCATGGTTGAGGAAAGGTCCGTGGGGATCTTTCTCTAGCTTTTGCAATTCTTCCATGTCAAGTTTTTTGCTGAAAATGTTGTTATCGTAAGTGGGCAGGCTGACCATAGCCAGTACCTGCCCGTCGCGGGGGTCGAGAACAACGACCACGCCGCGCTTGGCTTCTATGGATGTGGCTTGGGTTTGCGCCTTGGCCAGCCCCTCGCGCAGGGCTTCCTCTGCCCTCTGTTGGAGTGCCGTGTCAAGCGTCAGGTGGACGTTATCGCCAGGTTGAGGCGCCGTCTCGCTAAGGACTTGCAATTCCTGCCCCAACACGTCTTTTTCAATGACCTTGCGCCCCGGCTCGCCCCGGAGGTAGTCTTCGGCTTGATATTCAATGCCGGTGTATCCGATCTGATCTTCACTGGCATTGTAGCCCTTAGCCTCGTAATTTTCCACTTCTTCCGGGGGAATGGCGCCCATAAATCCCAGGATTTGCGATTGGGTTGCGCTGTAAACGTAACTGCGGCGGGGGATGATGGCGACGTCCACCCCCGGCATCGTCACGCTGCTTTCCTGGGCGATGAGTAGCGCCAGCTCGCGCTCAACGTTTTGGCTCACCACGATTGGCTCGTAGGGTTCCAGCCAGCGCACTTCATTGACCATTTCCAGCAGGCCGAGGGCGGGCGCTTCGCCGAAGGGCGGAAACTGCGACCGCGCTACGCTTTGGATTTCTTCCTGGTATTCGGTTTTTTCCAGCACTTCGACGCTGCTGTAAGGGATGTCGGGATCGTTGAGGAGTTGCGCCAGGCGCATCAACACGGCCCGCTCGCGGTCCTCGTCTTCGGGCAGCAGCCCCGGCGTGATGGTGACGTTATAGGCGGGGATGTTGCGCACCAGCACTTCCCCGTAGCGGTCAAAAACTATGCCGCGCGGCGGGGATATCTGGATCAGCCGGCTTTGTTGCTGGATGGCGCGCGCTTGCCATGCGCCGCGTTCCAGGAATTGCAACTGCCACAGGCGAATCAGGTAGAGTCCCAGGACAAGGAGGATAATCCAGCCGTACACGCCGAGCCGCGGCGCGCGTTGGAGCCAGGGACGGCGCACGGCCGCGTCATCGGTGTGCAGCGTGTCCTGAATGGGGATAGTTGGGCGTGACGGGCGAAACAAACCATCGGGCGTCATTGCTTGTCTGTCCTTTATGCGGGCGTGCCGGTGGGTTGTGGCGCCCGCCGATGCACCCAAACCAACAGCGTGAAGCTAAAGGGGGAGAGGAGCAGGTTGAGGAGGGCGGCGGGCAAGGTGATAGTTTGCAAAGCCAGATCGGGAGTCACTGGATAGCCGAGCAAGGCCATAAGCAGGAGGAGCAGACCATGCCCCATCAAAGTTCCCAGAGCGGACATCAATGCCAGGCGGATAACGGTAGGCCCCAGCGCGTGAACCCACGGCTGCCCCGCGAGAAATCCCACTGCTGTGAGACTCAGCGTCCACAGGCCAAAGACGCCGCCGGACAGGAGATCGCAGCAGAGGCCGCCGACAAATCCCCACATAACGCCGTCGTTGGCGCCCCGGATGATGGCCCAGGTCACGACCAGCAGCAATACCAGGTCTGGCCGCCCCCCCAGGATGTGCAGATCTTCCAACCACACACTCTGCAAGACAGCCGCGATCATCAAAATGGGTATACCGAAATACAGGTTCATAGGAAATTGGAAATTGGAAACTGGAAACTGGTCAGTGGGTACGCACCTCTTTTTACCAATTTCCGGTTGCCGATTTCTGCTTACTCCGCATCCTTTAGCTCGTCCAAATTGGGCTGTGGAAAATCGGTGATGACCAGCACCGTTTCCAGGCGGCGGAAGTCCACGGCGGGGCGGATGGTGGCCTCCTGGAAAAGTTCCGATTCCTGGTAGGACACTTCGACGACCTGCCCCAGGATCAATCCACGAGGGAGCAGCCCGCCCACCGCCGAAGTGACAATGGTTTCGCCGGCGTTCACGGTTTCATCGGGCAAAATCTCGGTGAGCACTATGTCACCTTCGGCGGAGCCGACCACCAGGCCGGAGATCCGCGACTGTTGCAGCATGGCGGCGATGCTACTTTGCGGGTCGTTGACCAATTGTACGTAGGCCAGGTTGGGTGAGACGCGCGCGACCCGCCCGATCAACACCGCGCCGCCGGTCACGACCGGCATCCCGGTCGCTACCCCATGCCGCGTCCCCACATTGATGATGAGGTAACGCAAGTAAGGGTTGGAATCCTGCCCGACGACTTCACCGCAGAGATACCCCTCGCAGCCGCGTTCGATGACGTCGGCGCCGATGAGTTGGTAGGTAGGATTGGATTGGGCGAATTTAAGCTGGGTGCGCAGTTGCTCGTTTTCGGCGGCATACTCGCGCAGCCGGATATTCTCCTGAACAAGCAGGTCATTGGCCGTCTGTAGCTCGTTGACCTGTTCTTGGAGGGCGCGCACGTCGCGGGCGGTTTGGGTGAGGCTGCTGAGGGCGTCGAACCAGGCGGCGAAGGTGTTTTCAATCGGGGTGATGGCAAAACCGAACAGGTTTTCTAGCGGCGCCAAAACCCCCGAACCACTCAGGCCCAGGAACAGGATGCCGATGACCAGCAAGACCCAGGGGAGCACGGGGCCGGTATCGCGTCTCATGGGGCGTGAAGATTACGAGGCTGTGCCGCCGGGATGGCGACGGTCTTCGTTGGACAGGGCGCGCTTGAGCCTTTCAAAATCTTCCAGGACTTTGCCGGCCCCGCGCGCGACACACGTAAGGGAATCTTGCGCGACCCAGGCGCGGATGTGGGTTTCTTCGCTGACGCGCTCGGCCAGGCCTTTCAACAGCCCGCCGCCGCCGGCCAGGCAGATGCCGGTCTCCATCAGATCAGAGACCAACTCCGGCGGCGTTTCATCCAACGTATCCCGCACCAGGTCCACGATGATGTTGATCGAACGGCTCAGGGCTTCGCGGATTTCGATACTGCTGATCTCGATTTCTTCGGGCAATCCCGTGATCAAGTTGCGCCCCCGCATCGCCATCGTGCGCTCCTCTGGCAGGGGGTAGGCGGAGCCGATGTTGATTTTGATGCGTTCGGCCATCCGCTCGCTGATCGCCAGATTGTACTTTTGCCGGGCGTACTGCATGATGTCTTCGTCCAACTCGTCCCCGGCGATGCGCAGGCTTTTGCTGACGACGATGCCGGTGAGCGCAAAAACGGCGACCTCGGTAGTGCCGCCGCCAATGTCCACGATCATGCTGCCCTGCGCTTCGGTCACGGGTAACCCCGCGCCGATGGCCGCCGCCATTGGTTCCTCAATCAGATAGGCTTCTCGCGCGCCGGCTGCCAACGCCGCATCTTCCACCGCGCGTTTTTCCACTTCAGTGACGCCGCTGGGCACGCCGACGACGACGCGCGGGCGGGGCGGCAGAATGGAAATTTGGCCGTGCGCCTTCTTGATGAAGCGCCGCAGCATCGCCTCGGTGATGTCGAATTCGGAAATCACGCCATCGCGCAAGGGGCGGATGACCACGATATTGTGCGGCGCCTTACCGACCATTTCTTTGGCCTCGGCCCCGATGGCTAACACGGTATTTTGACCCTTGTCCAACGCCACCCAGGATGGCTCATTACTGACAATTCCCTTCCCCCGGACATAAACTAAGGTATTGGCCGTTCCCAGGTCAATCCCAATGTCCAGGGAGAAAAGTCCAAATAGAGCGTTGAGGGGGTTGCTTAATATTTTCATAACACTGTGAGATTATACCATAGGGAAGGCGAATCGCAACAAAACCCTTTATTGAGGGAGGGCGGCGTTCACTTCGGCCAGGGTGGTGAACGGTGCGACGGTGCGCACAAAGTCGTGCGGGGTCGCGCTGATGGCCCACAATTCGCGGACGGCCGGCCCGACAGGGTCCTTACCCGCCGCGCCGCCGGGACTGGCTGCGTACGCGCCGTGGAAGGCGAAATACGCCTGGTTGAGTTTACGCAAGGAGTACCCATTGGCGACAAAATAGCGCCGCTGAAACTCCATATACCACTCCGCCTCGTTGATGCGCCCCTCGGCCAACATCTGATCCACCGTCACGCGGGTGTGGTGCATCTCGGCGCGAAAATCGAAGCGCGGCGCCGATTCATTCTGTGACGGCGCGGTTTCCTGGCGCAGCGGGTTAGGCAGCGCCTTCTCGCGCGCGAGCAGCGGCGCGTAGTAGCGCAGGATCACCTCCTGCCCGGCCCACTCTCCCACCAGGGAAGCGGTTGTTTCGTTGATAGTGCGGGTTTCGCCGGAGCGGTCATAGTATAATCCTAGCGGATGAAAGATCAGGTAATGGTGCGTCCATTCGTGGGCGATCACGTCTGCAATCCAGTCAACGGAACTGCTTTCCAGCAGCATCGCGGGATACACCGCCAGCCCACCGATTTCGGTGATGTAGGCCGAATAGTCGGGGAATTCGGCGACAACGCGCGCTTCGAGGGTTTCCTGTTCCGCTGCCGTCAGCCCGGCCACCAGTTGCGCCTGGTAGACCGACTCAATGCGTTCCCGCGGCGAGATGACGAGCACGAGGGGGAGGGGGGTGAAAGTGCCGCTGACCGGCGGGAGAATTTGTTCCAGCGCGCCGAACCCACCCGCTTTGAGCACGCTGCTGACTTGTTCGCCCAGGATAGCCTCCGCGATGGGGGCCGTGCGGGCCATCTTGGCGCGCAGGGCGGCCCACTCCACTTGTTGGGCCGCGGTGGTGGTCGCAGGGTCGTCAATCTCCGGGTCAACATAGGCGCGCTCAATGGCGTCGGCCAGTCGGTACGCTGTGCGGATGTCGTCCAGGTACGCCAGCACGAACCGGGCGCGCTGCTCCTCGGTCATAAAGCGCTGCGGGGCCAGCAGCCCGACGGTCACTTTATCCCACAGCGCGTTGAGTTCCCACCCTATGAAATTGAAGGCTTGTGAGGCCATCATGTGATTCAGCCGTGGTTTTAACTCGCGTGAGGGAAAAGGCTCCCCGCGTATCCAGATGAGCAGCCAGAAAAACAACAGACCCATACTCACATCACGCCAGACTCTATCCCAATCTATACTTCGCATAGCTGAAGTTTACCTGGAAAGGCGGAAAAATCAAGAAAAAGAACTATCTTATTCGAAAGGATGGATTCTGGCTTGCTAAAAGTGCCTTCATCCTTTATAGTTGGTTTGAACTTTTGGGGCGGCAGGGCGGAAATCGGAAATCGGAAATTGGAAATGAGTAATGAGAAATGAGTGTTGAGTGCTCCAATCACTCGTTACTTGTTACTTGTTACTCGTTACTTGTTACTCGTTACTTGTTACTCGTTACTCGTTACTCGTTACTTGTTACTCATTACTCGTTACTCGTTACTCGTTACTCGTTACTTAATAGAGGTGGTTTATGGAAGTTGGGATTGTCAAACAAATGGATATCAATGCGGAGGTGCAGCGGGCGTATCTGGACTACGCCATGAGCGTCATTGTGGCGCGCGCCCTGCCCGATGCGCGGGACGGCTTGAAGCCGGTGCAGCGGCGCATCCTTTATGCGATGCACGATATGGGGTTGCGCCCGGAGTCGCCCTACAAGAAATCTGCCCGCATCGTTGGTGAGGTGCTCGGTAAGTATCACCCGCACGGCGACTCGGCAGTGTACGAGGCGATGGCGCGCATGGCGCAGGACTTCTCGATGCGCAATCCTCTGGTGGATGGGCAGGGCAACTTCGGCTCGGTGGATGGCGACGCGCCGGCGGCGATGCGGTACACCGAGGCGCGCCTGGCGCCGCTGGCCCTCGACATGTTGGCCGACATTGATAAAGAGACGGTGGACTGGACGGATAATTTCGACGGCACCCTCAAAGAGCCGGTCGTCTTGCCCGCGCAGATACCGAACCTGTTGGTCAATGGTGTCTCCGGCATCGCGGTGGGGATGTCCACCAACATCCCGCCGCACAACCTGGGCGAAGTGCTGGACGCCCTGATTTACATGCTCAACCGTTGGGAAAAGCTGGATGACCTGGACGTGGTCGAACTGATGCAGTTCATCCAGGGGCCGGATTTCCCTACCGGCGGCCTGGTCTACCGGCGCGACGCGGGGGATGGCGAGGATTTATTGCTTAAAGCTTACGCCACGGGCCGGGGACGCATCACCATCCGCGCGCGGGCGCACGTGGAACAAACGACGCGCGGTCGTCAACGCCTGATCGTCACCGAGATCCCGTATCAGGTGAACAAAACTTCGCTGATTGAGTCTATCGCCCAGCAGGTGCGCGACGATAAGCTCGGCGGCATCGCCGACCTGCGCGACGAGTCGGACCGGCAGGGGATGCGCATCGTGATTGAGTTGACGCAGGGCGCCGACGCCGACAAGGTGCTGAACGCTCTCTATCGCAACACCTCTCTGGAAACCCGTTACAGCATCATCCTCCTGGCATTGGTCAACGGCGAGCCGCGCCGCCTGTCGTTGAAGCGAGTGCTGCAACTGTTCCTGGAACATCGTCTGGAAGTGTTGCAACGCCGCGCCCGGTTCGAACTGGCGCAGGCGCGTCAGCGCATCCACATTGTCGAGGGCTTACTGATCGCCCTGGACAACCTGGATGCAGTGATTGACACTATTCGCCGCTCGCGCACGGTGGATACGGCGCGCGCCAACTTGCAGCAGAAATTCAAGCTGAGCGAGGCGCAGGCACAGGCCATCCTGGAGATGCAACTGCGGCGCCTGGCTGCGCTGGAGCGGCAGAAGCTCAAGGCGGAACACCAGGAATTAGCCGCGACGATCAAGGAGTTGGAACTACTGCTGACCCTGCCGCAGAAACAACGCGACGCCATCCGCGAGGAACTGCAAGCTCTGAAGGCGCGCTATGCCGATGCCCGGCGCACGCGCATCTTCGATCTTCGGGAAACTCGGATCGTTGCCGACGCCCTGACGCCAGACGAGCCGGTGTGGGTGTCGGTGAGCCGACCCGGTCGCGTGGGGCGGAGTGTGGACGACGGCAAGACGCCGACGCGCGTCTCGGCCCGCCCGGCGGAAGCGCCCCTGGCGCACCTGGCCGCCTCCACGCGCGACAACCTCTACCTGTTCACGACCAGCGGCGACGCCCTGGCGCTGCCGGTCCACCGCTTGCCGGAGGGCGTGGCCTGGGAAGGCGAGGGTACGCTCTGGAATGAGTTGCTGCGGGTGGAAAACGGCCACCGCCTGGTGGCCGCGCTGGCGCTCCCAACGCTCCCCCCGGAGGGCGGCACGGTTTTCCTGGTGACGGCGCAGGGGCAGGTGAAGCGCGTCGCCCCGGAGGAACTGCCTGCCGTCGGGCGCGAGTTGACGCAAGTGATCCGTGTGGACGAAGGCGACGCCCTGGTGGCGGTGACGTGGGTGAAAGAGTCCGACGAGATCATCCTGGGAACGGCCGGGGGGCAGGGAATCCGCTTCGCGGCCGGCGAGGTGCGCCCGACCGGGGCGCGCGCCGGCGGGATGAACGGCATTCGGCTGGAGAAATCCGACGTTGTGGTCAGTTGTGCGATGGTGGACGCGCGCGCCCAACTCTTCACGATCACTGACCTGGGCCTGGCGAAACTCACCCCGTTGGACGACTTCCCCATGCAGAAGCGCGGCGGCAAGGGCGTGCAGATGGCAAAACTGGCCGCTCAGGAACACCTGGCCGGCATTGGCATGTTGACGAAGAACGGACGCTTTATGCCGGTGACGGAGCGGGGCGCTTCCAAGACTGTCACGGGGCGCAGCCTCCCCGAACAGGGGCGCGCCACGCGCGGCGAAGCTGTCATCGCGTTACGTGGCAATGATAAGGTTGTCGGAGTTATCTTACCGTCCGGACGGATTTAGACTTCAAGACTCCGAATCTGCTTACAGGGGAACCGTGTGCAAAAATATGAAGGATGCGTGGAAGTCGAGTTGTTGACAGACTTCAACTCAATGTTACCATAGCGAGAATGCGACCAACGACGACCAGACGAACGACTATCAGACTATTTGCGGAGGAAATGAAACCATGACCTATCGAGACCAATGGGCAACGTGCGAGAAGTGTGGCAAAAAATTCGTGTTTCGGGTGGAAGATCAGCGGCGACAAGCCAGCATGGGATTTGAAGTAGAAACGCCCACCCGCTGCCCCGACTGCGTTGAAGTGCTTGAGAGCGGGGCGGGACTGCGGCAGGGCGTCATCAAGTGGTACAGCGACGAAAAACACTTCGGCTTCATCGTGCAGCGTGATGGCAGCGAGGTTTTCTTCCATCGCAGCAATTTCTTGGGGGAGAACCCGGCGGAAGTTTTGAAGGACAACGCACCGGTCTGGTACGAGGTGCAGGCGAGCGACCGCGGCCCGACGGCCGTCAACGTCCATCTGCGCGAATAACATGCGGGTCATCTTCAACGGCTGGTTCTGGCACCGTCTGGAAACGGGCAGTGGACAGTATTTGCGGCAGTTGCTTGCGGCGTTGGCGCAAGTTGCGCCGGAGAGTGAATGGACGGTTCTGCTGCCGGCGCGCAGCGCCGCCGCCACGCGGGAACAGCGTTTGTGGCTGTGTTACTTACCGGCCATAGACAGTCATCTTGGCAAAGTGTGGTGGGAGCAGGTAACGGTGCCCTGGGCGGCGCGGCGCTTCAAGGCGGACGTGCTGCACGTGCCTTACTGGGCGCCGTCTTTAACGTCCCCTGTGCCGGCGGTGGTGACCATTCACGATTTGATTCCCCTGCTGCTGCCGGCCTATCGCGGCGGTCTGGGCGGGCGGGTGTACACGGCGCTGGTCAGCGCGACCGCGCCGCGCGCCGCGCTGCTGCTCACCGATTCGGAGGCGGCGCGGACCGACATCGTACAGCATTTGCGGACACCCGCTGAGCGCGTGCGTACGATTCCCCTTGCGCCGAACGCACGCTATAGTCCAGACGCCTTGGCGGCGGACGCGGACGCTCTCGCCGATCTGGGGCTGCGTCCCGGCTACGCGCTCTACGTAGGCGGTTTCGACGTCCGCAAGAATCTGCGCGCGACGCTGGCGGCGTTTGCCCGTGTGCAGCCAGCCGCGCCAGATGCGCGGCTGGTGGTCGTCGGGAAGCTGCCGCCCCGCGATACCGCCTTCACGCCGAGTCCGCGCCGGCTGGCTCAGGAGGCCGGGATCGCGCCAGAGTCGGTCGTCTTCACCGGGTTTGTGCCGGAGGACAAGCTGCCCGCACTCTACCGGGGCGCGCGCGCCTTTCTGTTTCCCTCGCGGTATGAGGGATTTGGGCTGCCGCCGCTGGAGGCAATGGCCTGCGGAACGCCGGTGGTCGCCAGCGCTATGGCCAGTCTACCAGAGGTCGTTGGCGAGGGTGGGATACTGGTTGCGCCGGACGATGTGGCGGGGTTGGCGGCCGCGCTCGCGCGCCTGCTGACCGACGATGCTTTCTATCAGGAGAAACGACAGGCAGCGTTGGCGCAGGCCGCCCGCTTTTCGTGGGAAACGACCGCGCGGCTCACACTGGAGAGTTACGCTGCCGCCCTTGCGGCGAAATCTCGTTGAGTGTTCGCGCTCAACGGCGGGTACGGATGAAACGGCAAAATCCGTTCAAATCCGCTTAATCCGTTGAGGAAATTGCTGTAGGCGGCGCTTCCGGGGTGGGGAACCAGACCGTAAAAGTGCTGCCCTTGCCTACCTGACTTTCTACAGTGATATGTCCCCCATGCAGTTGCATGATTTCCTGACTGATAGCTAACCCCAGGCCGGTGCCGGGTCTATTGAAAGTCTTGCTGGCCTCCCCGCGAAAAAAGCGTTCAAAGAGCCGCTCTTGTTCTTCGGGGGCGATGCCGGGACCAGCATCCTGCACGCTGACGGTGATCCAGGATCGTCCTTTTTCGACAACATTTGCGGTGCGGAGCCAGATTTCGTTGCCGGTGGTGTAGTTGAGGGCGTTGCTCAACAGGTTGGTGAGCACTTGCTCGGTCAATTTTTGATCAATGGCCGGCGTTTCCAGGGCGGGATCGAGCGTGACCCGGAGGCGCAAGCCCTGTCCGGCAAAAAGTTGATAGCGGTCGGCGGCCAGCGTCGTCACCATTTCATTGAGATCGGCCGGCTCCAACGTCGGCGCGATTCCTCCTAAATCCAGTCGTGAGATGCTCAACAGATCCACGATAAGGTTCTCCAGCCGCTGAGCCTCGCGGCCTACCGTTTCCAGATAGAACTCCCGTTTGGCTTCGTTTCCCCGCTGAATCAGGTCAATGTACAGCTTAATGTTGGTCAGCGGCGTGCGCAGTTCGTGGCTGACGCTGTTGACGAATTCCGATTTGGCGCGGTCGGCGGTCTGCGCCCGCTCCATCGCCAGTTGCAATTCCTGAGTGCGTTGTGCGATCATATTTTCGAGTTCATCGGTGTGGCGTTGCAGCGCCTGATACAATTCCGCCGTCTGCAAGGTTTGTCCGGCAACGGTGGCCGCGCTTTGCGCCAGGGCAATCTCTTCCGGCATGAAGCGGCGGGGTGTGATAGCGTCCAGTCCGATAGTGCTGACTACCCGCCCCTGGATCACCAATGGGACGAGCAACAGGGAGACGGTGCCGCGTTGCCGCATCACGGCGCGGCTGTCGCCCATCCGTTCATCCACCTGCGCCTCGTTCACAACGAGCGGTTCTTTGTTTTCGAACATCCAGCGGGTTGCCTTACTGGTTTGGGGGCTAAATTGGACACCTATCGCTGTGGGGCGCCCCGGCGTCAGGTATTCGGCGATAACCGTGGCTACTTGAGTGGTCGGTTCGACCAGCGTGGCGGCGGCCTGGGGCAAATTCAGGGTAGTGGCTAACTCGCGGCAGAGTACTTCCAGCACCAATTGCGGGTTCAGCGTGGAGGCGGCCGTGAGGATGATGCGATTCAACATCGCCAGCTCGCGGTTTTGCTTTTGGATGGCCTCATCAGTTTTCTTGTGTTCTGTAATATCTCGTCCTACCCCTACAATGCTGACGATTTGGTGGTTAGCATCGAGGATGGCCTTGTTGGCCCAGGCCAGCCAGCGCCAGCCGTACCGGGTCATCGCGCGCTGTTCGTGATAACAGGTGTAAGGCGGCGTGGCGAGTCGGGCGAGTGAGGCTAAAGTGGCCGCGCGATCTTCTTCGTGAACGAGCGGCTGAAAGGTTTTGCCGAGCAACTCTGCCTCGGTTTTGTCAAACAACTGACAATACGAGGGACTGACGAACTCGAACCGGTATTCACGGTCTACTTTGACGACTAAATCTGTCTGGTTTTCGACTAACAGACGATATTTCTCTTCCTGGCGGCGTAACGCCTCTTGCGCCTGGAGTTTTTTATGTGTATTGATGACTGATAGGACAATAATGCCGAGCAGGACCAGCGATAAGATGACGGAGCCAATGGCGGCTGTCCGGTAAGGGCCCCAGGGAGCGTTGTCCCGATTTTCGAAAACGACGCCAAGCGGCAGTTGTGATTCGCGGATCCCCCATTTTTTCATAATGAGGTAATCGAAGATGATCGGGCTGACGCCCTGAGTGATGACCGGGATCGTATCCGGGTCTTCGCCGGCCAGGATGCGGATGACCAGCTCTGCGGCAATTCTTCCCTGATGGGAACCGGCGTTGAGATAGCCTCCGACGATTCCTTGCCCCAAGAACTCCTTGCCGGTGGCGTAAATGGGAGCGTTGGAGACTCGGTACATGCGCTGAATGATCTCGTCGCTGGTGAGGGTCAGACCCTCTTTGTCCCGGTGGAACGTCATCAAGTAGACAATGTCCCTGGTGGGGGATAGACTCTGCAACGTCTGTTCCAATTCGGCCATGCTCACGTCGTCTAAGTAGATGAGGTTGACGTCCAGATCTACGGCGGCGAGGGCGGTGTCCAACTGTTCCCGCAGCGTGACGCCGGTGGGGGTGCGATCCACCACCACGTACAGGTTCTCTGCCTGAGGATGGAGTTGCAAGGCCAGGCTGACGGTTTCGGCGTGGGCAGTTTTCTCCACGATGCCGGTGATCCTGGTCTGTCCTTCCAGGCGGCCTGCGTCGTAGCGATTGACCCCGCAGAAGACGATGGGCACGCCGGGAAACAATTCGGCGCGGTGGTGCAGCATGAAATCCAAGGCATTGTCATCGGCCGTGATGATGATGTCGAAATCGTCCGGCTTGAATTTGTACCGGTAGAGGCGCAGCAGGTTGGCGTTGTGTGTCTCGTCGAAGATACGCTTGGTGTCCATATACTCGACGGTCAATTCTGCCTCAACGCCTTCTTGCTCAAACTTGGTTTTCACCCCCAAGGTGATGTCGTCTGCCCAGGCCATCCCCTGATGATAGGATTGCAAGAGCAACACCTGGACGGCGGCGGTTTGTGTTTGCGGGGAGGCCGCGACTTCCCGCCGTGTGAGCGGCGGCATAGTCCGTGGAATGATGGTAAACAGACTAAGATAAATTGAAATCATCCGCAAAAAAGGCGTGCTTAATTTCATGGGCGACTCATTCCTTACTCGGTGCTCTTTCCACGTTGCCCGTGGCAAACTTTGAATTTTTTGCCGCTGCCGCAGGGGCAGGGATCGTTGCGCTTGGCGGCGGCAAATTTCGCGGTCAATGCGGCGTCGGCTTGCGCGAGACGGGTCATCACGTTGGCCGGCGGGCGGCGCTGGCGCAATTCTTCCACCATCATCTCCATGGGGTGGCGGATGTATCGGAAGAACGCCTGGTAGCCCGCGCAGAGATAATTGAGCTGCGGCGCGCCATCCTCGACCGGCAGCAGGCGATTTTTGGGGCAGCCGCCGTTGCAGACGAAGCGCACGGCGCAATCCAGGCATTGCTGCGGCAGGGTTTTGAGCTTGGTCTGCCCGAATTCCCGCTGCGCCGCAGAAGTCACCAGCTCCATCAACGGCGTTTCCAGGATATTGCCCAGCCGGTAGCGCGGCTCGACGTAATGGTCACAGGCGTAGAGGTCGCCGTTGTGCTCCATCGCCAGCCCCAGGCCGCACGTCGGCTCGAAGACGCACAATCCCGGCCGCTCTCCCCGCCACGCGGCCAGCGCCACGTCGAAGATTTGGACGAAGACGCGCCCCACGTCGCGCCGCACCCACTCATCGAACACACCGATCAGGAAATCGCCGTACTGCTGGGCTGTGACGGACTGCGGCGTCACCGTCAACCCTTCCTGGTGGCCGGTGGCATTATCGCGCCGCACGATGGGGATGAACTGAACGAACTCGGCCTGGACTTCGTCGCGGAAGAAGCGGTAGACGGCCAGGGGGTGGGGGGCGTTGGCCTGATGCACAGTGCAAAGCAGGTTGTACTCGACCTGGTGCTGTTGCAGGTGGCGCAGCCCGCGCATGACTCGCTCCCAGGTCGGCTGCCCGCCCTGATCCACCCGGAACGCATCGTGCAGCGCCTGCGGCCCATCCAGGCTCAGGCCGATGAGGAACTGCCGGTCGTGAAAGAATTGCGCCCACGCCTCATCCACCAGCGTGCCATTGGTTTGCAGGGTGTTGAGAATCCGCATCCCCGGCCGGCGGTATTTCGCTTGCAAGGCGAGCGCGCGCTCAAAAAACTCCCGACCCATTAACAGCGGCTCACCGCCCTGCCAACCAAAAGTTACTTCTGGCACATGCTGTGCGGTAATATATTGCCGGATGAAGCTGTCCAGAACTTCGTCCGTCATCATGAAGTCGCTGCCAGGGTACAAAGCGGCTTTGGGGAGATAGTAACAATACGTACAGTTAAGGTTGCAGATTGGGCCGCGCGGTTTAGCCATGATGTGGAACGCGGGCGGAATGGGCGCTGTGCTCATCCTGACTCCTTCACTAGGTGTGCCTGAATGGCGCTATTATACCCTTCTCCGGGGGCTTTTCCAAATGGTTGTATGACGCAGATGCATTACCCTTTATTTGTGCTACAATCGGCACAACCAATTCTTAACACAGGCGGAGGTGATTGAGCTATGACCACGGGTTACGTTTACGATCCCATTTTCCTCAAACATACCAAACGCGGCCATCCCGAAAGCGCCCACCGATTGGAAACTATCATGTTCGACCTGGAGTCGTCCGGGTTGTTGGCCGAACTTCAGCTTATCCCGGCGCGGGCGGCCACGATGGAGGAACTGAGTACAGTTCACACGATGGCTTATATCTACGAAGTGGAGCAAATCAGCCTGGCCGGGGACGGGTATTTGGATATGGATACCTACGTGACCCGCAGCACTTATGAGGCGGCCACCGTCGCCGCCGGCAGCACGATAGATTTGACCCTGGCCGTGTGCGATGACATCGTGGACAATGGCTTTGCGCTGGTGCGCCCGCCGGGGCATCACGCCTTGAGCGACCAGGGGATGGGATTCTGTGTGTTCAACAATATCGTGCTGGCGGCGCGGATGGCCCAGCAAAAGCGGGGCCTGGAGCGGGTGGCGATTATAGATTTTGACGTGCATCATGGCAATGGCACGCAGCCGCTGACCGAGGACGATCCCACCATCCTGTATATTTCCACGCACCAATACCCTTTCTACCCTGGCACGGGCGGGATGACCGAGGTGGCGCCGGCGCAGGGGCGGGGAACGCTCCTCAACCTGCCGCTGCGCGTCAACGTGGGCGACGAAGGCTTCAAAGCCCTGTACACCGAAATCGTCGTCCCGGCGCTGCGGCGTTTCCGACCGCAGCTCATCCTCGTCTCGGCCGGCTATGACGCGCATTGGGCCGATCCCTTGGCCAGTATGAGCCTGTCGTTGACCGGTTACACCTGGATATCCAAAACCTTGGTGGCCGTCGCCCAAGAACTATGCGGGAGCAAGCTTGTCTTTGTCCTGGAAGGTGGCTATAATTTGGAAGTTTTGTCGGCCGGCGTCGCCAACACCTTTCGCGCGCTGCTGGGGCGCGACGATTTCGTAGACCCCTTCGGCCCCGCGGACCACCCTGAACCGGATTTGAGCGAGTACCTCATGCAGGTTAAGCGGGTTCACGGGTTATAGGAAATCAGAAACTGGAAACCGGTTGTGCCGTAAAGTATTCCCATTTGCGCCCCGATATTGAAACCATTGGCTGTTATGAAAAGTGCGTTG
Source organism: Anaerolineae bacterium (assembly GCA_034429475.1). GTDB lineage: Bacteria > Chloroflexota > Anaerolineae > B4-G1 > SLSP01 > JAKQHY01. The sequence goes on from DAOUGD010000110.1 coordinate 16,469, forward strand.
GGAACGCACTCAGTGTATCACCAGGGAAACTGCTTTTTAACCCGTTTCAACGGGTTTTGAGTATCAGTCTGCGGATGAATTCGCAGATGATTGTGGCTGACGAAGATGTTTAATTTCTTTATACTTTGGAGAGAGGGGGAGATAATCATGCAAGGTAAACGTTTTTTTCGAGTGATGCTGCCGTTGTTGGTCGCTGTGGTGGGTCTGGCGACGCTGCTGTGGCTACAGCCGCCGACGCCCTCCCAGGCCCAGGGCGGCGGGATTGTGGTTGACAAGCAATTGGGCCGTACTAGCAACGTAGTCTACGTGGGGGAATACATCACGTTTACCATCCGCGTCCGCAACGATTCGGCCTTTACCGTCACCGTGTTGCCGGTGACCGATGAATACAACATTGCGGTGTTGGCTTACGCCGACGCCAGTGTCGCGCCGGACAATGTGGATACGGCGGCGGGGCAAATTGACTGGAACGATCTAACTGAAACTTTCGGCGACCTGGCGCCTGGTCAGGAGATCATGTTGGTCGTTGGCTTCATTGCGGAACACCCGGCTCCGGCAGTGGTCAACTACGCGGCGGCGCATGACGCGATTAACTCTAACGGCGAGGTGATCGGTGGGGAAGATGAGAGCGACGCCAACGAATCGGTCGGCGGCAGCGCGCCTGTCACCAAAACCCTCACAGCGCAGGTCGGCGTGTTAGTCACCTTTACCGTCGAGGTGCATAACAACGGCTACACCACGATGACGGAAGTGTTGCTGGAAGACGTTTATGATCCGTTGTCGCTGGCCTTTTTCTATGCCATTCCCTCGCCCGATCAATGGGATTTCAACGTGGGGCTTTTGCGTTGGACTGATCTCACTCTCTATACCGGCGATATTCCGCCGCAGGGGATGGTGACGGTGACAACGGTGTTCACTACCATTGGTGACATCGGCGCGGGGACGGTCAATTCAGCCAGCGTGGTGGCGGCCGGCGATTGGTACGGCAACGATGTCACCGGCGGCGCCGGCGAAGTTCCCATCACCATCATTGACCGCCCTGGCGGCCCACGCCCCACGCCTACCGCGCAACCCACGCCTACCGCGCAGGCGCAATCCACGCCGCAGCCGCAGGCCACCCCCACGCCTTATCCTACCCCCACGCTTTATCCCACGCCCACCCCCTTCGTGCCGCTTCTGCCGGAGACCGGTCATGGCGGCGGCCAGGGATGGTCGCCGTGGTGGGCGCTGGCCGTTTTGACGCTTGCGGCAGGGATTGGGTTATTTGCGCGCCGCAAACCCGCCTGAGCCGTTCGTCTCGGTGGAGGCCGCCCTGCGCATCCGCATTAACAGCGTGTTTTTGCGAACGGTACGCCGTCCGCAAAAACACTTCCATTCATTCGCCGCTTTAGCGGCCCACTTTCAAGGAGGTTCTGATGGACTATCGTTCTTTAGGACGCACCGGCGTTATGGTCTCGCCGCTATGTTTGGGGGCGATGAATTTCGGCGGCCCAACGGATGAGGCGGATTCGATCGCCATCATCAACTTCGCGCTGGATAGCGGGATCAACTTCATTGACACGGCCAACGTCTATAACGGCGGCGAGAGCGAACGCATTGTGGGCAAAGCGCTCAAGGAGAACGGCAAGCGGGAACATGTGGTGCTGGCGACAAAGGTGCACGGGCGCATGGGCAACGGCCCGAACGACCAGGGCAACTCGCGCTACCACATCCTCAAAGCCTGCGAGGACTCGCTGCGCCGCCTCCAAACCGACCATATTGACCTCTACCAACTGCACCGTCCCGACCTTGTCGTGCCGCAGGATGAGACCCTGCGCGCCTGCGATGACCTGGTGCGCGCGGGCAAAGTGCGCTACATTGGCTGCTCCACCTACCCGGCGTGGCTGGTGATGGAGGCGCTGGCGACCAGCGAGCAGCTCGGCATCGCCCGCTACATCAGCGAGCAGCCGCCTTACAATCTGCTCGACCGGCGCATTGAAAATGAGCTGATCCCGCTCTGTCAGAAGTACGGTCTGGCGTTGCTGCCCTGGTCGCCGCTGGCCGGGGGGATTTTGGCGGGGCGCTATCAGCAGAAGGATGCGTACCCGGAAGGCTCGCGCGCGGAACGCTCCGGCGCGATGTTCCGCGACCGGGTGACGCAGACCGGGTTGGACGTGGCGGTAGCCCTGGGCCATCTGGCCCAGGAACGCGGCCTGACCTCCTCGCAGCTTGCGCTGCTCTGGTGCAAGGATCAGCCCGGCGTTACCGCGCCCATCATCGGCCCGCGCACGATGGCGCACCTCGAAGACGCCCTGCCGCTGCTGGAGATGACGTTGTCCGACGCGGATCGCCCACTCTTCGACGCCCTCGTCCATCCCGGTAACGCCGTCGCCGACTTCCACAACAGCAACCCGTGGATGAAGGCCAGAATTTAGGAGTTGCGAGTGAGGAGTTGCGAGTGAGGAGTTGCGAGTGAGGAGTTGCGAGTGAGGAGTTGCGAGTGAGGGGTTGCGAGTCGCTTCATTCCTAACTCCTAACTCCTAATTTTTCTTACAGGAGGATACAAAAACTATGCCATTAACGTTTGATTTCCCACTGGAGAAGCTGAAGACGTATCAGGGGATCAATCCCCGGCCGGTGGATTTTGACGGCTATTGGGACGCGGCGCTGGCCGAGATGCGCGCGCTCGATCCGCAGGTGGCGCTGACGCCGGCGGCGTTCCAGGCCCCGTTCGCCGACTGCTACGATATGACCTTCACCGGCGTCGGCGGCGCGCGGATTTACGCCAAGCTGCTCAAGCCGAAGGCCGCGCCCGCGCCCCATCCCGCCATCCTGATGTTCCACGGCTACTCTGGCGATTCCGGCGACTGGGCCGAAAAGCTGGGGTACGTAGCGGCGGGCTTCACCGTGGCCGCGCTCGACTGCCGGGGGCAGGGCGGGCGCTCGGAGGATGTGGGCGGCGTGATCGGCAACACCCTGCACGGGCACATCATCCGCGGGCTGGATGAGGCGCTTCAGGGCCGACCGCAGAAGCTGTATTACCGCCAGATGTTCCTCGACACGGCGCAGCTCGCCAAGATCGTGATGGAGATGCCCGACGTGGACCCCGTGCGCGTCGGGGCGACGGGCGGCAGCCAGGGGGGCGCGCTGACGGTGGCCTGCATCGCGCTGGAGCCGCGCATTCAGCGGGCCGCGCCGGTGTATCCCTTTCTCAGTGACTACAAGCGCGTCTGGGAGATGGATCAGGACACAAACGCCTACTCCGAACTGCGCGAGTACTTCCGCCGCTTTGATCCCCGCCACGAGGCGGAGGATGCAGTCTTTGAGAAGCTCGGCTACGTGGATATTCAGCACCTCGCGCGGCGCATCCGCGCCAACGTGCAGTGGCACATCGGCCTGCGTGACACGATCTGCCCGCCCTCCACGCAGTTTGCCGCCTACAACAAAATCACGTCCGACAAGCAGATGGTCATCTACCCCGACTTCGGCCACGAAGGGCTGAAGGGCAACAATGACCTCATCTTCGACTTTATGATGGGGTTGTAAGTGTACGAGCTGGCGCTTGCCGACTACGCGCGGGTGCGGCCGCTGTTTGCCGGACTGCGTTACAACCTGGCGGTAGATTCTATCCTGGACGGCAACACGCCCGCCTGGGTCTACGTGGACGACGTCGCCGATCCGCGCACGGCCTGGCTGTGGGACATGCAGGGGGAGATCTTCATCGCGGGTGAAACGCAGAACGCGACGACAAACCGGGCGCTCGCCGAACTGATCACCGGCAAGGCGATTCCCCACGCGCGGGCGCGCTACATCCCTGCCTTCACGGTGTTCTACGACACCCCCGCCTGGGAATCGCAGTGGGGGATGCTCTTTCCGGGACTCCAGGCGGAGCTAACGCGGCGTCGGTATTATGATTTTATCAAACCGGCGGTGAAATGGCGCGCGGTGCGTCCGGTTGGCAGCTCTATCGTTCGCTTGAATGCCCACTGGCTGGTGCAGCGCGACATCTACAATATGAAGCAGGTGTTGGGCTGGGTAGATTCCTTCTGGCGCACGCACGCGGACTTTTTGCGAACCGGCTTTGGTTTCTGTCTCTTGCATGAGGGCGCCATTGCGAGTTGGTGTCTGACCGTTTTTGTGAGTGGTCATGCGTATGAGTTGGGGGTGGCGACGGCGCCGGAATATCGCGGGCATGGCTATGCGCTGGCGGTCGCGGCCCGCAGCGTCGCCTTTTGCGCCGAGCGCGGCTGGACGCCGCATTGGCATTGCGAGGAGGATAACATTGCCTCGTGGCGCATCGCCAATCGAATCGGTTTCATCAATCCGACACCCTATACGGTCTACCGTATTACCCTGTAGCGATTTGCGTGGCGCTAAACTTGCCTGTCCTAAAAGGAAGAGCGGTGAGAATTTTCTCACCGCTCTTCCTTTTTCGTTTATGGGCGTTTTTTCTGTTGCCGTCGTTTGTGTTGACGCGAGACTGTCTCGCTGCCGATGGTGATGCCAAAGCTTGGCAAAATTTTGCGATGCAGCAGGAGTATCAGCATCGCCAAACCGAAGGCCACGGCGAAGATGATCAGTGAGTGGCCCAGGTTGTCCATCAGCTTGGGATTGATCAACATCACCACCGCCAGCGTCAACATCAGTGATCCGCCGATGAGTTTCAGGATGCGGCCATGCTTCTCTTCCAGTCGGCTGGATTTTAACGTGAACACTGCCGTCAGGAAGATGGCCAGTTCGTCAATCTGATAGATGAGCATGTAGAGCGCGAGCAAGAGCACAAAGGCGAGCGGCGTGACTTCATGGGCGGTGAGGATATTTGTCCACAGCACGGGGAAGCCCGCCGTGCAGGAGAATTCGATGAGGGAGACGCCCGCCGACATCACGACCGTCGCGCTAATCAGCCCCCAAAGCGAATCACCGGCGTTCATCACGCGACGGATGTTTTGGTAGATGCCGGGCTTCTTGTCGTCGGCGATGGTGAACGAGAGACCCTCTTTGTACCAGAAGTAGTCTTTGATGTTCACAACCGCGAAGAACAATGCGATCAGGGCTACCACGACTTGAATCCAGCCCAGAAAGCTCACGACGGTGAAGATGGTGAAAAGTCCGGCGATGAAGAGGGCATACACCAGCGACGTTACTGTGAGGAAAACGACGCCGATGATCAGAATTTTCTTGCGGGAGCCGGTGTGCAACGTCATCGCCAACAGGATGGAGAGCACCCACAGCGAGCAAGGATTAAAGCCGTCAACGAAGGCAATGAGCGCCGTGCTGAGGGCGAGCGATTGGGTGTTGAGGTTGACTTCGCCGATCAAGGGAACCTTGAGCGTGCCGGTCTGGGTGGCCTCGGCGATGATTTCGTCGGAAGATTTCTCGTGCCCCGGCATGATGCCCGCGCCGGCGTCCTGACAGCCGCTTTCAATACATGCCACCGCGTAGGCTTCGATCTCTTCGCCCATGTCCTGGGTGAAGCCGATCCAGTAACGTCCCCCGATGAATGTGACCGGGACGCCGCTTGGGGTGAAATTGAAGGCAGCGGCCATTTTGTTGAACAAATTCCGGTTGGCGGCGTGGTACCAGACCTCGAAATCTTCCACCTTGAGCTGCGGATAGCGCCGGGCCAGGTCTTCCAAAAAAGGTTCCTCCTCGGCGCAATGAGGACAGCCTTCTCCCCAGAAAAAGTAGATGTACACCGTATTCTGCTGCGACTCCTGCGCCTGTGCGGACGTGATCCCCCACAGGCTTCCTAACAGACTGACGGTGATGATTATCCCTATCTGGAGTATTGTGGTTAGCAGATTTCTCTGATTCGATATGACGTTCAAGATTGCAGCCTCCTGCACACTGATGGATTATCCGCCCTTCTCCGAGGGGGGATTATAGTGGGTTGTAAGGCTTTGTCAAAAAAGTTTCAACGGATTCAACGGATTGAACGGAAGCATTCTAAAATCTGCTTAATCTGCTCAATCTGCTGACCGAAAAGCCCTGCCGTTCACGTAGCCCGGTAGGCGCGCAGCCGCAAGCTGTTGGTGACGACGAACACGCTGCTGAACGCCATCGCGCCCGCCGCCAGCATCGGATTCATCAACCCCACCGCCGCCGCCGGGATGAGAATGACGTTGTAGAAGAACGCCCAGAAGAGGTTCTGCTTGATGGTGCGCAGCGTGCGCCGCGAGAGTGCGATGGCCCGCGCCACGCCCCCCAAGTCGCCGCTGATGAGCACGACGGGCGCCGAGGCCATCGCCACGTCCGTGCCCGTGCCGATGGCGATTCCCACGTCGGCCTGGGCCAGCGCGGGCGCGTCGTTGACGCCGTCGCCCACCATCGCCACGATTTCGCCGGCGGCTTGCAACTGCTTCACTTCGGCAGCCTTGGCGCCGGGGAGCACCTCCGCCAGCACGCGCTCCACGCCGACTTGCCGCGCAATCGCTTCCGCCGTCTGGCGGTTGTCGCCGGTGAGCATCGCCACGCGCAAGCCGAGGGCGTGCAAGTTCGCAATCGCCGCCGCCGAGCTGTCCTTCACCGTGTCCGCCACCGCGATCACGCCGACCACCGCACCATCCACCACCACCAGCATTGCCGTTTTGCCCTCGCCCTGCAAGCGCATGACATCCGCTTCCCACCCATTCAGCGGCAGTCCGCGCTCCGTCATCATCCGCAGATTGCCGACGAGCACCTCGCGCCCCTCCACCTGCGCCGCGACGCCGTGCCCGGCCTCCGCCTGGAAGCCCTCCGGCGCAACGAGCGTCAGTCCCCGATTCCCGGCCTCCGCTACAATGGCTTCCCCCAGGGGATGCTCGCTGCCCTTTTCTACCGAAGCAGCCAGACGCAGTACCTCGTCAGGAGTCAGGAGTAAGGAGTAAGGAGTAGGGGAGATCTGATCCGCCGATCCGCTGATCCGCCGATCCGCCGATCCGCAATTCGTCATTCGTAATTCGTTATTCGTCACCACGTCCGTCACCGCCGGCTGTCCTTTCGTGATCGTGCCGGTTTTGTCGAGGACGACGGTGGTGAGGCGGCCGGCGCGTTCCAGGGCCTCGCCGGATTTGAGCAGGATGCCGAGTTCCGCGCCCTTGCCCGTGCCGACCATCACGGCGGTGGGCGTCGCCAGCCCCATGGCGCAGGGGCACGCGATCACGAGCACGGCGACTGTGTGAATCAGCGCGCGGGTGAACTGGCTCACGTCGGCATCCGGCGCCAGCGGCACGAAGAAGTACCACGCCAGCCCGGTGAGCAGCGCGATGGCGATGACGGCGGGGACGAAGACCGCCGAAATCCGGTCGGCCAGCCGTTGGATGGGAGCCTTGCTGCCTTGCGCCTCCTCTACCAGGCGGATGATCTGCGCGAGCGCGGTCTCTTTGCCCACTTTCGTCGCCTCGAATTTGAGGAGGCCGAGCTGGTTGAGCGTCGCGCCGATGACTGCGCTGCCGGGGCCTTTGGCGACGGGCAGCGATTCGCCGGTGAGCATGGATTCGTCCACGGAGGACCGCCCCTCGACGACGACGCCGTCCACCGGGAACGTCTCGCCGGGGCGCACGAGCACCAGGTCGCCCACGCGCACGTCGTCCACCGCCACTTCCTGCTCCTGCCCGTCGCGGATGACGCGGGCGGTCTTGGCGCGCAGACCCATCAACTTTTTGATGGCTTCGCTGGTGCGGCCCTTGGCGCGCGCTTCAAGGAACTTGCCGAGTTTGATGAGCGTGATGATGACGGCGGCGGTCTCGAAGTAGACGTGCCCGCCGATCCAGCCGAACGTCACCGGCAGGGAGTAGACGTAGGCGGCGGAGCTGCCGAGGGCCACGAGTACGTCCATGTTGGCCGCGCCGTTGCGCAGCGCCTTGTAAGCGCCCACGTAGTATTGCCACCCTACGTAGAACTGCACCGGCGTCGCCAGCGCGAGCATCAGCCATTTGAACCAGGGCGCGTGCATCCAGGTCATGGGGAACAGCCCCACGTCACTGCCCATCGAAAGGATGAACAGCGGCACAGTGAAGATCAGCCCGATGATAAGGAAGTACCGTTGCTGCGCGATTTCAGCTTCACGGGCACGGGCTTCTGCGTCCTCGGCGTCGCCGCCGGTCTCCATCGCCTCGAACCCGGCGGCGGCCACCGCGCGGCGCAAGTCCGCCTGGCTGACGAGGGTGGGGATGTAGCGCACGCGCGCGCGTTCCGCCACGAAGTTCACCTGCGCTTCCTGCACGCCTTCGAGCCTGCCGAGCGTCTTTTCGAGCCGCTGCGCGTCGCCCACGTCGCTCATCCGGCGGATCACGAGGTCGGCCTCGCCGGTAGCTACGCCGTAGCCGGCGCGCTCCACCCGCCCGATGAGGTCGGGCAGGATGACCAGCGCCGGGTCAAATTCCACCGTGGCGCGTTCCGAAGACAGGTTCACCACAGCGCCCCTCACGCCATTGACCTTCTTCAAGCTGCGTTCTACCGTCGCCACACAATTGGCGCACGTCATCCCGGTGATGGGTAGGGTTAAGTGTTTAGTTTCAGACATAGTCACCTCAGTGAGGAGTGAGGAGTAAGGAGTTAGGGTGGAATCGCCTCACCCGCAACTCCTAACGCCTAACTCGCAACTCCTAACTCGCAACTCATTATGCCGGGGCGTAGTTGATTTCAACCAGCAACGCCTTGATCGCTTCCTCGGTGGCCGGCGCTTCAAATGTGATCGTCGCCTGCTTGGTCTGCGGGCTGGCCTCGACGGACTTCACGCCTGCCAGATCGCTCACCTCGGTTTTGATGGTGTGGACACAGTGCATACACGAAATATTGGGAATGTTATACGTTACGGTCGTCATTGTCTTTGCCTCCATTTTTTGGTATTGGAAATGGGTAATCAGAAATGAGTAATGGGTTATGGGTTGTGGGTGCGCCACTCGCTTATTCGCTTATTCGCTTACTCGCTGATCCGCTCACTCGCAACTCCTAACTCCTAACTCCTAACTTGCCTACACCTTCGTCGCTGCCTCGAACACGTCGCTGATTTCCTTTAAGACGCGCTCGCGTTCCTGTGGGTCTTCACCCTGAACGGCGGTGATGACACACGAGTTCAGGTGCTCTTCCAGAATTTTCACACTGACTTTGTTCAGCGCGGCCTGCACGGCCTGAATCTGGCGGATGATGTCAATGCAGTAGGCGTCTTCTTCCAACATCCGCTGGATGCCGCGCAGGTGACCTTCGGTGGTCTTGAGCCGCTGCAACGCTTCTTCGTGATGTGCGCCGTGCCGGGTGTGATCGTGTTCGTCCATGTCTTTTCCTTTGTCGTGACAATGAAATGCGTTGAGTGCTATCCCCTCCCCCCTGGGGGGGGTATAGGTAATATACAACTTTTCAAATGAAATGTCAAGGGTGCGCGGGGCATTTCTGCGGCTTTAATCAGGGTGATGCCGGCAATTTGTGCCCTGTTCCAGATTGGCTATAATGAAAAAGTTGGGTTTAATTCATTACTTAAATCAGAAAGGAGAGTGTACTATGCAGTATGAAGCGCCGGAAGTTGTATATGAGGGTGACCTGGAAATCCAGGCAGGGAGTCCGTTACGGATTTCGGAGTTTTCGGATTTGGAAGATTTGGAATAGGAGGATTGAGAAAAATGTATAAATATAAATTTCTTGCTAGTTTCATTGGAGCATTTGGGTTGGCTGTTGTCTTATTGGCAATAGTTGTAGTTATGCCTGGGCAGGCAAAATCTATCCTAGATCCGGGCGATATTGCCATCATTGGATATAACTTTGATGGCACGGATACATTCGCATTTGTGGCGCTTGTCCAAATTGATGCAGGTGCAATGATAACTTTCACTGATAATGGATGGACCGCTGGTGGGACATTTAGACCTGGTGAGGGAACCCTTGTATGGACGGCTGCATCAAGTATTGCAACAGGTACGGTAATCCAACCGAGCGATATGGGGACAATGTCATTTTCTGCCTCAGGCGATCAAATATTAGCTTATCAGGGAAGTAATAGCACGCCAAGCTTTGTTTATGCCTTGCAGAGTAACACTTCTGGCTGGCAGTCTGATGCAGGAGATTCTAATAGCTCGACCTTACCTACAGGTTTAATAAATGGTTCGACAGCAGTGGCTATTCCTGAGGTTGATAATGCTATATATACGGGAACAACCTTTTCCAATCTATCGCACAATGCAGCCTATTTTCTTCCTTTGATTGGAGACTCGACCAACTGGCAGACTAGTGATGATACAAGTTTTACTATGCCTTCCACTACCTTTACCGGGCCAAATGCAGTGACTGTTCAAAAAATCTCCGCTGCTTCTCCTCTCTTCAGTTTTGCTGCTACGGTTGTGCTTGCCGCTGGCCTCGTTGTCCTTCGCAAACGCTGTTAACCCATCATCCGTCATCCGGCGCAGCGAGACCCTTCGTTCCACTCAGGGTGACGGCTCATAAGCACCTATTTACCCGCAGGGACTTTTTCCCTGCGGGTGTTTTTTTGCCTGGGGTTGCCATTCTTTCCTTGTCTGATAAAATAGAAAAATATCTTCTTAATTTGCAAACAATGAGGTGAACTGTGAAACTATGGCATTGGATCGTGTTAATTCTGGCAATGGTGGCGCTGGCCGGCTGTGGAACTCCGACGCCGGCTGCCGCGCCCACGTCCACGGGCGCGGCGACGCTGGGCGCGGAGGTCTCCGTGGAGACGGTCTCGCAACTGGTGGCGGATGGCGGCGTCACGGTGATTGACGTGCGTGAAGACTCCGAGTTTGTCGAGGGGCACATCCCCGGCGCGGTGTTAATTCCCCTGGGGGAACTGCCTGACCGGGTGAGCGAAGTCCCCACCGACCAGCCGGTCATCCTGGCCTGTCGGAGCGGGAATCGCAGCGGGCAGGCGTACCAGTTTTTGAAACAGCAGGGCTTTACCAACATCCACAATATGACCGGGGGGATGAACGCCTGGCAGAAAGCCGGGCTTGAAGTGGAAAAATAACTCCTAAAACGTAAAACGTGAAACGTGAGGCTTTTGCTGTGAAGCCATTGCGTTTCACGTTTTACGTTTTATTGGGGCAGTATCTCTACAATAACCAGCTCCGGCCGGCAGAGAAAGCGCATCTGCGGGGCGGCGCCGCGCTCCATGCCGATGCCGCGCGAGATGATGAGGGTTTTGCCGGGGGCGATCTCGGCGATGTGGGTGGCCGCGAGGCGCGGGAAACCCAGCAGCATCATGATGGGGGCGCGGAGGAAGCCCGGTATCTGCCCGCCGTGCGTGTGCCCGGCGAAGAGCAGGTCGGCGTCCACGTCGCCCAGGGCAAAGTTGGGGCTGTGGCCCAGGACGATGTGGAAGTCGTCGGCGGGCGACACGCGGATGTCGGCGCTGAAAGACTCACGCATTCCCAGCGCGGTCAGCGTGACCGGGCCGAGATCGTAACGGGTGTTGGTCTGCGCTACCGTCACCGGCAGTCCGGCGAAGAGCTGCGGCCAATCGTAGTGCCTGTCCATGTTCCCCATCACGGCTATCATGCCCAGAGGGGTGGATAGCCCGGCATTCGTAAGAACCTCGTTCAAAGCGCCCATTTCGGCAGCATAGCCCCGACTGCGGCGGCTCAGGTGGAGGTAGTCCCCGGCAAAAAGGATGAGGTCGGGTTGGGCGCGCAGTGTCTCGGCCAGCACGCGGGCTTCGTAGGCGCCGGCGCGGTCGGTTTGAATGTCGGCCAGGACGGCGATCCGCAGCGGCGCGGTTACTTTGGGACTGCGCAGCGTCACGGTGGTGACCTCCAGCCAGTGCGGTTCGATTAAGAAAGCGTCCACGGCAATGGCAAGGAGGACGAAGACCAGCAGGATGCAGCTCCTCATGATCCAACGGGTGCGCCGATAGAGCACGAACAGCCCGCCAAACAGCAGCGTCCCGTAACCGAGCAGGGATGCAACCGGCAGTTGGACCGCCTCGTAGGGGTCTATGTGCAAGGCCCCGGCGGCGATGACGAGTATCACGATGACCGCTCCCAGGGCTATGAAGACGTAAAGCGCGCGCCGGGTGGAGGCTGCCGCATTGGGGCGCAGCATCAGGAGCAGCGCCCCGACCAACGCCAGATTAGCAATGTGGTAGGGTATTAGAACGTTCAGGCTCATAGGATTTCCATTGTAGCGTATTTTGGTAAAGCGCCAAACCTTGACAGTTGGCTCATTTGTTGTAGAATATGCTCATAAAATGAGTGTGTACTCAGAAAAATGCATAAGGGTGGGGTAAGAGCCGATGGAAAAGAAGAAACACAAGGGGTTGTTCCAGGCCCGCCGCGAGCGGCGCATTGAACGCCGTCGGCAGGAGATTATGGAAGCTGCCGCTCAGGTGTTCGCCGAGCGCGGCTACGCCAACACGACCACGAAAGAGATTGCGCTGACCGCCGACGTGTCTGAAGGTACGTTGTACAACTACTTCAACAGCAAGCGGGATATTTTGCTGGCGATTGTGGATGAGCAGCAGGGCGCCATTGAAAAGACGCTGGCGTCGGTGGGGCGGTTGGAAAAACAGGAAGACATTGTCACTTTGGTCTATTACGCCCTGAACTCTTTCCTGACGCGGCTGCCGTTTACGCGGGCGGCGCTGGCGGAGGCGTGGGTGGACGACAATATTTTGCAGGAATTTGTCACAACCCGTTTGCAGCGCATTACACAGTTGGTGCAGGCTTTTATCGCCGAGTGTGTGACCGCCGGGTTTTTCCGCCCCTTCGATCCAGCTCTGATCACCCCGATGGTGATCGGAATGTTTCTGATGCCGATCACGCCGGCCTTGCGCGGCATTGCGCCGCCGCCGACGCCGGAAGAACTGCACGCTCTGGTGGAGTCCGCCGTTTCCCTGTTGCTGGATGGGCTGCGGGTTCAGGCGAGTGATGATTTGCGCGTGAGGCGCGAGGAATGAGCGAGAAGGCGAATTGCGAATTACGAATTATGAATTGCGAATTGCGAATTATGAATTGCGAATTACGAATTGCATTTCGCGGGTCACATTTAGATGTTTCTTTATTGTAGGTAACGATGTTCCGTCGCATTTTGGCCGTCATCCAGAAAGAGTTTATCCAGACGTTCCGGGATCGGAGTACGTTGGTAATGGTGTTGGCGATCCCAGTGTTGCAGTTGTTCTTGTTCGGGTACGCGGTGGATGTGAATGTCGAGCATATTCCCACCGTCGTCGCCGACCAGAGCCTGGATGCAGACAGTCTGGCGTATGTGAACGCGCTGATCAATTCCAAGTATTTCGATGTGGTGGAGTACGTTGCCAGTCAGGCGGAGGTGATCGCGGCCATTGACGCGGGGTGGGCACAGGCCGGCATCGTGATCCCGCCGGATTTCTCCGCGCGCGTGGAGCAGCGTCAGGCGCAGGTCCTGTTCCTGGTGGATGGGTCCGATCTGTTCACGGTGCAGTCGGGTTACAACATGGCCTCGGCGATCTCGCAATCTTACGCCGCCGAGGTGATGCTGGAAAAGATCACGCGCTCCGGGCTGCCCATCAAGGCCGGATTGCCCATCTCCGCGCGGACGCGCATCCTCTACAACCCCGATTTGCTCCAGGTCTGGTTCGTCATCCCCAACATTGTCGCGATGGTGATGCAGACGCAGACCATCGCGCTGACGGCGGCCGCCGTTGTCCGCGAGCGTGAGTCTGGCACCATTGAGCAGCTTCTCGTCACGCCGATCCGCCCCACCGAACTGCTGCTCGGCAAGATCGTCCCGAATATTTTGATCGCCATGATGAACATTTTAATGGTGTTGGGCCTGGGCGTCTATCTCTTCGGCGTGCCGTTTCAGGGCGACTTCTGGCTTTTCCTCGGGCTGTCGTTCATCTACGTGTTTTCGGGACTGGGATTGGGACTGCTGATTTCGACCATTGCCGGCAACCAGCACCAGGTGCAGCAGTTGGTGATGCTGGTGATCTTCCTCGGCGTCGTTCTGGGGGGCTTTATGTTTCCCCGCTCGACGATGCCGCCGGTGCTGTACTACTTGGGCTACTTCTTCCCTTTGAGTTACTTCATCCCCATCGCGCGCGGCATCATCACCAAAGGCGTGGGGGTCGAATTGCTGTGGGGTTCAGTGATCGGGTTGATTGTTTTTAGCGTTGTCATTATGGTGATTTCTTCCCGCGCGTTCCGGCAAGGGTTGGAATGATTTTGGAAATGGGAAAGGGATATGGGAAATGAGTAATGGGAAACGCGTAATGAGTGTGCTCGCTCACTCATTACGCATTACTCATCACTTCTCCGATGCGTATGAACTCAAGACTAAAACGTTTGTGGGCAATGGTGCGCAAGGAAACCATCCAGATGGTGCGGGATTGGCCGACGCTGGGGATGGTGATTGTGCTGCCGGTGGTGGAGCTGTTCCTTGTTTCGTACATGGGCGATTCTATGCTGAATCACATGCCGACCATCGTCGCCGACTTTAGCCTGGATGGCCGCAGTCGCGCGTTTGTCAACGCGCTGGAGGTGTCCGGTTTTTTCGCTGTGAGTGAGTATGTGGACAGCGAGGCCGACGTGCTCCGCGCTATAGACGAGGGCGAGGCGTATGTCGGCGTGGTTATCCCGCCGGATTTTGCCGGTCAGGTGGCGCGCGGCGATGCGCAGGTGTTGATCATCCTCGATGGCTCCGACACGTTTGTGGTTCAGTCGGCCTACAGCGCGGCGGGAGCGATTGCACAGGCGCACGGTATGGAGCTGATGATGGAGACGGCGCGGCGTATGGGGCGCGCCAATATGGCGCAGTTGCCCATCAACACGTTCATCCGTATTCTCTACAATCCCAACATAGATGAGCTGATTTTTCTCATCCCTGGCCTGACGGCGATGCTGCTCCAACTGGTGTGCGTCAACATCACGGTAACGTCGGTGGTGCGCGAGCGCGAGCTGGGTACTATGGAACAAATCCTGGTCACGCCCACCCGCCCGCTGGAACTGATTATGGGCAAGATGGTGCCGCCGATCCTGGTGGTGGCGGTGGATTTGCTTATTATCATCGGGCTGGGTGTTTACTGGTTCAAAGTGCCTTTCCAGGGATCTCTACCATTGTTTTGCTGGCTGTCGCTGCTTTTCATCATCTCCTCGCTGGGGATGGGCGTGCTTTTTTCGACGATCTGCAAAAATCAAAAGCAGGCGCAGCAAATTTCGGCCATGTTGATGATGTTCACGATGCTGCTGTCGGGCCTGCTCTACCCGCGCGCGACGATGCCGCCGGTGGTGCAGTTCATCGGCGACCTGGTCCCTGCGACGTATTTCATCCGCATTGCGCGCGGCATTATCACCAAGGGCGTCGGCATTTCCTTTCTCTGGAACGATGTGATCGCCCTGATGATTTACGGCGCCGTCATCGTCCTGGCGGCCGGCTTCACGTTTAAGAAGCGTCTGGATTAGCGAATTTCGAATTGCGAATTACGAATTATGGATGACGCATGATGACTTCTAGCACTCAGCACTCAGCACCTACACCCCACAACCCACAACCCGAACCTCAAGTCACTATCCAGACCCGCAATTTGGTCAAGCACTTTAAGACGCGGATGGGCGAGGTGACGGCGGTGAATGAAGTGACGTTGCAGGTGCGGCGCGGGGAGACTTACGGCCTCATCGGGCCGGACGGCGCCGGCAAGACGACGTTGACGCGCGTGATCCTGGGCTTGCTCACCCGCAACGGCGGCGAGAGCCGCATCCTGGGGTACGATTCGATGCGCGACCCCTATGCCATCCGTGAGCACGTGGGCTACATCGCGCAGCAGTTCTCGCTGCCGCCCGATATGACGGTGATGGAGAACATGCGTTTCTTTGCAGACGTGCATGGCGTCAGCCGGAAAGAGCAGAAACAGCGTATTCCAGAGTTGCTCGAATTTGCCGGACTGACAGCTTTTACCAAACGGCTGGCGGGACGGCTTTCCGGTGGGATGAAGAAAAAGCTCGCGCTGGCGTGCAGCCTCGTCCACGAGCCGCAAGTGGTGATGCTCGACGAGCCGACGCTGGGGGTGGACCCGGTGAGCCGCCGCGAATTCTGGAATTTGCTCGGCAACCTGCGCACGGAAAAGGGCGTCACCATCTTTGTTTGCACGCCGTACATGGACGAGGCGGAACGTTGCAACTGGGTTGGACTGATGTATCAGGGCCGGTTGGTGGCCGATGGGTCGCCGGCCAAAATCAAGACGTTGGCGCCGGGGCGACTGCTCGAATTCACGCCGATGCCATTTGTTCCCGCCCGCGATCTGGTTCCCACGCTGGAGGGCGTGTTGGAAATGCAGACCTACGGCGTGATGCTTCACGTGTTCGTGGACGACCCGGAACGGCGCGGGCCTGAAATCACGGCAGTGCTGGCCGCTCAGGGTGTCGCCTGCGCCGGTATGCGCGAAATCGAAGTGCGGATGGAAGAAGCGTTCATCTCACTCATTCGGCGGCAGACGAGTCAGCGATAAAGCGGATCAGCGAGTCAGCGAATTACGAATTACGAATTACGAATTACGGAATACAAAAATGTCCAACACTCAGCACTCAGCACTCAGTCCTCAGTCCTCAGCACTCAGTTCTGACTATCCGATTATTGTCGAAAACTTGACCAAAAAATTCGGGGCCTTCACCGCTGTGGATGATGTGAGCTTCCAGGTGTCGCGCGGGGAGGTTTACGGCTGGCTGGGGCCGAACGGGGCCGGCAAGACGACGACGATCCGCATGTTGCTGGGCTTGCTCAAGCCCACGTCGGGTCACGCGCGCGTCCTGGGCCTTGATCCGGCCACGCAGACGAAGAAAATGCAGGCGCAGGTCGGCTACATGTCGCAGTTGTTCACGCTGTACAGCGACCTGACCGCGCGCGAGAACATCCGCTTCTACGGGCGGGCCTACGGCCTCTCGCGGGAGCAGATGCGCCGGCGCGAGGTCGAAATCCTGACGATGGCCGGCCTGGTGGGGCGCGAGCGGGCGCTCACGGCGAATCTCTCCGGCGGCTGGAAGCAGCGGCTCGCGCTGGGCTGCGCCATCGTCCACGAGCCGCAGGTAGTGTTCCTGGACGAGCCGACGGCCGGCGTGGATCCCATCAGCCGGCGCGAGTTCTGGGATCTGATTTATGGGATGGCAAAGAAAGGCGTCACAGTGCTCGTCACCACGCACTATATGGATGAGGCGGAACTCTGTCAGCGCGTCGGCTTCATCAGCCAGGGCAAACTCATCGCGCTGGACACGCCCGCGCAGTTGAAGGAAACGCAAATGCACGGCCACGTCCTCGAAATCAACAGCGACGCGCCGGATCGTGTGTTGCGCGTGCTCAAGGCGGCAGGCGAACAGGGGCAGATTCCCTTTGACGAGGTGGCCTTGTACGGCGCGCAAGTTCACGCCGTCGTGCCGGACGCGGAGACGTTCAAAGCGCCGGTGCGCGCCCTCTTGAGCGACGCCGGCATAGGCATTCATTCCATCGAGTGGATCGCTCCGACGTTGGAGGATGTGTTTATTTCGGCGGTGATGCGGAAGTAGAGAAGGGTAAAGAGAAATGGGTAATGGGTTAATGGGTAGCAGGCTCTTCTTACTCATTACCCTTTACTTCTTACCCATTTCCCAATTGGGGGTGAATGATGAATAAAAGAATGAGAGGACTATGGTTTCTGGGGGTACTGTTGCTCGTCGGTTGCCAGAGCGGGGTGATCGCCCAGCAGGGGCAGGCGACGCCGTTGCAGGCGTCCGGCGTCATCCAGGCGCAGGAGGCCACGATTGCCAGCGAGTTCGGCGGGCGAATTGCCCTGTTACCGGTGGCGGAAGCGGAGGGCGTGGCCGCCGGGCAGGTCGTGGCACAGTTCGACACGGCGCTGGTGGACGCGCAGATCGCAGTGGCGCAGGGCTACGTGGATACTGCCGAAGCCGGCCTGGTGCAGGCCAGAGCGGGCGCGCGTCCCGGTCAGATCGCCGTTGCCGAGGCGCAATTGGCGCAGGCCCAGGCGGGTCTGCTCGTCGCGCAGCGGGCGGTCAGCGACACGCAGGCGCTGGTGGAGAACCCGCAGGACATCAACCTGCAAATCGCCGTCACGCGCGCGCAGGTGGCGTCCGCCGAACACCAACTCGCGCAGGCGACCGCGGTCAAGGACGCCATCGAAACGATCAAAAAGCCGGTGGATGAGGCTTACGCGGCGTTCAATGGCGGCGGGCGATACAAATTCAACGTAGGAGAGGGCGCGCTGGATGACCTGGAGGATTTGCTGCCGGAGGATTTTCCTGATTTGCCGGACATCCCCATAGAAGTGCCCGATGGCGATTATTCTTATGGGGATTGGGATTTGCAAATTACCGATGGAACTTACTCCCTGTCACGTTGGGTGAACGTCAGCTTCCCGTTGGAGGCGGCGCTGCTGCCCAACACCTGGTGGCAGTCGTGGGTCGGCGTCAATGCGGCAGATGCCAAGTTGCAGGGCTTGAAGGCTAAACTCTCCAATCTCTACGCGCAACGCGCCAATCCCCAGGCGATGCAGACCAAAGCCGCCGAGGCGCGCGCTCTGGAAGCGCAACTCGCTGCGCAAGTCGCGCTGGCGCAGACGCAATTGGACGCTTACCGGGCCGGCGCCACCTCCGAACAAATTGCCGCCGTTGAGGCGCGGGTTGCCCAGGCGCACGCCGGCCTGACGTCCTTGCAGCAGCAGCGCGCGATGCTCTCGCTCACCACCCCCATCACCGGGGTGGTGGTGGATGTGATGGTCGTGCCCGGCGAGGTCGCCGCCGCCGGCGCGTCCTTGATGACTATCGCTGATTTGTCGGACATGACCCTGAAAGTCTACATCCCGGAGACGTATCTGGGTCAGGTGTGGGTGGATCAGCCGGTACAGATCAGCGTCAACAGCTTCCCCGGTCAGGTTTTTGGCGGCCGCGTCATCCGCATTGCCGACAGCGCCGAATTCACGCCGCGCAACGTCGCCACGCAGGATGAACGCCAAAACCTCGTCTTCGCCGTCGAAATCCGCGTCTTCAATGAGACTGGTCAGCTCAAACCGGGGATGCCGGCGGACGTGGTGTTTGAAGGGGGTGAGTAAGGTGATGGGAAACTGGAAACTGGAAACTGGAAACTGGAAACTGGAAATGGGTAATGAGACATGGGGGCCGGCTGCTCGCGCCTTACGCCTTACACCTTACGCCTTACTCCTCCTTGCCTCCTGTCTCTTGTTTCTTTCCGGCTGCGCGACAGCGACCGCCTTGACACAGGAGGAGACGGTGCTGACGGCGTCGGGGACGATCCGCGCGCCGGAACTGCGGGTCGCGTCGGAATTCGGCGGGCGCGTGCAGACGATCCCGGTGCAGTTGGGGGATACCGTGCAGGCCGGCGACGTGCTCGTGACGCTGGACGCGACACCGTGGCTGCTGCAACTTTCCCCGGCGGAAGCGGCGGTAGAAGTCGCCAAGGCGGATCTGGCCGCGCTGCGCGCCAGGCCGCTCCCGGCGGAGATCGAGGCGGCGCGCAATGCGCTGGCGCTGGCCGAGGTGCAGCGCGATAACGCGCGCGTGGCCTGGGAGAACGCGCAGGCGCTCGTCGAAACCCCGCAGGAAATTGACGCGCAGATCGTCCAGGCGCGTGCGCAGGTGGCGCTGGCGGCGCAAGGCGTGGAACTGGCCGAGGCGGTATTGGCCCGCCAACAATTGCTGCGCGACCAGACCCCGGCGGATTCGGTGCAGCGCACTGCGGCCAACCTTCAGGTCAAGTCGTATGAGGAATCGCTGGCCGCCGCGCAGGCCGACGAACAGACCGCCCAGGCGCTACTGAACCAGCTTTACCTCATCCGCAAAAACCCGCTGGGTTACATCGCACAGGCCAACGCCGCTGAGGGCCAGTACCATGTGGCGGAAAAAGCGGTCGTGGTGGCGCAGGCCAAGCTGGATGACGTGCTGGCCGGCCCCACGACGGCAGAAATCGCCATGGCCGAGGCAACCGTGCGTCGCGCCGAAGCGGAGGCCGGCGTGTTGCAGGTGAAAGTCGCGCGCAGCACCCTGACCAGCACCTTGAGCGGGGTCGTCGTCGCTAAGTCGGTGGGGGTGGGGGAGTTGGTGGCGCCTGCCGCGACCATTCTCACACTGGCCGACCTGAGCGTCGTCACGTTGGAAGTCTATGTGCCGGAGGGCCGCATCGGTCACGTGCAGTTAGGTCAGCCGGTGACGGTGACGGTGGACAGTTTTCCCGGGCGTACTTTCACCGGGCAGGTTTTCCGTATCAGCGACCAGCCGGAATTTACGCCGCGCAACGTCGCCACTGCCGAGGAGCGGCTCAACACATTCTACGCGGTGGAAATTCGCCTGGAGAACACCGATGCTGCGCTCAAGCCGGGGATGCCGGCGGACGCAGAGTTTTAACCCTGAACGAATAACTTTCCGTTGAATCCGTTCAATCCGTTGAGACTATTTTTGGGGGAGTCACTATGTTGAATGATCGTCGTGGGCGGGCGCGGACGCCGGCCGAACAGTTGCGCGAGGATTTGACGCAGCTTGAGAATCGGATTGGCAAATTGGATTACGGGACGCGGGAGGAGGTGCTGGACATCCTACCGCTCTTTGATCACGCTTTTGCACTGTTGACGGACTTGCAGGCGCAGGAGACACCCTTCCCCGGCGAGCAGGCGCGCTTTGAGACGGTAATGGCGACTTTTAGAAGGAAAGCCAGGAAGTTTTTGCGCGTCATCGGCGGGGCGCCGGCGTTGGAGCGCGCGCGTCAGGCGCAGCCGCCCGATGCGGCGCGCTGGTGGTGGTTTGTGGACGAGTGGCAGGCGGAGCAGCAGCGAACGCAACGGCTGCGCACCTTGAAGCTTTGGGGAATCGCGGCGGCTGTGCTGGCCGTGTTGACTGTGCTGTATATGGTGTTTTTGCGCCCCGACAAGGCCACCCGCGAGCAGTTACGTCATCAGAATACGGCGGAGAGTCTGGTCATGTCTGGGGACTACGCCAATGCGCTGACCGAGGTCAACGCGGCGCTGGCCGCCAAGCCGGATATGGAACTTTACGTCTTCAAAGGGGTGTTAGAGGAGCACTTGGGCCAGACCCAGGAGGCCGACCAATCCTTCAGCCGGGCGCAGGTTTTGGCGGAGAGTCAAGAGGCGTTTTTGCTGGCGCGTGCGCAGAAATACCTCTTGTTAGGGTGGGCCGACCGGGCTATGGCCGACGCCGACGCAGTTCTGGCCGAAAATGCCAAGTCAGCGTATGCGTATTTCTTCAAAGCGCAGGCTTACGAGTCACAAGACGCCCTGGCCGAGGCAGACAGCGCCTACACGAAAGCCAGCGAACTCGCTGCCGCCGCCGGTGAGACCGAACTGGAGGCCATCATCCGCGTGCAGCAGGCCTATCTGTTCCAGCGGATGCTTGCGCCAAAGCCCTGATGTTAAGTGCTGAGGACTGAGTGCTGAGGACTGAGGATTGAGGGCTAGACGCTTTCGTAGTCCGCAATTCGTAATTCGTAATTCGCTTTCTCGCTGATTCGCTGATCCGCCGATCCGCTCACTCGCCACTCAACAGGGTTTCCAGGTAGGGCGTCACGCCCCAGTAGGCTTTGAGTTCAGCGTATTCGGCCTGGGCCTGGGGATTGGCTGGCGTGCCGGTCTTCACGGCGCGGATGAGCAGATTCTTGTCGGTATGTTCGGCGGAGATGAACTCGATCACGTCGGTGCGGTAGCCCTGGAGGCGCAACAGTTGGGCGCGGAAAGCGTCGGTCAGCACGTCGCCGAGGCGGTCTTTGAGGATGCCGTGCCGCAGCACCAACTTGAAGGCCGGCGGCGCCGGCTGCGCGTCCATCTGCGCCTGCAAGTGATGGTGGCAGCACGGCGCGCTGAAGATCATCCAGCTCTGCCAGCGCACCGCCTGCGACAGCGCCTCGTCGGTGGCCGTGTCGCAGGCGTGGAGCGCGAGCACGATGTCCGGCGGCGTCTCCGGCTGGAAGTCGCGGATGCGCGTCGCGGCGAAGGTCAGGTCGGGCCAGCCGAGTGTCTGCGCCAGTTGGCCCTGTTTTGCCAGCAGGTCGGCTTTCAGATCAATGCCGACGACGTGGGCCGGACGCGCGAAGACGTGGTTGAACAGGTGGTAGACGGCAAAGGTTAGATGCGCGCTGCCGCAGCCGCAATCCACGATGTGCAGCGGGCGGCCTTCCTCTTTGAGCGGTTCCTCAGTCTCGGCCACCAGCCGTAGAAACTCGTTGATCTGCCGGAATTTGCGCTGCCACTGCGCCCGAATCTTGCCCTCCGGCGTCATCATCCCGATGGCCTGTAAGAACGGGTCGGGGCGGTCGGCGGGGAGCAGGAAGGGCTTGGCGTGATCGTGCGTCAACGCGGGTGGGGCGGCGGACGCAACGGCCTGCTCATGGACAAAGACTTTCCCCTTTTTAGAGATGCGCACTTGGATCTCGGTGTGTGTTGTCTGGACGTGAATCTGGCTGAAAGGCAGCGCCAGCAATTCCTCCAGTTTGGCGACCACTTCATCCCCCGCATAGTTCTTCGTGATGTCCCGTTTCTCGTCGAAGTAGGAGACCTGCGTGACCCGCTGCCCCTTGAGTTCCACCGGGCGCACGATGACGCGCCGCCACGCCAACTCACGGCCGGCCTGTCGTCCGCTGAACGTGGCCTTGACGAAGGCGTCGGCGTCGCGCAGATAGGCTCTGAGACGTTGTAGGTAATCCTCTGGGGGCATGGGAACTTTCCTATGAGTTTCTGTCAGCAGATTAAACAGATTGAGCAGATTATGTCGTAAACTGTTCGGAAATCTGCTTAATCTGCTAAATCTGCTGACGAAAAAGAGAGCATGACTAACAATCTGTCGGCAGAACCAGCGACGCCACTTCGCCATGGCTTGTGCCAATGAGGAGGGACGCGCCCGGCGCCAACCCGGCGGGCGCGTGTGCGGTGGTCATATCCGTCAAGCCGGTGGGATGGTCGCGCCAGGTCTGCCCGGCGTCCCGCGAGAGCAGCAGCGTGTGATCCAGCAGCGCGAGGACGCGCGGCGTGGCAGGGAAATCCGGCGCGAGCAGCAGTCCGTTCACCGCGCCGTCGGTGGCCGTTACCTGCATCCAGGTCTGGCCCCGGTCGGTGGAGCGCCACACGCCCTGCGACTCGGTTCCGGCGAACAGCGTCCCATCTTGATCGTAGGCTGGCGACAGCGCCAGGCTCAACACCGGCTCGTAGCCGATAGGCAACGTGACTTCGCGCCAGGCGCGCCCGCCGTTCGTGCTGCGGAAGATGCCGCTCTCCACCCCGGCAAAGAGCGTCTCGTCCGCCGCAAAGTGGGGCGAGATCGCCAGCGTGAAGACGGCGAGGTCCAGCAGGCCGAAATTCCACGCGGCCCATTGGTAGCCCCGATTGCCGGAGCGGAACGCGCCATCCTCCATCGTCCCGGCCAACAGCACGCCGTCGCGCCGGAAATCCGGCGAAAGCGCCAGCGTGGAGACGACCGGCGGCGGCGATCCCAATTCCACCGTGCGCCAGGTCTCGCCGTCGTCCAGGGAATACAGCACGCCGCCGGGGACGCCCGCAAAGACGGTGTGATCGGCGGCGAGATCCGGCGAGGTTACGACCGACGTGGTCGGCAGCGGTTGGGTGAGGGTGAGGGAGGCGTAGGCGGACTGCCATGAGCGGCCGCCGTCGGTGGAGCGATACAATCCCGACGCGCGGGCTGCAAAGCACACAGTTTCCGCGCAGTGAAGCGCATACACAACATCCTGGATAGTTTCAGACATCGTTGACCTCAAGATTAAGGTGGTTTCGCAATGCTACGGGAAGAAATTCGGACGCAGATTCACGCAGATTCACACAGATAATTCTAAAAAATCAGCGTTCATCTGCGTTCATCCGCGTCCCATACTCAAGGTTTCCCTGTCAGCATAGCGTTGCCTGCGTCGCGGCGATGCACCATGACGTCGGTGGTCAGCGCCATCGCGGCGGTGCTGATCGCGCTGTGGACGACGGCTTCCAACACGGCGGCCGCGTCGAAAATGCCGGCGTCGGCCATGGCGACAAGGCGCCCGGCGCGCACGTCGTAGCCGTAGCCCGGCCCGGCGGCCTCGATTTCGGCGAGGATCGCGCCGGGTTCGAGAGCGGCGTTGTGCAGCAGGGTGCGCAGCGGCGCGTCGAGGGCGCTGCGCAGGATGTGCCCGGCGGCGCGGGCTTCCGGTTCGGCGGTGCCGGCAAAGTGGGCGCGCAAGCTCTCCCGGCAGGCGATGAGGGCCACGCCGCCGCCCGGCACGACGCCGTCGCGCAGCGCGCCGCGCATTGCGTCGGCAGTGCGCTGGGCAACTTCTTTGATGAAGTCCTGTTCGGGTTTGGTCAGCCCGGGGAGCCACAGGGTGGCCGAGCCGCCCATCAATTTGCCGATGCGCTCTTGAAGTTTGGTCCGCTCGCTTGCCTCGGCGCGCGCAAACCGGGCGCGCAGGTCGCTGATGTGCTGCCGCAGGGCGCGGGGATCGCCTTTGCCGCCCACGATGCTGACGAACTCGCGATCTACCCAGGCGCGGCGGGCGCGTCCGAGGTGCTCCGGGCGGAGGTGGCGCGGGGTGTCGCCAGCCGCTTTGAACAACGGGCGTCCCCCGGTCAACACGGCGATGTCCGTCAGCGCCGTGTGCTGATCGTCCGCCATAGCGCCGGGCGTTTTCGCGCCGACGACTTCCAGTTTGAGGCGGCCTTTTTCGCGGTTGAGGGCCAGCAAAGCCAGCACGGGGTCGGATAGTTTGCTGGCGATGACGAGCAGCTTTTCAAATCCGGCGTTGACGGCGGTGATCAGCAGCGGCACCATGTCGTAGGGGTCTTCAATGGCGAGATCGGTGGCGATCACGGCCAGGTTTTCCAGGTCGGCGCGCTGTTGCTGGGGGTTGTTGATCATCGCGCGCGCGAGCAGCGCGCTGTCCCAATACATCCCCTCGACGTATTCGCGCTCCAGTTCGCGCCCGTTCGCGCTGCGCAATTCCAGCCGGCCGTACGCGCCGATGGTGTCGAAGATTTCGCCCAGCATTTTTGCCAGCGGCTCGTCGTAGCAAATGGTATAGGCCAGGCGGGTCAGGGCGTCTTTCCCTTCCAGGTGACGGCGCAGCGTCGCCAACTCCGCCAGGATGACGCGCAGCCCCTCTTCGAGGTAGCCGCGCAGCCGCATCGCGTTGCCGCCCGCCGTCAGATAGCGGACGCCTTCGCGGTAGATGGCCTGGAAGAGCACGGCCGCGGTCGCCGTTCCATCGCCGACTTCCTCCTGCATCTGCCACAACATGTGACGGAGCAGCATCGCGCCCACGTCCTGGTCGCGGCCTTTGATTTCGATGATGCGCCGGGCAATTGTGCCGCCGCTGTCCAGCAATTCGGGCAATCGGCTGCTGTTGAGGCTGGTATCGTAGAGCGTGAGGCGCGGGAGCGGGCCTAACGTCGGCGCAATGGCGTTGACGAGTTGATCAATGCCCTGCTGCCATGCCTGCGCTACTGCGGGTTGAAAAACGATGCCGGGTGGTTGCCATGCGGGTTTCTTTTTTGCCATGCGTGTGTCGTGTTCCTCCGAAAATAAGTCTCGTTTATCCCGTCATTCTGAACGCTTTTTGTGAAGAATCTCTCTTCCACGAGAGGAGACCCTTCGCTCCACTTCGTTCCGCTCAGGGTGACGGGCTAATTATGATAGATGAGATTTCCATTTTCTGGATTGTACCACAGATTTGCTCGCACTCCCTGGTAATAACCGGAACGCGGACATCTTGTCCGCATGGGTGCGGACGGGACGTCCGCGTTCCGTCGGTGCAAATATATCTGTACGCAGATTTTCGCAGATTCACGCAGATTATTTTTTAAAAATCAGCGTTCATCTGTGTTTATCTGCGTCCCACATCTTTTTCTGGTTTATTCAGGAACACCTTTGATCTCTACAGAGCTGAAAGGTTTTTCTGATAACGGCAGACTGACCACATTCCAGCCGGTTTCCCCGGCGTGGAATGTGGCGGTGGATTGCCCGTTGAACTGTACTGTGTAATCCCCCGCTGGTAATCCCGCAATCCGCAATTCCGTGACGTGTACATCCCGCGTGCGATTTTCCAGCGTGAAGCGGATCGTCCGCCAGTCCTCGCTCACGGCGATGGGCCAACCTGCCGCAAAGCCGTCGCGTTCCAGGAGCAGGTGCAGCCGTCGTCCGCCCTGGATGGCGTGGAACCGCTGGCGCAGGCCGTCGTGGGGAATGACGCCGCTTTCAGTCAACTGCCCGCCGTAGACGATGCGCCCGAACAGTGGGTCATCCGTCAGGATCGTGGCGGCGGCGCGCAACGCGCCCGCGTAACCCAACTCGATCTCGCCATCGTAGAACCACGCGCCCCGGCGGTTGGGTTTGCGAATCCACATCGGGCCGTACTTTTCGGGCGTGATGGCCCAGCCGGACGCGCCGTCGTTCTCCGGGCCGGGATACCAATAGCCGTAGTGGGTCTCCGGCGTGCCGGTGTTCATCACGGCCCACGAACTCAGGATGGAGGCGTAGCCCAGCCGCAGGTACGGCGCGGGGTCGGCGGCGTAGTAGAGCGCGTAGTCCAAAATCGCCCAACCGCCCATCTGCGACATATAGCTCAGCGCGTAGGCCGATGATTGCCCGCCGCGATAGTCGCCGCCAAGCTGGTAGTAGGCCGGTTCCACCCAACCCCGCAGCGCGATGTTGGCCTGCAACTGCTTCTCCATAAACGCCGCGAAATCCGCCCGCTTGACCTCCGGGTGCGAGTACCACTTATCCTTGTATTTGTTGTACCACAGCTTCTCGTCCGGCCCCAGCTCGTGCTCCAACCCATATTTGGCGACGGCGTGCGAGGTCTCAAAGGCCGTCGTGTCGAAGGGATATTCCGAATCGAAGGGGTAGGGGTCGTCGTAGACGAAATACTTCACCTTCTTCTCCCACTCGCCCCGCAGCCAGTCCGCCTGCGCTTGCCGCCCTTCCGCTTCCAGCGCCTCGACGAGGTCCACAATGAGCAGTTCGTTGTACAGTCCCAGCGTGTAGCCCCAGTAGCCTTCCCCGCCCTGCGGCAAGTCGTCGGCGCCGCCCAGAACGAAGTACGCCCGCGCCGTCTCGAAGGCGCGCGTCAGGTAGCCGTTTTTGTCCAGGTAGTGCGTCAGCCCCGGATACAGGCTGGCGATCTGGTACATGTGGAAATAGAGCATGATGATGTGCGGGTAGTCGTAGCCGCGCCAGAGATGTTCCAACCCGCGTCCCTTTGAGCCGAACCCCTGTTCGTGATGGCGATTCTCGTACCAGTTCGGCACGCCGTAGATGAAGTAAGGGTACGGCATTTCCTGGTCGGTGCGTTGGAGCTTGCCCCAGACAAAGTTTTCGATGTAATACTCGACGGCGGCAATTTCCTCCGGCGCGGGGTGGTGGACGTTCTTGGCGGCGATGAAGGGGGCCTTCGGCAAGGCGGTGTCGTCACAGGCGAGGACGTAGCCCCACCAACCGTCGAACCCGTCCGTGTTATCCGGGCCGCGCAGGACGGCTTCGCGCATGTCCCACACGGAGAACAACCCGTTGTACCACCTGGTGGGGTCGCGGTGCTGCTGCTTGTGGACGAGGAAGGCCGTCCGCTTGGCGATCAACGTCTCCAGCGGCTCGGTGACGAAGAATTCCAGCGGCATCGTCCGGCCCTCGCCGTACTGCACCGTCAGCAGATTCTCGCCGAGCCGCGCAAAGGTGACTTCGTAGACGTGCGTGTCGGGCTGCGGCTCGCCGAGGTACGTTACCTGGGTCTGAGCGGGGAATTCGGGCAAAAGGACGGCGTCGCGATGTTTCGTCCGCAGCGCGACGCGGGTGGGCAGGTCGCTCGGCACGGTCATGCCGGGGACAACCTGGACGTCGAACCCGCCTTCCGCGTACAGCACGTCGCGCACACCGTCGTAATCGGCGGCCCAGCGGAAGGTGAATCCATAGGTCACGTCGGCGCCGGGCGCGAGCGTGATGCTGGTGTGCGGCTGCCGCCACGTCCCGCGTGTCTCGCCGGCCCCGCTCACCGCCGAGTGGATGTAGGCCCAGTACGCCGCGCGCGCGATGCGGGTGGGATCATGCTCATCGTGCTGTTCGTAGTATTCCAGCTTCGTCCCTGGCAGCGGCGTCATCACCAGGTACGGGCCGACGCCGTTGGGCCGCTCCCAGAAGATGAACGCGCCATGTCCGCCGATGAAACTGTGCCGCGCCACGACGCGGGTGTAATTCGCCAGGTTGTCCTGGACGAATTGCCGGTTGAAGGGCAGCGGCAGCGCAATGTCGCCCAATTCGAGGGGGACATTGCCCGGATTGTGGAAGCGCAGCGTCCAGACCAGCCCGCCGTCCTGCAATACAAACTGCTCGGTCAGCTCAAAGTCGCGGATGCCGCGCGGCAACTGACCGACGCCGGCGTAGTGGAACGTCCACGGGCCGCCGTCGGGCGTGTCCGTCGCGCGGATGTCGCCGGACCCAAACGCCGTCACTGCGCGCCACGCTTCTGCGCCCGCGCGCCGGTAGCGGATGACCACGTCGCCCAGCGTCTCGCCCGGCCAGAGGTAGTCGGTATCGAAGGCGTCGCCGTCCGCCTTCAGGCTCGTGATCCCGCCGCGATTCCAGTCCAAAAGAAACGTATGTATCATAGTCAACTCCTTCGCCTGTTTCAACGCAAAGGCGCAAAGACGCAGAGACGCAGAGATTAATTTTAAAGAATTCTTTGCGCCTTTGCGTCTCTGCGCCTTTGCGTTAAAAATTTACATAGGCCAACATCGTCGCCTCATCGCGCATCAGCGCCTCGACGGCGTCCAGTTCGAGCGGGGCGGCGGCGGTGAGGATTTCGATGCCGTTTTCGGTGACGACGACGGTGTCTTCCACGCGGATGTAGCGCTTCTCTTCGGGAATCCACATCTGCGGGTCCACGGCGAAGACCGTGCCCGACAGGAGTGGGCGGCGGAGGTAGTCGCCGTCGTCGTGAACGGACATCCCCACCGGGTGCGAGAGGTGACCGCGAAACTCCAACGTGCGGCGCGCGCCCTCGCGGTGGCTCTCCTTCGAGAACGGCCAGCGTTCCCAGACGGGGCGCATCGCGGCGGCAGCCTCGTCCATCACCTGATCCGGCATGACGCCAGGGCGGAGCGTGGACAGCAGCACCTTGTGGTACTCGACGATGTAGCCGTACAGTTCGCGCTGCCAGGGCGCGTAGACGCCGTTGACCGGCCACATCCGCCCGATGTCGCTGGTGTAGTACCGGCACTCCGGCGCGACGTCCATCAGCACGAGGTCGCCAGCCTGCAAAGGGCAGTGGTTGAGGAAGTAGTGGACGTGCCAGATGTTCTCGCCGCCGCCGATGATGGGGCGATAGCCTTCGCCCTGCGCGCCGTTGACGGCGTAGATGTAGTTTGCCAGCGCGCCAAGCTGGCCTTCGACGACGCCGGGCCGTGTGACGCGCATCGCTTCGCGGACGGCCTGCGCGCAGAGCCGGCCCGCGCGCCGCATCACGGCGACTTCACGCGGGCTTTTGACCGAGCGCAGCTCATCAAGGATCGGCGTCAGGTCGCGCACTTCGACGCGGGGGAAGCGCGAGCGCAGGAGCGCGATGAGGCGCTGTTCTCGCGCGGGCTGCCCGTCCCAGGGATCGCGCGCGCCCATTTGGTTGGCCCAGAGCAGATCGTGGCGGGTCTCGGCGCGCAGTTCGGCGGGCGCGTGCGGCGTGTAGACCACTTGCGCCTCGGCCAGATGTTCGGAGAGCGCCTCGCGCGGGCAGACGGCATCCACGCCGGTGAGCGACTTCACCAGGTCGGCGTCTTCCAATCCTGGCGGTGCGCCCTCGCCGAGTTGCGCCCGGCCCCGTTCGGGCAGATAGAGCGCGGCGGTGCGCGTCGCGCCGTTGAGCAAGAGGTACGCCTGGGGCGTCTCCAGGCCGCAGCAGTAGAAGAACTCGTTGGTCTGGCGGAAGACCACGTAGCCGCGCGGCGCGGGCGCGCTTTGCAGCAGGGCATACGCGCCGCCGATGGCGTCGAAGAGTTTTTCTCGCCGGGCGATAAACTCTTCCGCCGGAAAATCCGTTTGCCAACGAGAGCTGGATTGATGGGGTAAAGTCATAGTGTCACCTTTGGAATCGTTTTGGGTACGCAGATAAACGCAGATGAACGCTGATTTTTAAATGAATCTGCGTGCATCTGCGTCAATCTGCGTCCCATGACTTATTTTTGCCGGATGGGGAAGTAGAGGGTGTAGCGTTCGTCCTGGACTTCGTATAGGGGGACGAAGCGCAGGCCGCGTTCCTGGCCGCGCGCCCGGTAGGCCGGACGCCAGAACCACCACTCGCGCTCGTTGTGGGGCGTGAGGATCGTTTCAGGGTGATCCTTGTCGCCGACTAACGCCCGCTCTTCGTCGCACAGGCCCGCCAGGACGACGGGGCCGTCCATGAAGGCGACGGTGTCCGGCTCGTCGGGCATGGGGCTGCTCCACAGGCCCTTGGGGAACTCGACGCGCACCTTTTCGCTGCCCTGCCACGTCCGCCGGAGGGCTACGAAGCTGGACGGAGACGCCGGGATGGTCTGCGCTTCGCCATTAACCCAAACCCGCGCCTCGCCAACCGTCCACCACGGGACGCGCACCTGCAAGGCAAACGTCGCCGGGCGCTCGCTGCGAACGGCGAACTCGACCGACCAGCGGTTGGGCCGGTGCGTCTCGCCGTCCGGGGTGCGTGGGCCGGGCATGGAGGCTTCGGTGTCGAAGGTCTGCTTGACCGTCACCGGAGCTCCCTCCCATTGCCAGGCCAGTTCCGTGGGGATATATTGGCTGACCACCAGCCCGGCGTCGTTCTCGTAGTACGTGTGGTTGCCATAGATCGTGTGCGCCTGCACCAGCGAGCCGTGGCAGCACCAGAAATCGTGCGTGGGCGTGCCCCACGTCTTGACCGAACCGGCCTCAAGGGGCAGGAAGTATGTCACCATGCCCGTTTCGGGGTTCTGCTGGGCCAGGATGCCGTTGTAGAGGTTGCGCTCCCAGTAATCGGCGTAGGTCACGTCGCCCGTCCAGCGCAGCAGATAATCGGCGAGGCGCATCATGTTGTAGACGACGCAGTGCTCCTGGTTTTTGTCGCCGAGGCGGGCGGCGAACGCGAAGGGCGGATTCCAAACTTCGCCGGTGGTCTCGCTGCCGGTGCAGAAGACGCCCCGGTCGGTGACGGCGGAGCGCCAGTAGGCTTCGGCGATGTCGCGCCAGCGTTGGTCGCCGGTGACTTCGTAGGCGCGGGCAGCGCCGTGCGCTTCGGGGATGGTGGTGTTGGCGTGGCGGTTGGTCAACGGGTCTTCGCCGGCCAGGAGCCGCTCGAAGAGACGTGGGCGGTCGTAACGGTGTATTAACTCCAGGTGCTCCGCCTTGCCGGTCAGCCCGTAGAGGTCGGCCCACACTTCCAGCATCCCGCCGGTCTCCACATCCAGGATGTCGTCCAGTTCGTCGCGGGAGAACTGCGCCGTCCAGCGATAGAACCACTCGGCCCATTGGCTGAGCACGTCGAGGGCCTGTTCGTTCCCGGCGTAAGCCGCCATCTCGTAGAGGCCCATCAGGGTTTTGTGGACGGTGTATTGCGGCGCCCACACCGACTTGCCGTGGGCGATCCAGTCAAGATACTTCTCCGGGATCGAACCCGCCCATCCGCCGCCGTTTTCCTGCTGGCAGCGGGCCAACTCGGCGACGATGAAGTCGGCCTTCGCCTTCACCTGGGCGTCGCCGGTGTTGGCGTAAAGGCGCGCCGCCGCCGACAGCCAGTGGCCGAGGAAGTGCCCGCGCAACTGGCAGGTCGGAGCTTCCCAGCCCCAGTGGATGTCCTCCGGGCGATTGCGCGCGCTCCACAGACCGGCTTCGAGGTAATAGTTCTGGAGCAGGTTTTGATTTTGCAGGCTCATCACGTAGGCATAGTTCAATTCGGCGCGCTGTTGGAACAGGCTGGGCAGTAATTTGACGGTCCGCGCCGGAACCGGGCGAAAGATCGTTTGCATAGTGTCTCCTCCAGGAATAACAAGATTTACGGAATGATAGGATTAAAAAATCCGTTCAATGTTGGAAAGGCGAAAAAAATTGCATCTTTGCGTCTTTGCGCCTTTGCGTGAAATTTTCGTCATTAACCTTTGAGGCCGCTGACGGCGATGCCCTGGATGAAGTAGCGCTGGGCCAGGAAGTAGATGATGATGATGGGCATGATCATCATGGTCGAGGCGGCCATGAGCAAATCCCAGCGGGTGCGCCCCAGGAACGCACTACGGAAGGTCGCCAGGCCCAGGGCAACGGTGTATTTGTTAGGGTCTTTGGAGAGGTACAGCAGCGGCCCCATGTAGTCGTTCCACGTGCCGATGAAGGTGAAGACGGCCACCGTAGCCAGGGCCGGTTTCGCCAGGGGCATCATGATGCGCCAAAAGATGCCGAACTCGCTGCATCCGTCTATACGCGCCGCGTCGGTCAGCTCTTCCGGCAGGGTGCGGAAGAATTGGCGCAGAAGGAAGATGTTGAACGCGCCGCCGCCAAAAAACGCCGGGATAATCAGCGGGTAGTAGGTGTTGACCCAATGCAGACGGCTGAAGATCACGAAGGTCGGGATCATCAGGACAATACCGGGCAACATCATTGTGGACAATAACACACCAAACCAGAAGTTCTTGCCCGGAAACTCGATGCGGGCGAAACCGTAGGCGCATAATGATGCGGTGCCCACAATGGCAATCTCGTTGAGGATGAGGATCAGCGCCGTGTTGCGGAGGTAGGTGCCGAACGGCTTGGTCGTCCAGGCTTCGACGTAGTTCTGAAAACGCACCGGATTGGGAATCCACTGGGGCGGATAGCGGAAGATCGCCAGTTGTGTCTTGAGGGAGCTGGTGAGCAGCCACAAGAAAGGCAGGATCATCACGGCTGCGCCGAATACCAGCAACGCCCAGATAAAGGCACGCCACAGGCGTTCGCCGATCAACTTTTTCCCTGGTTTGGATGCCGGAATGATGGAAACACTACTTTGCTCGGTCATAATACTTCCCCTTATATAGTTTCATAGTGGACCAGCCGCCCCACGTACTTGAAGAC
Organism: Anaerolineae bacterium; assembly: GCA_034429475.1. Taxonomy (GTDB): domain Bacteria; phylum Chloroflexota; class Anaerolineae; order B4-G1; family SLSP01; genus JAKQHY01. Next base: position 49,417 of record DAOUGD010000110.1, read on the forward strand.
GAACAGGGTCAAACCGAGAATAATGAAAAACAGAATCCACGCCAACACTGCCGCGTAGCCCATATCGAAGTATTGGATGCCGGTGCGGTAGGTGTAGAGGACGTAGAACAGGGTGGCATTTTGTGGGCCGCCGGCGGTGATCAGGAAGCCGGCCGTGAACACCTGGAAGGAACCGATGATCCCCATGATCAGGTTGAAGAACATCACCGGCGAGATGAGCGGTATGGTGACGTATCGCAACTTGGCCCAGCGCCCGGCGCCGTCAATCTCAGCGGCTTCGTACAGCGTTTCGGGAATTCCCTGCAACCCGGCGAGATAGATCACCACGCCGCCGCCCAGTCCCCACAAGCTCATCAGGATCAGGGCTGGCATGGCCCACTCCGGCTTCTGAAGCCACATCACCTTTGGCAGGCCCAACGCGCGCAAGACCATGTTGATCAGGCCAAACTCGGTGTTGAAGACGAAGTTCCACAACACGGCGTTGGCGACGGCCGGCACGATGCTAGGGATGTAGAAGATGGTGCGGAAGACTGAGATGCCGCGCACTTTGCTGTTCAATAGCATGGCAACCAGGAAGCTCAATATCAGACTCACCGGCACCGAGACCAACGTATAGTAAGCCGTGACCTTCAGCGATTGCAAGAACAACTTGTCCCGGAAAATCTCTTTAAAGTTCTCCAGGCCGATAAAAATAGGGTCACGGATCATGTTCCAGTCATAGAAGGTCAACCAGACTGCGACCGCGGCCGGGAGCAAGAACCAGATCAGGAAGCCCAGGATAAAGGGTAGAATGAAAAGATACCCGGTGATAGTCCTTCGGCCCTTTTCGGTGCGGGGCGTCAGCGACTTCAGCCAGTGCGTGTTTGCGCTCACGTCTTACCTCCTCCAAAAATATCGTAGCCCAAGCTTCTGGCTTGGGGCGGCGCAAGCCGGAGGCTTACGCTACAGAGAACACAGAGTTCACAGAGAAACCGCTATAGTCTCTGTGAACTCTGTGGCACAGGATTTAATGCTACTTAGCGAGCCTGTTCTTCTTTCATAATACGGTTGGCTTCTTCCACTGCGGCGGGCAGCACATCCGCCACCTTGGCGTCGCCAATCCAGATTTGATCGAAGACCGGCGTGAGCGCCGCCTCGTTGGCCTTCGCATACCCCACCGGCATGGTGAGGTAATGGCCGTACTTGGCCGTGTACTCGGTGACGATGAGGTTGTAGCCCTCCGGGTGTTCCGGCGGAGTACACCAGTTGGCAATGGCCGACTCGGTCAGCAGCGCGGTTTGGCTCGGCAGCCAGAGGGCATTCTTGCAGTAGCGCTCCTGGAACCACGGCGAGGACAGGAAGCGGATCAACTTCCAGGACTCGTCAGGATGTTTGGTGTCCTTCACGATGGTGACCAGGTGCGCCTGCATATCGGTCGCCGGGCGCGTCATCTTGGGGAGGACGCCGGTGCCCAGGCCGCCTTCGATTTCCCACAACCAGTTGACGGACCACGAGCCGGTGTTGTACAGCGCGACCTTCTTGGTTTCCAGGAATTCGGCCTCGCCCATGCCCAGCGCGTCGAAGGATGCGGCGGTTGGCGCGACGTGATGCACTAACGTCAGATCGGCGATGCGTTGTAGCGCTTCCATCGCTTCCGGTTTGTCGAGCACAATCTGTTGGGTTTCCGGGTCTACCCAGTCCACCCCATTGGATTGGACAGCAGCGTGCAGTGGAATCCACCAGGTCGGCCAGTAGACGCCCCAGCGCTCCACGCGATCCACGTCAAACCCGCTGTCATTGGGGTGTTTGCCGTTGGCGTCCACGGTCAATTCCCGCGCGACGTCCAGGAATTTTTCCCAATCCCAGGCCTCATCCGGATCGTTGCTCGGCGGTTCGACGCCCAGTTCCTCGAAGAGGCTCCGGTTGTAATAGAAGTGCGGCGCCACCCAGCAGGCGCCGATGCCGTACCATTGACCCTCGTAGGAACAGCGATCCTTTTCCTGCGGCTGAATCCAGTAATCGGGCTTCGACATTTCCGCGTCGCTGGCGATGTAATTGTCGAGCGAGAGCAGCAGGTTGTCTTTGCAGAAGGTGCGGTAAACATCGCTTTCGACTCTGGCGCAGTCGGGCGGGGTGCCGGCAGCCACCAGCGACAAAAGCTGTTCCAACCGCGAGACGCCTTCGGCTTGCTCTACCTGAATCCACTCAATGTTGGAGTTCTCACCTTCAAACTTCGCTTTTTCCTCTTCGCGCCACTCCGTGCCGCCGGGTTCGCCCAGGAATTCGATTTTTACTTTTTCCGCGGCGGGCGGCGCTGCGGTCGGTTCGACCTTCGTATCGCCAGGCTTGGCGGTGGGGGCGGCGGTCGGCTGATCGGCTGCCGGCTTGCTGCAGGCGGCCAGCACGACTGCGCCACCGGCCGCGCCGGCCAGGAGCAAAAATTCTCGTCTACTCATCCGTTTGGTTTGCATGACTCTTCCTCCCTATGTAAACATGCAGTTTTAATAAAAAAGATTTCTGACCTCAGTGCCGTGACACCATCAATTCCCCTTGATTTCAGTGATGTTGCCCCACCTCCTTTCACGCGTGTTTTTCAGTTTAGGCCGATGCTGTTGCTGAGCCGCCCTCTTCCTGATATTGCCGCCGGATGATGCTGCCCTGTTCCGGTTCAAATTGCCATTCACCCTGGATGGCGCCGCAGGATTGCCGGATCACCAATTCGCCTTTGACCAGGGTTGGCTCAATCATGGCGACTTCCTGGTTGATCAGGCGCAGCAGCGATTCCGCCGCAATCCAGCCCATTTCTTCACAGGGCATCCGCACCGTCGTGAGCGCCGGACGCACAAAGCCGGAGAAATCGCGGTTGTCGTACCCGACGAGCGCCACATCTTCAGGCACTCGTAGCCCCGCATCCTGGGCCGCGTAGACGACGCCTAACGCCATCAAGTCGTTGGCGGCAAAGATCGCGGTGGGCGGCGACTGGAGCGCGAGCAATTGCTGCGCGGCGCTGTAGCCGCTTTGGACTTCCCAATCTCCCCTGATGACCAGGGTGGGATCAAAGGGAAGATTCCAGACCGCCAGCTCATCTTGATACCCGGCCAGCCGGTTGATCGTCGCGTCCCACCCTTCCGGGCCGTTGATGAACGCGATGCGTTGGTGCCCCAGCCCGGCGAGGTGCTTCACCGCCAGCCGCGCGCCGTGGCGGTCATTAGGGACGACCGAATAGGGGTTCAACGAATTGAAGAGGCGGTGGACAAAGATGTGCGGCTTGTCAATCAGCCGGGCGACCTCGTCGGAGGAGCGCGTGTAAGACTCAACCAGGATCACGCCGTCTATGTGCCGACGGGCCAGGTCGGCCATCGCTTTCGTCTCCGCGACGGGGTCCCAGTCCGCATTGATGATGATCCCGGAGTAGTCGTGCTGGCGCAAGTAGTCGTGGATGCCCCGCGTGATGGGGGGGATAAAGGGACTTAGGATGTTTTCGACAATCAGGCCGACGCAGGCCGTCTGTTCGGTGCGCAGCCCCCGCGCGATGAGATTGGGGCGGTAGTCCAGGGCTTCGGCGGCCTTCAGCACCTTTTGGCGCGTTTCCTCCGTGACTGGATAGTCGCTGTTGGCTAGAACGCGCGAAGCGGTGGCGTTGGAAACGCCGGCGGCTTTGGCGACATCGGCTAGGGAGGTGGGCATAGTATATCTCTCTTTCCCGTTGGAGGACGGCAGCTAAGAAATCGTTTTCTACAAAGTTTATTATATAAGAAATCGTTTTCTTTGTCAACTATGAATTTTTCCACATACGTCAACTTGCATACCTTTAAGACTCGTAATATACTGAAGTTGTTCTTTGTTCAACTTTGTGTTGATCTTTTTGACCACTTCGAGCCGAACTTTCACCTCGGCGGGCAGTTGTGTAGGTTGAAGGAGGAGTATGGCGCTTCCGACAAACGTATCTGCTTCACAACCGGTAGAATCCCCACGTATTTTGATCATGGAAGACGATGTTTATTTGCTGCGTCTGTATGAGAAAGCGTTGACCAAGGCCGGCTTCGCGGTGCATACGGCGGAAACGGTGGAGACTGCGCGCGATTTGTTGCGCCGCCACCACTATGGAGTGTTTATCTCAGATGTGCATTTGGGCGAGGAGCAAGGCGTGAATCTCCTGCGCCAGGAAATCGCGACGCTGCACCAGGAGGGCACCGAGATCATTGTGGTCTCCGGCAGCGCTGAGTATTATTACCTGACCCGGGAAATTGATATTGATTTTTTCATCGAGAAACCTGTGGCAATTTCCGGCCTTGTCACACTGGTGCAACAGTTGGCCCCGCTTGAGAAAGCGTGATGGATGTGTTACGTAAATGCTACATGTTTGCAACCTGTTTAGCCCTATAATGGGGTTGATGCTGGTCTATGAGAAGTTTCCCCGCATTTGTTTCTAGGAGGTGTATATGACCAAGAAGCGTGAATCGCGCGTTGAAGAGGCCTCTCAAGTTCTGTCTATTGATGAACTGAAATTCACTGATGTGTTTGATCTGGCCGAACTCCAAAAGCTACAAGATGCTTTTGCGGCGGCGACCGGCGTAGCCTCAATTATTACCGACATTGATGGAACGCCCTTCACGGAACCGAGCCAGTTTTGTGAAATGTGTCAGTTGGTGCGCAAAACTGAACTTGGTCGGGCCAACTGTTACAAGTCCGACGCGGAACTGGGCAAACCCCATCCGGGCGGGCCGATCCTGCAACCGTGTCTAAGCGGCGGGCTGTGGGATGGCGGCGTGAGCATTTACCTGGGCGACCGGCACATTGGGAACTGGCTCATCGGGCAGATCCTCACCGGCGACGCCGAGGTGGAACGGGTGTTGGCGTATGGGAAACAGGTGGGCGCGGATCCTGAAGCGTTCCGGCAGGCGGTGGACAAAGTTACCCGGATGCCGCTGGAACGCTTCGAGAAGGTTGGCGAGGCGTTGTACGTGTTCTCGCAGCAGCTTTCGCGGATGGCCTTGCAGAACGCGCAGCAGAAGATTGAAATTACGCGGCGGGAGCGGGCTGAGGAAGATACGCAGCGCGCTTTTGCCCTTTTTGCTGCCGGGCCGGTGATGATTTTCCGCTGGCAAAATGCGGCCGGCTGGCCGGTAGAGTACGTTTCTCCAAACGTTGCCAATATTTTGGGGTATCCGCCTGAAAAACTGATCAGTGGAGAAATCCCCTACGCCAGTATTGTGCATCCTGACGATTTGGCGCGGGTGGCGGAAGAAGTGCAAGCGTACAGCGCGTCTGGCGTCCAAACCTTCTCCCAGGAATACCGGTTGGTCTCGGCTTCGGGCGAGGTGCGGTGGACGTATGACCAGACCCACATTGTGCGCGATGCGCAGGGTGCGATCACGCATTATGATGGTTACATGCAGGACATTACCGAACGCAAACTAATTGAAACTACGTTGGCGGAAAATACGGCGCGACTCCGCAATATCCTCGATGCTATACCATTGGGGATGCACCTGTATCGGTTGGAGCCGGATGGTCGGCTGGTCTTCGCCGGCGCCAATGCGGCGGCGGACCTCTTATTGGGGGTGGATAACAGCATTTTCGTGGGGAAGACGATAGAAGAAGCGTTCCCGCCACTGACGCAGACCGAGGTGCCTACCCGTTATCGGGAGGCGGCCGGCGAGGGCAAGCCGTGGCAGACGCAGCAGATTGCTTATGACCAGGGTGAAATCCAGGGTGCGTTTGAAGTCTACGCTTTCCAAACGTCTCCGGGGGAAATGGCTGCGGGCTTCCTGGATGTGACGGCGCGTATGCGAGGAGAGGCGGAACGCGCACGCCTGAACGCCATTTTGGAGAGCACCAGTGACCTGGTTTCTACAACGACGCCAGATGGCCGAATAACCTACATGAACGAGGCCGGCCGGAAAATGGTGGGCTGGCCGGCGGATGAGGACCTCAGGAAACACACTATCCCTGATGTTCATCCTGCGTGGGTGTTGGAGACAGTCGAAAAGGTCGGTGTTCCGATGGCGATAGCGCGGGGACTTTGGCAGGGTGAAAGCGCTTTGCTGCGGGTAGATGGGACAGAAATTCCAGTCTCGCAGGTCATCATGGCGCACAAATCGCCGTCTGGTGAATTGGAATACATCTCAACCGTGATGCGGGATATTAGTGAGATGCGCGCTGCCCAGACGGAGCGTGAGCGCTTTACAACACGGTTGAATACGGCGGCGGATATTTCTGCGCAGGCGACTGCGATTCTTGACCCTGATGAATTACTTCAGGCCGTGATTCCGTTGATCAAAGAGCGTTTTGGCCTGTATTACGTCCACGTGTATACGCTGGATGAGGAAGGCGAGACGCTGCATTTGCGGGCCGGTTATGGCGAGCCGGGCCGTATCATGTTGGAGCGCGGGCACAGCATCCCCTTGAGCCGGGAAGCGTCGCTGGTGGCAACCGCCGCGCGGACCGGCAAACCGGTGCTGGTCAATGACGTGACGCAGAATCCCAACTTCATGCCCAATCCCTTGTTGCCGGATACACGAGCGGAGGTGGCGGTGCCGGCTCTGGCCGGCGGCAAAGTGTTGGGCGTCTTTGATGTGCAACACGATCAGGCAGATTATTTCACCCAGGCCGACCTGGACGTCTTCCTGACCCTGACCGGACAGATCGCTATATCGTTGCAGAATGCCCGGTACGTGGAGGAGGTCGCGCGCCAACGTGCCTTCTACGACGGCATCATCACGAATTTGCCGGTAGGTGTGTGGGCGGTGGACCAGCAATTCAAGCCCTTGCTGGTGAACCCGGCCGGCCGGGCGATGATGGGTCGTGAGGTCAAGGATCAGGCCGGCGGCGCCTACGTGGAGAACTACGAGGTCATTAACATCAATACCGGTGAGCTTTACGACAATACGCAACTGCCGTTGGTCAAAGCCGTGACCCAGGGGGGGACGTATACGGCGGTGGATGCCGGGGTGCGTTGGCCGGATGGCACCGTGGTGCCTCAGCTCATTAACGCAGCGCCGTTGCTCGATCCGGATGGGACGCAGACCGGCGCGGTGGTGATCTTTATTGACGCTACCGAGCAGCAGCGCGCGCAGGCCGCAGTCCGCGAGAGTGAGGCGCGACAGCGGATGATCCTGGAAACGTTGCCCATCGGCGTGGTCATAATCCGCTCTTCCAATGAGACCATCCTCTATGCCAATCAAGTCTATGCTGAACTCATCGGTGTTGCGTCGGCGCAAGACTTGTTGGGGAAAGTGGTGCCGGTTACCTTTGAAGATCCGGCAGACCTTCAGGGCCTCACCTATAAATTACAGGAGCAAGGTCAGGTGGAGTCCCAGGAGATGCGCCTCAAGTGTCCAGACGGCAGGGTGTTATGGGTGTTGGTTTCGATCCTGCCGATTCAGTTTGGCGCCGAGCAATTCATGTTGTCCTCGCTGGTGGATATTACCGCGCGCAAACAGGCCGAGGCGGAACGGGAGCAGTTCGCCGTCCATCTGCGGGTGGCTTCCGAAATCACCACGGAAATCAGCGCCATTTTGGACGCCGATGCATTGTTTGAGACGCTGGTGCAGTTGACGAAGGAACGCTTCAATCTTTATCACGCGCAGTATTATGACCTGGATGAGGCGACGCAAACTTTGACTCTGCGGGTGGGCTACGGGCAGGCTGGGCAGATGATGAAGCAACGGGGATACCGTATTCCCCTCAAGGGCGGCAGAGACCTGGCGGCGCGGGCGGCGCACACCAGAGACGTGGTAGTGGCGCACGATCTGACGCAGGAGGCTGACTATGCCCCCAATATGTTGTTGTTGGATGCGCGCTCTGAAGTGGCGCTGCCGCTCATCGTCGGTGGGCGGGTGCTGGGAGTTCTGGATGTGTTGGCGGATCAGACGGGATACTTCACGCCCACGATGGTGGATGTATTCAAGACGGTGTTGGGGCAGGTGCTCACCGCCCTCCAAAACGTCCAGTACTTTGCCCAACAGCGGGGGGCCGAAGTTGCCCTGCGCGACTCGTCGGAGCAAATCCGCGCGATGTTCGACGCGATGGGCGACGGCGTCATCGTGAGCAATATGATCGGCGAGATTACCGACATGAACGAGGCCAGTTTTGCCTTGTTGGGTTACGCCGGCCGCGAGGACTTGCTCCATCACAATATTTTGGAGATGATCGCCCCGGCCGATCGCTCTCAAGCTTCGGTGGGGTGGGTGACCGCCATGGAATCGGGGAGCAGCGGCGTGCAGCCGGTGACGCTTCAGCGTAAGGACGGCAGCACCTTTGCCGGCGAGATGACGGCGGCGTTGCTGCGTGATGCTGAGGGCAACCCGGTAGGTTTTGTCAATATCTGCCGCAATGTATCTGAGCGGAAATGATCTATCCATTCACCGCAGAGACGCAGAGTCTGACTTCGTTGCTAGGATTGAAAAATCTGCTGAATCTGCTTAATCTGCTGATACATAAGAGGTAACGCATGAGCGATTTAGATAAAACCAAGAAGCAGCTCATTGAAGAATTGGAAAGTTTGCGCCAGCGGAACGCCACACTGGAAGGCGAAGCGGCGCGGGAGCGTTCGGGCGGCGCGTCAGTGGGGACCAGCCTGCGCGAGAGCGAGGAACAGCAGCGGCGACTGCTCAGCGTTGTGTCCGTGGGGATGCTGGTTACCCGCATGGAAGATGGCGCGATCCTCTACCTCAATGACGCCACCGCACAACTCTTCCGGGGCAGTCTTGAAGACTTAAAAGGACAATCTTCGATGGTCTTTTATGAAAACCCGGAAGATCGCTTGCCTCTCATCGCGGCCCTGCGCCGGGATGGTTATTTGCGCGACTACGAAGTGCGTTTCAAGCGCTTGGATGGCGACCCTTTCTGGGCGTCGTTGTCCATCCAAATCACTTCGTTTGGGGCCGAGGAAGAAGTCTTGCTCACTGTGGTTAACGACATTACCGAGCGCAAACGGATGGAGGCGGCGTTGCGCGCCAACGAAGAGCGGTATCGCCAGGTTTTCAACCGGTCGCCGGTGGGGATCTTTCAATACGATCACGATCTGCGGATTGTGGATTGTAATGAGCGTTTTGCGCAGATTCTGCAAGCTCCCCGCGAACGCTTGATCGGACTGGATATGCACCGCCTGCGCGACCAGAATGTTTTACCGGCTTTAGAAATGAGCCTGGTCGGGAAGGAGGGGCTATACGAAGGCCCTTACGCGGCCACCACCAGCAGCGCGCAAATCTGGATTACCTTGCGGAGTGCGCCGTTGCACCGGACGGCTGAAGTGTTCAGTGGGGTGGGGTTGGTGGAGGACATCACCGCGCGTAAGCAGGCAGAAGACGAAATCCGCGAGTCTGAGCAGCGGTTCCGCGACATTGTGATGAATACGGCCGGTTGGGTGTGGGAGGTCAATGCTGAAGGACAATACACCTATTGCTCCGGGCGGGTGGCAGAGATATTGGGGTATTCGGCTGAGGAGCTCTTGGGCAAGACCCCCTTCGATTTTATGCCCCCGGAAGAAGTGACGCGCATCGCCCCCATGTTTGGCGATCTGATGTCCCGCAAGGCGAATATCGTGGACCTGGAAAACTGGAACTTCCGTAAAGATGGCACGCGTGTCTGCCTGCTCACGAGCGGGGTGGCCCTGCTGGATGAGGCCGGAAACCTGCTCGGCTATCGGGGTGTGGATACGGACATCACGGCGCAGCGGTTGGCGCAGGACGGACTCCGCCTGGCAACGGAGCAACAGCGAGCGATTCTGGAGACCATGCCGGTGGGGATTGCCATTACGAGCGTGCCCGACAACGCTGTGTTATATATAAACCCCGAGTTTACTAAAATTTTGGGCTACACCTCGGAAGCTTTGCTGAACAAGACCGTGCCGGATTTCTACTACTACGAGGAAGACAGCCGGAAAGCCTTTGAGTTGATGATAGCGCAGAATAACGTGTTGGAGAACTACGAGATTTACGCCCGGCGGGCGGATGGCGCGCCGTGCTGGCTGTCGCTGTCGCTTAAGCCGATTGTGTACCGGGCCGACCAGACGGCGTTGCTGGCTGCGTTTACCGACATCACCGGGCGTAAGCGGATCGAGACGGAGAGTCGGCATTTCACCGCATTGATGGGGACGGCGGCGGACATCATAGGGCAAGTGGGGGCGATTCTGGACCCGGACGAACTGTTGCGGACAGTGATCCCTTTGATCAAGGAGCAGTTTGGGCTGTACTACGTTCACGTTTATACCCTGAATGAAGCGGACGGTATGCTTACTTTGCGGGCCGGTTACGGCGAGGCGGGCCGCATCATGTTGGAGCACGGGCATAGCATCCCCCTGAGCCGTGAGCAAAGCCTGGTGGCGACTGCCGCGCGCGCCCAGACAGTCGTGCTGGTCAACGATGTCGCCCAGAACCCTAATTTTATGTCGAACCCATTGTTGCCTGACACTCGTTCGGAGGTGGCTATCCCGGCGATCGCCGGCGGCAAAGTGTTGGGCGTTTTCGATGTGCAGCACAACGTCACGAATTATTTCAAGCAGGCAGACCTGGACGTGTTCCAAACGTTGGCGGCGCAAATCGCCAATACCCTGCAAAGCGCGGCCCTATACGAAGAAGTGCAACGCCAGCGCACCTTGTATGACGGCATCCTACAGAACTTGCCGGTGGGCGTGTGGGCCGTAGACAATCAATTTAACGTCCTGTTGGTGAACGACGCCGGGCGCGCGATGATGGGGCGGGAGATTCAATCTGGAGACGGCGGCGCTTACGTTGAATCCTATGAAGTGATCAACGTGAATACTGGCGAATTGTACGACAATACCCAATTGCCGCTGGTCAAGACGGTGACGCAGGGCGGTTCGTATTCGGCGACGGACGCCGGGGTGCGCTGGCCCGATGGCACCATCGTTCCTCAGATGATCAATTCTGGCCCACTCCTGGACCCGCAGGGTAAGCAGGTGGGGGGCGTGGTCATTTTTGCGGATGCTACCGAACAACGCCGTATTCAGCAGGAAATTGAGCGCCAACGCGCCCTGTACGACAGCATTCTCCAGAACCTGCCGGTGGGCGTGTGGGCCGTAGACAATCAGTTCAACGTTCTGCTGGTGAACGATACTGGTCGCGCGATGATGGGCCGGGAAGTCTTGGATAAAGAGGGCGGTGCGTATGTTGAAGCCTACGACGTCATCAATGTGGCTACCGGTGAACTATACGACAATGCGCAGTTGCCGTTGGTCAAGGCCGTGACCCAAGGGGGAACGCATACGGCGACCGACGCGGGGGTGCGTTGGCCGGATGGCACGGTGGTGCCTATGCTCATCAATGCCGGGCCGTTGCTTGACCCGCAGGGCAAACAGATGGGCGGCGTCGTCATCTTTGCCGACGCGACGGCGCAGCGGCGCGCGCAGGCCGAGATTGAGCGCCTGCTTACCGAGACGCGGGTGCGATTGGACATCAGCCAGGCGTTGACCGGCAACTTGAGCGAGGAGAACGTGTTGGACACCCTGATCCAGAAGGCTGGCGTGTTCCCGGAGGCGCGGGTGACCCTGAATATGCTTGACCCGCAGGCTGCGGAATTGACAACTGTATTGGTGCGCGCGGGAGCCTTTGCCAGCGGACTCCAGGCCACCATTCCGTTAGGCACACGCTTTACGACGAAGATGCTGCCGTTGATGCAACATATTGGCCCGCATACCCCCTTTATTTCGGGGAATCTGGCCAAAGATGACCGCGTTGATCCCCTAACGCGCCAGTTAACGGCTCGCCAGGGAACGGTCAGCATGGCGTTACTCCCCATTACCGCGGGGGATGAGTGGCTGGGAGTGTTCACCATTGCCGCGGGAACAGCCGATTACTTCGACGAATACAAGTTACACCTCTATCAGACGTTGGCGGATCAAGGGGCCGTCGCTCTGCGCACGGCCCGCTTGCGCGACGCGGTGCAGCGGAGCCTGTCTGAGACTGACGCGCGCTTGCGGGTCAGCCAGACGTTGGCCGACGCGCAGACTGAAGCGGCCGTGTTGGATGCGATGGTCAAAGTAGCGGACTTTTACCCGCAGGCTCAAGCGTTGATTACCCTGATTGAAGAAAAAGAAGGGGAGCGTATTTTCAATGCAGTGCGCAGCGAACTGTTCGAAAGCGGTATTCCGCCGGTGTTGCAGGTAGGGATGCGCTTCTCTGTGACCGAATTTCCGTTGCTGCGGCATGTGTCGGCGGAGACGGCCCTGGTTAGCAATGAAGTCTTCGCCGATTCCCGCTTCGACGCCGGCAGTCTGGCCCTGGGGGAGCAGATGGGGGTGCATAGCTTTGCGATCTTCCCCGTAGTGAGCGGTGGCGAGTGGGTAGGAACGTTAACGGTGGCGGCCAAAGAGCCGGGGTTCTTTGATGAGCGCCGCGTTTATCTGTATCGCTCGTTGGCTGAACAAAGCGCCGTGGCGCTCCAGGCTGCGCGCTTGCGCGACCAATTGAGCCTGACGCAGTTCTCGGTGCATCGGGGGCCGGCGGCTATCTACTGGTTGCGCCAGGACGCCAGTCTGTATGACGTGAATGAAACCGCTTGTCAGATGTTGGGATACACGCGGGAGGAGCTGCTCTCCATTCCGCGCTTCACCGATCTGGACCCCAATTTCCCGCCGGAAGCCTGGGCGCCACACTGGACTGAGCTTAAAGAGAAGCAACGCATGGTGATTCAGTCCCAGCATCGGGCAAAGGATGGCCGCCTTATTCCGGTGGAAATTGAAGTCAATTACCTCAAATACGGCGACCAGGAATTCAACTGCGCCTTTGCCCGCGACATCACCGAGCGTTTGGCAGCGGAAGAGGAGCGTACCCGTTTGAGCGCTGTACTGGAGGCGACCAGCGACTTCGTGGGGATCGCCAGCCCTGATGGTCGGGGAGTATACTTCAACCGGGGCGCCCGCGAAATGTTGGGGCTTCCTCTGGATACCAACCCTGCTGATTACAACATTGCAACGATCGTCCCTGAGCGTGAAGTGGCGCGCACGATGAACGAGATCATTCCGAAGGCGATCCAGGCGGGGACATGGAGCGGCGAGAGTTTTATCAAGGCGTTGGATGGGCGCGAAATCCCGGTGTTGATGACTATCATCTCCATTAAGGACTCAGTGGGCAACCTGCGGTATCTTGCCAACGTTTCTCGCGACATCAGTGCGATGCGCGCCGCCGAAGCCGAGCGCGCCCGGCTGAGTGCCCTGTTGGAGACCACGAGCGATTTTGTGGCCATTGGCACCGTTGCGGATGGTCGTGCGATCTACTTTAACCGGGGCGCTCGCGAAATGGCCGGCATCCCCCTTGAAGCTGATCCCGGCGAGTACTTCATCCCCACTTTCGTCCCGGATGACGAACTCTCCAGGGTGACGCACGAAATCATCCCCACTGCACTTCAGGAAGGAACATGGAGCGGCGAGAGTGTGCTTAAAGCGTTGGATGGCCGGAATATTCCGGTCTTGATGACTATTATCCCGCTCAAGGATGCTATGGGCGAAATCCAATACTTGGCTAATGTATCCCGCGATATTACGACGCTGAAACAGGCGGAAGCCGAGCGTGCGCGCTTCACTACGCAGCTTAGCACCGCTGCCCAGATCGCCGCGCAAATCACGACCATTCTTGATCCTGATGAGCTGTTTGAGACGGTCATCCCGCTGATGAAAGAGCGGTTTGGTCTCTACCATGTCCACTTCTACGGCTTGGAAGGCGACACGTTGGTGCTCCGGGCCGGGTACGGGCGCGTGGGCAAGATCATGAAGCAGCAGGGGTTCAAAATCCCTATGAACCGGGAGAAGAGCCTGGTGGTGCGGGCCGCCCACAGCGGTGAGATTGTGTGGGTCAACGATGTGACCCAGGAAGAAGGCTATTTGCCCAATCTGTTATTGCCCAATACGAAATCTGAGGTGGCCGTCCCGGCCATGATTGGGAGCGAAGTGTTGGGCGTCCTGGATGTCCAGGCGGATACGGTGGACGCCTTCACCTCTGCCGACCTGGACGTGTTCCGCACCCTGGTCGGGCAAATTGCCACCGCCTTTCAGAACGCGCGCGCCTTTGAGCAGCAGCGCCGGGCAGAGGTGGCGCAGCGGGAGGTGGCGGAACGGGTGCGCGCCATCTTTGAGGCCATGACTGAAGGGATCACGGTGACCAACACGCTGGGACAAATCGAAGACATGAACGAGGCAACGCTGCATTTGCATCGGTATGGCCACCGCGATGAGGTGTTGGGACGCAGCGCGATGGAGTTGTTTGCGCGCGCCGACTGGCCCCGCGCGTCACAAGGCATCCGCCAGGCGTTGGAGTCCGGGCGCAGCGTTGCTGCTGAATACAAGATGGTGCGGAAGGACGGCGCTGTCTTTGACGCCGAACAGAACTCCGCGTTGCTGCGGGATGCTGAGGGCGCCCCGGCCGGCTTTGTCTCCATCACCCGCGACATTACCGAGCGCAAGCGCGCGGAAGAGGCGCTGCGGCTCACGCGGGCCTCGGTAGACGCCACGGCAGCCGAAATCTTTTGGTTTACCGAGGACGGCCGGTTTACCGATGTCAATCAGACGGCCTGTGAGATGTTAGGATATACACGCGAGGAATTGCTGACGATGGGCCTCTTTGACATTGATCCCGACTTCCCCGCGGCGGCGATGGCGGGTATATCGGCGCAAATCAAATCGTCTGGTTCGTTCACCTTAACCAGCCGGCACCGCGCCAAAGATGGGCGGATCTTCCCCGTCGAGATTAACGTCTATTCCGTGCAGTTCGGCGAGCAGACGCACTTCTTCGTATTCGCGCAAGACATCACGGAACGACTACAGATCGAAAAGGAACGCGAGCGTTTCACCACCCAGTTGCGCACGGCGGCGGAAGTCTCCACGCAGGTGGGGGCCATTCTCAACCCGCAGGAACTGTTGGAACTGGTTGTCCCGTTGGTGACAGAGCGATTTGACCTCTATCATGTCCATGTGTACACACTGGATGCTGAATCACAAACGCTGCTGCTGCGTGTGGGCAGTGGGGAGGCCGGGCGCATCATGCGGGAGCGGGGACACGCGATTCCGGTAGACCGCGAACAGAGTCTGGTGGCGCGGGTAGCGCGCACTCGGAAGGCTATCCTGGTCAACGATGTGACCAAGGCGCCGGACTTTATGCCCAACCCACTGCTGCCCGCAACCCGCTCGGAACTGGCCGTTCCACTGCTCGTGAGTGACCGGGTGTTGGGGGTGCTGGATGTGCAGGACGACGAGCCGAATCGCTTCACCCCCGGAGATATGGACGTGTTCACCACCCTGGCCGGGCAAATCGCTGCGGCCTTCTTGACGGCGACCTCTTACGACCGGGTGTTGGAAATTGATCGCCTCAAAGGCGAATTCCTCGCAAACATGAGCCACGAACTGCGCACCCCGATGAACTCCATCCTGGGCTACACCGAGGTTATGTTGATGGGTATTGACGGCGAATTGACGCCCGAAATGGAGGAGGACGTGCAGGCCATCTTCGAGAACGGCCAGCAATTGCTGCGTCTGATCAACGACATCCTCGACCTGACCAAGATTGAGGCCGGGCGCATGACCTTGACGAAGGAACTGGTGGACGTGGCCCCCATCCTGGAGGACAGCCGGGTGAACAACCTGGGTCTGCTCCACAAGCGGAAGACCAATGTGGAGATTGTGATTGAGGCCGATGACGACCTGCCCTTTATCACTGCCGACCGCGTGCGCCTGGGACAGGTGCTTAATAACCTGGTGTCCAACGCCGTCAAATTCACCGAAAAGGGCTTCATCTATCTGCGCGCGCACCGTATCGGCGACTCTATCGTCGTTGAAGTGGAAGACACCGGCATGGGCATGTCAAAGGAGGATCAGGGCAAGATTTTTGAGCGCTTCCGCCAGGTGGATGGCTCCAGCACGCGGCGGGCTGAAGGCACCGGCCTGGGATTGGCAATCACCCGCAGTCTGGTGCAGATGCATGGCTGGGAACTGAAATTGGAGAGCGAACTGGGGAAGGGCACCAAGTTCAGCATCTACATTCCGGTGGAAGCTGAAGGCATGGCAGCGGAATAAGCGAAAATTCCACGGCTAAGGATGTTTTGTCATTGCGGGCAGCCGCCCGGAATGGCAAAACATCCTTCTTGCCGGCGCTTGAAGCCGCAAGATTTGCTCAGTGGACATACCCCAACAAGAAGGATAACGCTTGTAACTTGCAGTGTCGGGCATTGAGGGGATAATAGAATCATTCTATCGAGCATAGTTGGTGTATGAGCACACAAGCAAAAATCCCGCGTATTGTCGTTGTTGATGATAACCCGCGTAACGTCAAGTTA
The DNA here is from genome assembly GCA_034429475.1 of Anaerolineae bacterium. Classification (GTDB taxonomy): domain Bacteria; phylum Chloroflexota; class Anaerolineae; order B4-G1; family SLSP01; genus JAKQHY01. The sequence continues at coordinate 65,683 of DAOUGD010000110.1, forward strand.
GTGGTTTCCATTCTGAAGCCCACGAACTACGAAGTCTATCCAGCTTACAGTGGTAAAGAAGCCTTGGCGTTGGTGGCGGATCAGTCTCCTGACCTGATCATCCTGGACGTGTTGATGCCGGAAATGGATGGGTTTCAGGTGGCGCGGGAATTGCGGGCCAAACCCGAATCGCGCGCGATTCCCATCCTGATGCTGACGGCGCTCCAGGAGATGGAGGATAAGGTCAAAGGGTTGGAGGCCGGGGCTGACGACTTTCTTACCAAGCCCTTCAACGCAGTGGAATTATTAGCCCGTACGCGCTCGTTGTTGCGCATCAAACAGTTGCACAACGAATTGGAAGTCAAAAACGGGCTGTTGGAGTGGGTGTTGACGCATTACATTTCCAAAGAGATTGCCAGTGAAATTTTGAGCGACCCGGAGCAAAACCTGCAACTGGGCGGGCGCAGTTGCCAGGTCAGCGTGTTATTTGCGGACATTCGTGGATTTACGCATTTTGCGGAGCAGCACAAAGCGGCCCACGTTACCCAGACCTTGAATAGCATTTTCAACGTGTTAGTGCCCACCATCTTTGACAACCACGGCACGTTGGATAAATACCTGGGGGATGCCATCATGGCTTTCTACGGCGCGCCCATTCCGAGCCTGAACAGTTCCGAACAGGCGATCCGCACCGCCTGCGCGATGCAGCGGCGCTTCTCCGAGATGTACGCGCAAACGCCGGGCATCCACGATCTGGGACTGGGGGTGGGAATTTGTACCGGCGAAGCGGTGGTGGGGAACATCGGCTCAGAACAACTGATGGATTACACGGTGATCGGCAATACGCCCAACACGGCTAAACGCCTCCAGGAACACGCGCGCGCCGGCCAAATTCTCATTGATGAACACACCTATAACGAAGTCCAGAATATTATCGAGGCGCGTCCAGTGGACCCCTTGAACCTGAAGGGCCGATCCGAATTAGTGCGAGCTTACGACGTTTTTGCATTGAAAGAATGTTCAGGATAGCGGGCTGAGGGTACATCGTCATGCCATCACTTTTTTCCGGGGTGCGGTGTCTCGAATGTGGGCACATGATACCGGCCGACCCGTATGCGGTCGCCTGTGCGGTGTGCGGCGGCACGTGGCTGGATGCTGTGTACGATTGTGCAGCCTTGCCGGAGCAGTGGCCCGCTTTGCTCAAAGAGCGCCCCTACGATTTGTGGCGCTACGAAGAGTTTTTCCCCTTTCCCACAGGCCTCCAGCGGGTAAGTTTGGGGGAAGGTTGGACCCCCCTGATTCGCGCTACGGGTCTGGAACGTGAAACCGGCTACGCGCAAATCTGGATCAAGGATGAACGCCAGCACGCTACCAGCTCGTTCAAAGATCGGCAGGCCGCGACGGCGGTGAGCGCGCTGAAGGCGCAAGGGATTGATGAGATCGTGCTGGCTTCGACCGGCAACGCGGGCGCGGCTTATGCCGCCTACTGCGCGCGCGCCGGCATCAAACTGTGGGTGTTCGTCACCAGCAGCGTCCCCGCCGAGAAGATGCGCGAACTGGCGCTGTATGGCGCCGAAGTCATCAAAGTCAGCGGCACTTACGATCAAGCTAAGAAAGTCTCTGCCGATTTTGCGCAGCGGCGCGGGCTTTACCTGGATCGCGGCGCGAAATCCATCCCTTGCAAAGAGAGTATGAAGACCATCGCCTTTGAGATCGCCGAGCAGTTGCCGCGCGGCGCCTATGGCCGTTGGCAGGCGCCAGATTGGTACATCCAGGCCGTGTCCGGCGGGATCGGGCCGCTGGGAGTCTTGAAGGGTTTCACCGAACTGTATGCTGCCGGAATGATTGACCGCATCCCCAAAATCGCGGTGGTGCAAACCGAAGGCTGCTCCCCGATGGTGCATGCCTGGGAGAAGCACCTGGATGTGGCCGAACCGGTGGAGCAGCCGGATAGCCTGATCACCGTGCTGGCGACCGGCAATCCGGGAATGGCCTACACCATGCTAAAGCGCGCCAATGACGCCAACGGCGGGGCAATGGTGGCGGTGAGTGACGGTGAAGCTTTCCGCGCCATGCGGCACATCGCCCGCCTGGAGGGACTCTCGATGGAGCCGGCGGCCAGTGTGGCGTTTGCCGGCCTGGAGAAGTTGCTCGACAACGGCCACATCCAACCCGCTGAGGTGGTCGTGGTGAACTGTTCCGGGCACACTTTCAGCGCCGAGAAATACGCACTGGAAGATCGCTACATCCTCAACCTGGCCGTGACGTCGCCGGCGGAGCTGCGCCCGGCAGAAGGGTTGGTCACGGCCCTGGAAGAGCTGGACGAACAAATCACCACCATCGTCATTATTGACGACAACCCCTACGACAGCCGCTTGATCCGGCGCTTGCTGCAACATTACAAACCCTATCGTGTTTTTGAAGCCAACGATCCGTATGATGGCCTCGCCCTGGTGCGCGAGCGCGTCCCCGACCTCGTCGTATTGGATCTGATGATGCCGGATATGGATGGGTTTGCCGTCCTGGATGAATTGAAAGCCGATCCTCGCACGGCCAACGTGCCGGTGGTAGTCGTGTCGGCGAAGACCCTGAAGCCGTCCGAATCCGAGCGACTACAGCGTCACGATGCTTCTATCCTGCAGAAGGGAAACTTCTCTGCGCGGGAGTTGGCCTCCCATGTCGTAGAGATTGTAGAGCGCCGCAGGAATGTGGCGGTCAACGCCGGCGTGGAGACGACCGCGCCGGTTGGTCCGTCTGACTCGCCTGTGGCGATGTTTGGTCAAGGGGCGCGGCTGAAAATTCTGGTCGTGGACGATTACGAACCGGAGGCGCGTTTGATTCGCCGGCTGTTGGAGACGCAGCAGCGCTTCGCGGTGGTGGAGGCTCACTCCGGGAAGGAGGCGCTAAGTCGGATAGATGAGACTTCGCCGGATATGATCATCTTGGACTTGTTATTGCCGGATATTGCCGGTGAAAATTTATTGGTTATGCTGCGGATGCGGGCGGACACGGCTAATGTGCCTGTTATCGTAGTCACATCCCAGGACGATCTGCCCCAGGATGTGCGGGCGCGGCTGGCCTCGAATGTGGACTCGATCTGGTCAAAATCCGTGTTAGATCGCAGCAGCTTCTTGGCGCACATTGAGGCTTTGTTGCCGGAGTGATGGGTATGGAAAAAAGGTTGCTTTATATTGAAGACAATTATCACAACCGCCGGCTGGTGGAAAAAGTATTAAGCTCGCAGGGGTATGAAGTCATATTGGCCGAAGATGGGGTGACTGGTTGGGAAATGGTGCAGCAACAGCGCCCGGTGTTAGTTCTGTTGGATATTAGCCTGCCGGGAATGGACGGCCTGGAGATCGTCAAACGCATTAAGGGCGACGAAGCCCTCAAGCATATCTGGGTGATCGCGTTGACAGCTTCGGCCATGCGCGGCGACCGGGAACGTTTTATGGTGGCGGGATGCGACGATTACCTTTCTAAACCTCTCCAGGTCAAAGAATTGATGACGAAGGTGGAAGGATTTTTTGCGTCAAAAAACTAAAATCCGATGGCTCCAGGGTGGGATACACCAACGCATGATACATCGCAAGGGGGTTTGCGGGAATTTTTATCCGTAAAACCCCTTTGAGTTTATTATAGATGGATGGGACGGAGAGGGTGATGAAAACAATCTTGATTATGGAGGACGACGCGCACCAATCGCGTTTGATGAAACGCTTGTTGGAGTACGCCGGGTATCACGTATTGGTGGAGTCGGCGGCACAGGATGGCTTGCAGACTGCGATGGCCGAAGTGCCGGATTTGATTTTGCTGGATATGGGGCTGCCAGACATGGATGGTCAGACGGTTGCGGCTTTGTTGAAAGGCTCGGCGCTGTTGTCCGCTATTCCTCTGGTGGTCGTGACCGCCTGGCCGCAGGAGACGGCTGCCGAGATGGTACGGGCCTATGGCTGTGAGGGTTACATTTCTAAACCCATCAGTGCGCGGGAGTTTGCCACACAAGTGAGCACGTATTTGAAATGAGTCTGACTTCTCTGCGGTGCCCTTGTAAGGTTATCGCATTTGGACTGCGCCAACCTTCCGGGGAGCTGCACGGGATTCTTTGAGTGCAAACCTGGGCGATAACGCGGGTTTCTGCGATGCTCAGGCGCCAAGCTTCCCGGAAGGTTCAAATGCGATAGCCCTGGACGCCCTTGTTCGAAAACGCAGATATAAGCTGTTATAATGTCGGTGGTGGAAGTTTGGTGTTTGGAGAGGAGCGATACGGTTGACTTTGCCTAACGTGATGAAGGTTTCTCAACTGCCGGCGGATGACACTTTGGATGACGATCTCCCCCCCCTTGAATTGCGCCTGGCCTCTGAATTTTCGATTGAAGCGCTGGTAGACATTTATAATCAGACACGTATGGATTACATCGTGCCCATGCCGATGAATGCGGCAAGGTTGGAAGAGTACATTCATACGTACGATGTGCGCCTGGAATACTCTGCCGTGGCCGTATCGGACGGACAAGTGTTGGGATTATCTATGCTGGGCGTGCGTCCCCGGCACACCTGGGTGACTCGGTTGGGCGTTATCCCTGTCTTGCGCCGCCGGGGGACGGGTGAAAGTTTGATGCGTCACCACATTGATTCCTCGTTGGCCCTGGGGGTGGACTACGTCACCCTGGACGTGATCAAGAACAATGTGCCGGCCCATCGGCTGTTCAAAAAGCTCGGCTTTGAGGAGAACCGCGAGTTACTGATTCTCCGCCGCCCTCCCGGCTACCCCAAAATCGAGATTGAGCCTTACACTGCGACCTGGCTGGAGCAGGATGGCGCTATCGAATTGTTGCAACGCCGGCGAGAAAGACCATCCTGGCTGACCGAGAACGAATCGCTGATCAACGGCGGCAACCTGTATGCCCTGAAGGTGGACCTGTCCGATGGCAGCAATGGCTGGTTGGCTTATCAGAAAACCATCTTCCAACTGGGGCGGCTGGTGGTCCAGACCGAGGCCGGGGAACCGCCCCGGGTCGCGCGCGCTCTGGCCCACGCCTTGCACACACACCATCCTCTGCTAGACACCAAAACGGAGAACTTCCCCGTGGACGATCCCCATTTGCCGGGATTGCAGGACGTCGGTTATATTGAATCATTTCGCCGGATTGAACTGCGTTTGGACCTCGTGCGTTCCTGATGCGTCTTTAAAAAGTTTTCGGTTTCGGACTACTCCGAAACCGAAAAACGTGCTCCTTTGTTGACTTCCTACCACCCGTTGGTGTGAACTTTATCCCCGTCGTAGCGCTCCACGCGCCCCTTCTGCTCGGCGGGATGCCCCACAGCGACGATGCACAGCGGCTGGATGTGTTCCGGTAGCTTGAACAGCGCCGTCACCCCTGGCACACGGCTCTCGTTGGGGTAGACGCCAAGCCACACCGTCCCCAGGCCCAGCGCGCGTGCTGCCAACAGCAAGTTCTCCGTGGCCGCCGCGCAATCCTGCTGCCAGTACTTATCCGATACGGTCGTGTCACCGCAGACGACCACGGCCAGCGGCGCCTCCGCCAGCATCTTGGAATACGGATGCACCTCCATAATCGCGTTGAGCAGCGCCCGGTCGTCCACCACGATGAAGCGCCACGGCTGGCGGTTGTTCGCCGAAGGCGCGTTCATCGCCGCCTCCAGGATGGCCTTCACATCCTCTGCTGCGACCGGTTCCGGCGTGTACTTCCGAATACTGCGGCGTGTGAAAATGACCTCTAAAGCGTCCATTGGTTTGCCTCCTCTAAAGATAGCCGCTAAAGCGGCAAGTTAATAAGTATGTTTGCAGGCGCGGTATACCGCGCCTGCAAACATACAGTTGCTCCTGGTCTTCAGGCCATAAACGGTACATCCGCCACCCGCGCCGCAATCTCCGCTTCCATTTCAGCGATGGCGGCCTTGAGGGTAGAAAGAACATCGGCGAGCGGCACGGCGACGCGCTCGGCGCGATTCCGGCGTTTTAGCTCCACCTGCTCATCCTTGAGCTTTTGCCAGCCGATGGTCAGCCGTAGCGGCAAACCGATCAAGTCGGCGTCGTTGAATTTGACGCCAGGGCTGGACCCTCGGTCATCGTACAACACCTCAATGCCGGCGGTCTGTAGCTCCGCGTAGAGCCGCTCGGCAGTCTCCATCACCTGGGCTTCCTTGCCCCCCAACGCGACCAAGTGTACCTGGTACGGCGCGACGGTGATCGGCCATATCAAGCCCTGTTCATCGTGATGCTCTTCCGCGATGCACGCCAGCGCCCGTCCCACGCCGATGCCATACGACCCCATCACAATCGGCTTGAACTCGTCGTTTTCGTCCTTGAAGTACGCCTTCATCGCCTCGGTGTAGCGCGTGCCGAGCTTGAAGATGTTGCCGACCTCAACGCCGCGCGCCGTGCGCATGGGCGCGCTACAGTGCGGGCAACCGTCGCCCTCTCCGGCGGCGGCGATGTCCGTCACGATGTCGGCGGCGTAGTCGCGCCCATAATTCACGTTGAGCAGGTGATAACCCGGTTCGTTGGCCCCGGCGACAAGGTTGGGCGACGCGGCGACCGCATCGTCCACCACCACCAGCGCGCCCTGCACGCCCAGCGGCGATCCGTAGCCCGGCTCCGCCCCCACCGCGCGGATTTCCTCCTCCGTGGCCGGGCGCAGCGACTTGGCCTTGACCGCGTTAGCCAGCTTCGTCTCGTTCACGTCCATATCGCCCCGGATGACGGCGAAGATGAAACGGGGGGGGGAGGGAGAGAGGGGG